>JARKQH010000279.1 GCA_029974925.1 Verrucomicrobiota bacterium
GACAGGTCGGCCCCGGACAGGTCGGCCCCGGACAGGTTGGCCTCGGACAGGTCGGCCCAGGACAGGTCGGCCCCGTCTAGGGCGGCCTTGGACAGGTCGGCCCCGTCTAGGTCGGCCTTGGACAGGTCGGCCCCGGACAGGTTGGCCTCGGACAGGTCGGCCCCGGACAGGTTGGCCTCGGACAGGTCGGCCTCGGCATCGGGGTTTTGCTCTCTCCACTCGTTCCACGCTCTCACGCCCTCCCGCAGGCGTTTTACAAGCTCTCGGTTTGCCATACCGGCTCCAGATAGCAGCAGCGCCACGCGGAGGCAATCCCATAACGCCCACCCGGCCGCGCGCGGCACTCCAGCGCCAACCCGGCGGACCCCGCGCCAGTCGCTTGACAAACTGGCCGGGCAGTGGTTCCTTATCCACACGGTGAGCTTGATAAGCAAATTATTAGGTCGTCGCCAGCAAGAGGAATCCACCCCTTCACTTCTCGTCAATTGGCCAGGCCACTCGGGCGCCCAGTATCAATACACGGTGTATGATCTGGACACGGAGTTCCCTCCCCTGCCGGGCAATTACATCTATTGCCGCCAAAGCGAGGACGGGCAGTGGGTCCCGCTCTACGTCGCTCAAACCCGCGATATGCACCAGCGGTTGGAGGGGCAGGAAAAAGCGCGCCATGCGCTGGAACAGGGCGCCACGCACATCCATGTCCACTTCTCCAATGCGGGCCAGGCGGCGCGCTGCACCGAGGAGCACGACTTGATCGCCCTCTGGCAGCCCGTCTGCAACGAGCCGACGGAAAGCTGACCGACAAACAGCCGGCCGGGGTCGTACCGTTGCAGGCCGCCGGGGGAGTGTTTGCGTTCACCGGTCCCGGCTCAGGAACCCCCTTTGTGCGTTCGAGGGGTAGGACCGGAACGGAGGGGAATCCGGAGCCGCCGCCGGGTCAAGGCCATCCGGCTGGCGGGGTTGTTCCCTTGGCGGTGGGAGTGGAGCGACAAAGGGGTCCAAGGCCGGCGGCGAAATACAGGGCGGGCCAGGTTTGACAACGGCCTCCACCTGCTGTTTCATTCCCTCAACCAAATCCCAACCCCAACCCAGCATGCGCTTGAATCCCCCCAGGCTCGAGGCAAGACGTCCCCCGCCGGCCCGTCAACCGGCCCCGCCCTTCCCCCCCACGTGCCGCTTCAGCAGCGCGATGTTGGCCTCCACCCGCTCAACATAGTCGTTTCGTCCGTCGGGATAAGGATCGCTCAAAAACCGGTACAACCCACCGAGCTCCCCTTTGAGTTTGGGCAGCACATACTCCTCCCAAAAGGCCGGCGTCCGCCGAACCAGGTCCTCCGCGCTCGCAAACGACGCCACAAACTGGCTCTGGTCCCCCGTAAACCGCGCCGCTTCGGCAAACTCCGCGTAGAGCACCGGCAGCTTTTCCAGGTAATCCTCGGCCGACATCTGCCCCAGCAAATCCGCCGTCGCCAGCGCGTAGCCGGTGATCCGCTCCGCCTCGCTCCCAAATGGAATGGCCCGGAGATTGGCGTTGATTCCCGTGCACCGGATCATGTTCTGCACGGCCCGGATTTCCCCTTCCGCGCAGCCGCGCCGCGCCAGGAACCCGGCCGCGAAATCCGCGCTGCGGCTGACATGCGTCACCGTGTACTTCGCGCCCGTGCCCGCCGTGTCCTCGAGGCGCTTCAGGTAACCGGTGTCGTGAAGCAGGATCGCCCAAAGGCCAAGCTGGACCATGCGCTCCTCCAGCGCCGGCAGAGCCCCGGCCCCACTGCGCCCGTGCAACAACCGCGCCAGACACAGCGTCCCCTGCATCGTGTGCTCGATGTCGTGATACCGCGTGTCCACCGCCTGAAAACCCGCAAACCGGCCCCGAAAACACTCCACCACCGCCTCGACCGCTTCCGGCACGAACGCGGAGTCGCCGCCGGGAAACATCTCGCGATAAAGCCTCTCCACCTCCCCGGCCACGGCCCGGGGATCGCTCGTGTCCACGCGCTGCGTCATCCCCCGTGATTGTAGCGCAATTCCGGCCAATTGCACGCGCTTTTCCTCAACGCCTTTGGAAGGATGCGGGATGAAGGATGAAGGATGGAACCTGAAACCCGAACGCGGCCGGTCTAATCCCGCCGGCGATGCAAATCCTCCAGCAGCAACCGGCTGCTGATGCGGGCCGACTCGAAAATAACGGGCAGACCGCTGCCCGGGTGCGTGCCGCCACCGACCAGGTACATGCGGTCAAAATCCTCAAACCGGTTTCGTGGCCGCAAGTGCAGCATCTGCCCCAGGTTGTGCGCCAGATTGAACGTGGCCCCCCGGTAGATGCCGACCTTGGACTCCCAGTCAGCCGGTGTCACGATGCGCTCGAAGCGAATCCGCTTCTCAATATCGGCCAAGCCCAACTTGGCGAGCTGGCGCAAGGCCACCTGCCGGTAACGCGCCCGCTCCTTCTGCCAGTCAATGTTGGGATGTTGATGGCTCACGGGCACAAGCACGTACAGCGCGCTGTGGCCCGGCGGAGCCATCGAAGGGTCCGTCCGGCACGGGTTCTCCACGTAAAAGGAGGGGTCCTCGGTCAGCACGTGACGCTTCTCAATGTCCTCAAGGTTCTGACGGTACTGGGCGGCGATATGGATATTGTGGTGCTGCAGTTGCTCGCAGCGGCCCTCGACGCCGAGGTACAGCATGAACGTCGAGCACGAAAAACGCTTGGCGGCAATCGCCTCATCCGTCCAGCGCCGGCGCAGCGCGTTGGGCACCAGCGTGGTCATGGCGTACCCAAAATCGGCGTTCACCACAACCGCATCGGCCCGGAACTCGCCTTGGTCCGTCCGCACTCCCACCGCCCGCCGGCCCTCGAAAAGAATCTGTTTCACGGGTTCCCTGAGCCGGATGGTCGCGCCCAGTTCCGTCGCCACCCGGGCCATGCCGCGCGTCAGCGCGTTGCACCCGCCGGTGGGATGCCAGATGCCGTGCTCGTATTCGAGAAAAGACAGAATGGAAAACAGGCTCGGACACTCGAAGGGCGACATGCCCAAATACTTGGACTGAAAGGTGAAGGCCAATTGCAAACGCGGGTCCCGGAAGTGAGAGGCCAGCTCCGCATGGAGGGATTTCCAGGGTTTCAGATACGGCAGCACGGCCAGCAGCCGGCCCTGCATCAGGTCGCTCCATCCCAGAAACGGGGTCTGCAAGCAGGGCGCGAACTTCTCGAGTTTCACCCGGTTGTACGCCATGAAGCGCCGAAACTCCGGCGCATCGGCAGGCGCCAGTTTGGAAATCTCCGCGACCATCTGTTCCACATCCGACCGGCACAACAGTTCGCCTCCCGCCCCGAAACTGAGCCGATACTGGGGGTCGAGCCGGGTCATCGGCACCTCCCGGTGCAGGTCCCGCCCCACCTCCGCAAAAATTTCCTCCAGCACCTGCGGATAGAGGAAGAACGTGGGCCCCAGGTCGAACCGGTACCCGTCGCCCTCGATCGCTGAGGTGCGTCCTCCCACCTGGCCCTGGCTCTCAAAAACAGTGACTTCCAGACCAGCCTTGGCGAGCAACATCGCTGTCGCCAGCCCTCCCGGCCCCGCTCCCACGATCAACACGCGCTGTGCCATGCGTCCTTATTAATCGCAAATCCCGCCGCTGGCAACCTCGGTTCCACACGAGAGCCACCCCCCGCCGCAAGACCCTGCCCCCGGGTGCCGGAGCAACCGCCTGAGCGCTCCCTTCGCGGGGCGGCAACCACCGACGCGGGGTTCATCTTCGATTTGGCAGAGTTGCCGGGAATGGTGTACAAAAGAATCAAGCATGAGTCGGAACCTTGCAGCCTGCCTGCGGTTGGCGGCGAGTGACGCGGCGAAGGAGAACGCTGCGCAACGCCGGTTTGCTGCGGGGACCGAACGCCCGCCCATTTCTTTGGAGCCCCACGGGGGCGGCTCCCATTATCTGACCCTCTTTGGCCGCGCCGATGAATTGCCGGGGCAGCCCCGGCCAGCCGCCGGGCGCCTCCGCCAGGCGCTGGCGCAACAGCCGTCCGACCCCCTGGCTCGGGCCGGCCTGGCGAGGGTCACCCGGAACCTGTAGAATCATGTAGAATCACCATGAGTGCAAAAAAGGTTATTGTCATTGGGGCGGGACTCGGCGGATTATCCGCTGCCATCTCGCTGCGGCAGGCCGGCTACGAAGTGACCGTTCACGAGAAGAACCCCCGGATCGGCGGCAAGCTCAACGTCTTGAAAACGGGCGGCTACACCTTCGATCTCGGGCCGTCCATCCTGACTCTGCCGCACCTCTTCGAGCGGCTCTTCGAACGCAGCGGCAGGAAACTCTCTCAATACTTTTCCATCCGCCCGCTCCGGCCCCACTGGCGCAATTTCTTCGAGGACGGGAAAATCGTGGACCTGTATCCGGAACCCGACCGCATGGCGGCCGAAGCCAGGAAGGTTGGCGAGGACCCCGCCAACGTTGAGCGGTTCCTGAAATACTCGGCCGGGCTCTAT
>JARKQH010000276.1 GCA_029974925.1 Verrucomicrobiota bacterium
ATGCCGGGGCCGAGCGCATTTTGCGTCTTGGCGGTTTTCCGGAGGTGCGGTCCGGTCCCGAGCTTTGAAAGGACCGCAGAGGCGCGCAGAGCCGAGGAGGAGGCGATCGGCGTGACCAGCAAAGAAAGGACCGCGGATTTCACGGATTTCGCGGATGGGGGAGACGCCGCCCAGGGCTCGGGATGGCGGGGCAAAGTCGCTCGTCCGGGACAGCACCATCCCTGCCGCCGTGCTCTCCCGGTCTTTCTCATCCGTGCCATCCGCGTCATCCGCGTCATCCGCGGCTATATCCACCCTCTCGGGGCCGCGACGTCCCGTCGCCACTGCCCCCCTCGCAACCCAAAACTTTCTGGGACGAGACGTCCCAGCCCCCATCCCGACCCTCAATCACTTCGGGGGCGGCGACGTCTCGTCGCCGTGGCCCCACAGCGCGGGCGAATGACCGCGCAAATTGAAAGGGGCGCAGCCTGGTCCCGCCCAGTTCTGCGTCCTTCTGCGTGGTCTGCGGGTCCCCTCCCTCCGATGCAACCTGGACGATCCCCAAATCCGCCGCGAACGCAGGCAAGTGGGAGGGCGCGAGCGTGGGAAGGTGAAGCGCGAGGCAGTCCACGGTCTGCGGTCAGCGCTCCCAGGTCAGAGACCCGTCACGGAGTCCTGTCCTCATGTAGTCCGGCAGTCAGGCAGTCACGTCGTCCCGTGGTCGTGTTATCTCGTCGCCCCATGGTCGGACAGTCCGCTGGTCCGAGAGTCCACCTCCCCAGGCTTCATCCCTCATCGTTTCTCCGCGCCCTTCTCCCACCCAAACCGCTGGCAGTGGGCGGGGAGAACTCCGCAACCGCTGGCGTCGCGGCGTGCCGATGGGCCAAGACCACTCGCGCTTCCGCCAGCCCAATCTGCCGGCCAATCCCAGCCGGACACCCGCAAGGGTTTACCGTGCTACGCGGCTCCTGCGCCAACCTCGTCGAGCGTTTATGACCTCAAGACCAGAGGTCCCTCCGCCCGACACGTCTCGAAACCCCCGGCGCCGCAACAGCCGCACAGTTCGCGAGGGGGCGGCCGTTCCGTGGCGGGCCAGGCGTTTCAGTTGCGCGACTCAAACTTCACCTTGAGCCGCAGGGCGGTGTTGAGCGCCTTGTTCGGGGCCACGTGCAGATTGAGGACCTTGCAGGGCAACAGAATCTCCTGCTCGCCGGAGACCCGGTCGGACACGCACCGGACCTGCACCAGCGAAACTTTGCCGGACACAAGCAGGGCTTTGCCGTCCACATCCACTTCCGGCAGTTTCGGGTTGAGTCGCAGGTCGAAATCGAGCGGGGCGCGGTTGCGAATCTGGACCAGAGCGCGGCCGTTGCCGCGCAGGCGGATTTCGGGATTGACGATTTCGATGGAGCCGTGGAAGAGCGGTTCAAGGAACCGGGCTTCACCGTACAGTTGGCCCCGGCTGAACACGGCGGTGCGGCGTTGGAACAACGCTTCGCGCACGGCCTCGGCGGTGCGCGCCCGGGCAAAAACGAGGGTGACGGGCCGGATGTCGCCCGGGGGCCCGGGGTATTCGAAGGCGATGGGATCATGGATGTCCGAATTGCCCACCAGGGTGAGGTTCTTGTCCAGACACCACTGGTGCGCGATGGGGTCGTAGGCGTCACCGTTGACAATCTCGATGCCATGCAGCCACCCGTTGCTCAGGAACTCGCCTTGCTCGGCATACCAGACGGACTTGCGGTCGGGCTGTTTCCAGCCCGGATGCGCCCAGAACAGGAAGCCGCCCTGCTCGGCCGCATTGCGGGTGGCGACCCGGTTGTCTTTCTGGTCGAGGGCGGTGACGTTTGTCAGGAACAGGGCGACCAGGTGGCCGGGCGGTTCGCCGCGCGTGATTTCCGCGCCGCGGACCGCGATGAGGCCCAGCGGTTCCGCGCTGGCGCGGGCGATTTCCCACGGCCGTTGGTAATTGACCGGCAGGTCCGCTTTGTGCGGCGTGTATTCGATATGGTCCGTGACCGCGATCACATCCAGGCCCGTGCGCCAGGCTTCCTCGACGCGAACGCCCGGCCAGACGCTCCCATCCGAGAAGACGGTATGGGAGTGGAAATCAGCCCGGAGCGTCACCCACCCCGGCAAGTCGGGAAAGGTCAGCTCGGTTCGCGTCCGGCTTTGCGCCAGGGCATTGCAAGCGAGCACGAGCGCGGCGGCGAGGAGGGCGGGTCGGGAGAAGAACCAACAACGGTTGCTGAGCAAGTTCAATGTCTTCACGTCAAGGACCAGCATACCGTCCCGGACGCTTGCGGCAAGCAAGGCTTTGGGGCTTGGACGAGATTCCATCCCTCCCGCGCGGGCCGAATCACCCCTCGCCCGTTCCCAGCCGTTTCTGGAGCTGCTCGAGCGAGATGCCCTTGGTTTCGGGAAGATATTTCAGGACCAGGACAAACTGCAGCACCATCATCACGGCGAAAAAGCCAAAGGCAAACGAGCCGGAAGCGGCGGCCACCACGGGGAACGTCCAACTGACACAGGCGCACAGGACCCAAATCAGGAAGCAGACAATCGCCGACCCGGCGGCGCGCACGACGTTGGGCAGCAGTTCGTTGATAATCACCCAGACGACGGCGCCCTGGGAGAAGGCGTGGGAGCCGACCACGCCCATCATGGCCAGCATGACGATCCAGCCCTGGGCGTGGGTGGCAAACACCCAGGCCGCCAGGCTGTGCGACAGCACAAAGGTCACCGACCCGATGAGCAGGAGCGCTTTGCGCCCCACGCGATCAATGACCGCCATGGCGGCCAGCGTCAGCACCAGATTGGTCAGCCCGACAATCACCGACTGCATCAGGGCGCTGGTCTTGTCCGCCCCCGCCATGCGGAAGATGTCGGTGGTGTAATAGATAACGGCGTTGATGCCATCGAGCTGGTTGAAGGCGCCCACCATGCAGGCCAGCAGGAGCACCTTGAGATGTTTTCGCGGGAACTGCCAGAGCAGGCCCAGAAAGCCGGCCGCCAACAGCGCCAGCACCGCTGCGAGAATGAACCGGTTGACATCGTACAGCACCAGCACGGCGAACACCTGCGCCAAAACGGCCATTCCCAGCAGCCCGGCAAACCCCGTGGTGTGAGCCGCCCCCTCAGCCCGAAGCGATTCCTCGATTTCGGCCGCTTCCCGGACCGGGTCTTCATGTCCAAAACGAGCCAGGACCTCCTCGGCCCGGGGCCGCTGTCCCTGCTTGACCAGCCAGCGCGGGCTTTCGGGGATCAAGGCCGCCGTGATCAGAAAGGCCAGCGCCGGCACGCCCATCACCCCAAACATCCAGCGCCAGACCGACGCCACTTCCGCGCCCACCAGCCGCGCGACCAGGTAATTGGACAAATACGCCGCCAGGATGCCCACCACGATGTTCAACTGGCTGACGGCCACCAGCAGACCCCGGTTTCGCGCGGGCGCAATCTCCGTGATGTACATCGGGCAAACGACCGACGCCCCCCCGACGGCCACCCCGCCGAGCCAGCGGAAAAACAGCAACGCATGCCAGTTCCACGCCAGCGCGCAGCCCGCAGCCGAGATCAGGAACAGCACCGCCAGGGCGCCCAGCACGGGGCGGCGGCCCCAAAGGTCCGCGGGCCTTCCGGCCAGCAGCGAGCCGACCATGGTGCCGATCAAGGCGCTCGAAACGGTGAAGCCGAGCCAGAATTTGCTCAGCGAAAAAACCTTTTCGAGCGACTCGGTGGTGCCCGAAATCACCGCGGTATCGAAACCGAACAGAAACGAGCCGAGGGCGGCGACAATGGCGCTGATGATGAGGATGCCCCTTCCGCCGCGGGAGCGGGAGGACGCGGAGCCGGTTGCGGGTTCAAGAGTGCCGTGCATCGGGTTCGTCGTATGAGGGGTTGCAGAAAAGGGTTGAGCGAGCCGGGCGGCGCCGGCCCGGGCGACTCATTCCACGGCATCGAGCATGGCCACGATGTTCTCGGGCGGCACATCCGCCAGAATGTTGTGAACCTGCTGGAACACGTAGCCGCCGCCCGGCCGCCAGATGTCCATCAGACGCCGGACATGGTCCCGGACCTGGGCGGGCCTGGCCTGGCCGAGAACTTCCCGCGTGTCGCAGCCGCCGCCCCAGAACGTGAGTTTCGTGCCAAAGTCGCGCTTCAATCCGGCGGGGTCCATGCCCTTGCAGGTGATTTGGACGGGATTGATTGCGTCAAGACCGGCTTCAATCAGACCCGGCAGCAGCTCCCGCACGCCCCCGCAGCAATGCAACATCACCTTCAGATGAGGCGCCCGCGCCTTCACCAGGCCCCACAGCTCGCGCTCGCGCGGCTGGAAAAACTCGCGGTACATCGCCGGGGAAACCTGCGGCCCCAACTGCATCCCGAGGTCATCGCCAAAGAGAATGAGGTCCAGGTGCGGGCCGGCGCTGGCCAGAAACTGCTCGAGGTTGCGGAGGTGCATCTGCATCAGCCGGTCCAGGAACCGGTGCGCGCGGTCGGGCTCCCCGGCCAGCAGCATGAAAAACACGTCATTCCGGAACAGGAACTGCCCAAATTCGAGCAGGTTCCCGCCAAACAAGCCGATGATGGCCCGGTCGGTCTGCTGCCGGAGCCGGCGCGCCCCCTCAGCCAGCAGCCGCGGGCCGTCCGGTCCCGCCACGATCGGTCCCGGCGGCGACGCCACCGCGGTCCACATGGATTCGCTCAGATAATCCTCGAGGTGGTCCAGGTCTTCGCGCTCGGCGAAGGGATACACCGTTTGCTCGAAATACCAGACCCCATCGGGCATCTGGGCAATGACCGCGCCGGTGCGGGCCGAGCGCAGCACCCATGCCCCGTCCCGGCGCTCGGGTTTGGCCCAGACCGGCATCAGGCAGGGCGTGCCGTCGGGCAGCACCCACTCCGTCCACCATTTTTCCTCGAGCGCAAACGCGCGGCCCAGCTCGATCGTGTCCACCCGGAACCGCTCGAGCACGTCCTCATCCACAATCGCAAGTTGTTGCACCGGGTCGTAAACCCGGATCGGGCGTTTGGGCAAACCGAGATGATCGCGCAAGCGGGCATAGGCCATGGCGGCAATGCCTGAGGACCGATGTCCGGAAAGGTCAATTGGGATTCGATCCGGCTCCTGATGATTCAAGGCGGCGAGCACTCGTTCGCGAGAGGTCATAGGCACTGGTTCCAGCCTGCAGCGCGCGGGGGACAACGTCAAAACCAAAGTTGTATCCGAACCACAACCGGGGGCGCTCCAAGCCCTCAGCAGAACTGGCGCAGCGTGCGGGACAGGTGCAAAAGCAGGGCGCGGTCCCAGGCGTCGGCCTGCGGGCAGGGCGCGGCCGCCAGTTGCGCCGCCAGCCCGGCCAGCCGCCGCCGTTC
>JARKQH010000281.1 GCA_029974925.1 Verrucomicrobiota bacterium
GGGGGCGCGGCGTACGTGCAGTGGGCGAGCCTCGAAGACGGCAGTGGTCTGCTCACGGTCGAGCTGCCGGGCAATGCGGTGCTGCCTGTCAACCACCAGCTCAGCCCCGCCGACGAGGCCGAGCTGGCCAGATATGCGGCCCGCCCCCCGCACGCGGATAACCCGAACTGGAGTTGGCTGCTGACGGCGGAGGGGTTTGACCCCGATGTCGCGGCCCGGTTTGCGCTCGACTGTTTGGAAAACGCCTATCACGTCGACCTCATGGCCGCGTGCAGCGCAATCTTCGCCCAGGTGCCGCCGCGCCCTGCTGGGTAGCTCCGACTACGCGGCTGCCTCGCGTTCGCGCATCTCGCGGGCAATTCGTGCTGCTGTGCGCGGGGAGACGGCCCTGCCGGTCACGTGCTCCAACACAGCGGCTTGCAGCTCGCCGCTCAAGGACTCCCACAACCGCCCGAGGCTCGGGTCCACCCACGACGGGCTGCCGAGCCGATAGGCATCACCGCAGAGCATGCTGTCCACGCTGGTCAGCGCCAGATGGCCCGAATACCGCCCCAGCCGGTCCAGCCGCCTGACGTAGATTGCCCGTGCCAACCCGCGCCGCGCAAGACCACGGGCAGCGCGACCAAGCGAGACGGCCTCGGAGTGGTTGACATCATCCGGCACCACGAACACGACCTCGTGCTTCTCCAGGGCAGCCATCAGCGCGCGCTGCTTCACACCAAGCCCTCGTCCCATGTCAACCAGTTTGGCAGATAGACATCGTTTACCAGCTACAGCGCACGGTCCTGGTGCAGCGCGCACCGGCCGTCGTCGCCATCGGCCATCAGCCGACACCGCCGCCCCAGCTTCGTCAGCCCAGAGCACTGCCCCGCGACAGGGGACCGTTCTTCCGCCCTGCGGGCGTCCCGCTGTGCCTTGCGGGCAGCGCGGGCCGCGTCGGCCTCCAGGCGGCGTTGTGCGGCCCTGGCGGCGCGGGGGGCGGTAGCGGCGGGCGCGGGCTTCCTCGGGGCCTTCTCGGGGCTCTGGCGGGCCTTCGGGGCATGCACACGGCAGTAGCCGCTCGGCAAGGACGCCACGGCGCGACAGGAGCGGCCGTCCCGCAGGATTCCCTTGCAGAGCCCGTAGCTCGCTTTCGGTGCGGAGTGCTTGGCGGGCATCGGGTCCGCGACGTAGCCGTGCGCGACCAGCCACCGCTGCATCAGAATCTGGTCCGCACCCCGGGCCAGAATCACGCGGGCACGCCACACGCCGTCCGGCTCCCCCGGGCGTTGGCGGTCTCGCTCTTCCAGCTCCGCCAACAGTGCGCGCCCCTTCGGCCCGAGTTCGACCATCAGGTCGTCGGGCCCGGGCAGGTTGCCTTTCTTCATGCCTCCACCTCCGGCCCCGAGACGCGAGCCTCCCACGGCCCGAGCACCCGCACCGTGCCCCGCTCGTCCAGCACGAGGCAGCCGAGAACGCGCCCCTCGGCGTCCAGCACCCGCGGCACCAGCAGCCTGCGGCGCGGGGCACGGCCCGGGGGCAAGATTCCTCCGCGGCCGTCGAACGTTTCCACCCGCCAGCCCATCGCGGCGAGCCGCCCGGCGAGTTCTTCCAGCTCGGCGGGTGCGGTAGCGGTTGTGTTGTTGGTCTTCTTCATTGGAGTCCCTTCTTAGCTGTTGGTGTGTTGCCCGCACCACCGCGCCCCGAAGGTGCAGCGGGGTGTGCCGTGTG
>JARKQH010000287.1 GCA_029974925.1 Verrucomicrobiota bacterium
GTTGACCGGCAGCGACGAGCCCGAGACCAGGTTGTTCCCCAGGTAGTCTTTGAGGTTGTTCACCGTGACGGTGAACGGCTGGGTCGGTGTGCCCGTCACCGTCAGGCGCACGGCTTTGTAGTCGTTGGTGCGGATGGTGACCGCGGTTATGGTCAATCCCGGGATGACGTAGTTGTTCAGATTCGCCAGCGTGGCGCCGTCCATCCGCTTGCTGAACAGAATGTCCACCACCTGGATGTTGGGCTCCACGTTGATGTCCGTGAAGAACGACGCATAGGCCAGCGCGGGCGGCGTCGGATCGTTGATCGTAAGCGTCGCCGGCTGGCTGTTGCTCCAGATCGGGTTCAGGCTCGCATCCGAGTAACCCAGACCGCGAATCTTGCAGACGAACGTCGCCCCGTTGTCCGCGGCCGAAGAAACCTGGTAGGCCAGGCTGGACCGGGTTGCACCCGGAATATCCACACCATCCTTCTGCCACTGGTACCGGACGAACTCGGTGGTAACCGGCGCGCCAATCACGCCGAAGCTGATCGTTGAGTCGGAAATGCCCGCCGCATAGAAGTTGGCAACCACAGGCCCCGTCACCGTCAGGTTGGTGGGTTGGAGGGTGAAGGCCACCATGGTGGATTTGGGCACGTAGGCGCCAATGACGTTGCCCGTGAGCAAGCTGGCGTCGCCGTTTGCCGGGGGAGCGCCCGGCCGTTTAATGGCCGTGACCTGCACATAGTCCCCGCCACCGCCCTCGTGCTGGACCGCTTCGACGTAATACTTCTGGCCTGCCGTCAGGTTGAAGCCTGCCGCCCACGGCACCGTGGTGCCGCCGTCCGGCGACCATTGATCCGAACGGCGCTGCGCCAAGGTGCCGCCGCCAACGGTTTGCCATTGCCGACTGCCGCCCGACCAGTCGGTTTCCTGGCAGATCAACTGTTTGTTTAACGGCGAGATGTCCAGGCTCAGATAAACGTTGCAGTCGTCATCCGACGTTACGAAGAAGTCGTAAACGCCCGACTCGGCCGGCACGAAGTAGCCCGACACCCGGCGCACGTAGTTGTCCAAGGTGTCCGGTCCGCCAGTGTTCGCTTCGAAGGCCGGCGAGGTGGTCACATAAGCCGGATTCCCGGCCACATTGTTCAGGACCAGATCCTTGCTGGTCGTATTGGGCCAGAATTCCACCAGGGCCACGCCCGGCTCGAACACCCCCTGAACGGTCAGAGTGGCCGTTGCGCTGTTGGTCCAGATGGGGTTCAACGCGTTGTCCGCCAACCCCAGCGAGCGCATCTTGCAGACGAACTGCGCCCCGTTGTCGGCCGGCGTAACCATGAGGGTCAGCGTGCTGGCGGTTGCGCCGGGGATGTCCACTCCGCCCCGCTGCCACTGATACATCAAGAAGCGATTGCGGGCCGTGTCGGTGATGGAACCCACCGGCAGGGTGGAATCGGTTCCTCCCACCACGGAGAACCGGGCGTAGGTGTAAGGTGCCGCCACCAGGTTTGCCGGCTGCTGCACGAACCAGGCGCGGGACCGCGGCGCATCCATGCCAATGAGATTCCCGCCCAACCGGGTTTCGGCATCATCCACAGGATAATCCCATTCCCCGACGGTATTGTAGGTCACCCCCACATTGTCGCCACCGGAGCCCTCCCGATGAATGGCTTCCATATAGTACTTCTGGCCAGCCACCAGCGGGTATCCCGCCGCGCCGGGGTAGGTCTGCCCGCCGTCGGGTGTGAACAGGTCCGAACGTTTTTGGCTGGTGTTTCCGCCACTCAGCCACTTGCGCGGATCGGCCCAATCGGTCTGCTCCGCAATCCACTGCTTGCCGGCCGGTAGATCGTTGGTGCTTAGGTACAGCCAGGAATCATCGTCCGAGCACAGGAAAAACACATAATCGGCATTCGTCGCCGGAATGAAGTATCCGGACACCTTGCGGGTGTAGTTGTCACCCACATTCAGCGGCTGGATAAACTTGGGCGAGGTGGTGGTGTAGGTCGGCAGACCCGCCGTGCCGTCCCGAACGGCCGCCCGATTCTGGAGTCCTTCCCACACCTCGACCTTGACAAAGCCCCTTTCGAAAATGGCGGACTGCACCGACAGCGTGCAGACCCGGCTGGTAATCACCAGTCCGCCGATTGGCGTGCTGGCTACCGCGTAGAACTGCGCGCCGTCGTCCACGGGCGAGGTCGTCAGAGTGTAGGATTGAGCGTTGCCGACCTCGCCGACCCCCACCCGATACCAGTGGTAGAATAACGGGAACTCGCAATCGCTGACGGCCTGACAGTTCAATTGGACCGTCTGCCCCTGCGCCACGCTCATCGAGCTGGGCGGCTCGCTCACCCAGGTCAGGGTGGTGACCGGTCCCGCCATGACCGCGATGTTATTGCTCGCCGCAGTCAAGGTCGAAGGTGTGCCGTCCGCCGGCGCCAGGTCGTAAAGCAACTTGGCATAGACGCTCAGGTTGTCGCCGCCGCCGCCTTCGCGTTGCACCGCCTCGATGTAATACAATTGCCCGGCCTCGAGCGGGTACCCCGTCAAGCCGGGGAAGGTCATGCCGCCATCCGGGCTGTAAGTCGTGCTGCATTTCTGCCCGAGATTGCCGCCGGATGTCCAGTTGCGGGGATTGGCCCAGCCGGTTTCCTCCGCGATCAACATCTTGTTGGCCGGATTGCTGTTGGTGCTGAGGTAGAGATGGCTGTCGTCGTCCGAATTGATGTAAAACTCATACACATCGGTCACCCAGGGGATAAAATAGCCGCTGACCCGCCGGACGTAGTTGTCGCCGATGTTGTTCGGTTGATCGAAGGCGGTCCAGGCGCTAACCACGCCGCCGCCCACCGCCCCGCCCTCGACCTGCGCCACGCTGGTGGCGCCCCAGAACACCTCCGCCCGCAGGGCGTTGGTGTAAATGGTGCCCGGCAGCACGGTCAGGGTCACGGTATCACTATTGATCGTGGCCGCATAACAGGTAGCCCGGCAGTACAATTGCGCGCCGTTGTCTGCTGCGGTCGTCAGGAAGGTGAGATTCTTGCCGGTCGCGCCGGGAATGGGATTGCCGCCCTTGAACCACTGATAGCTGGTATATGTCGGCGGAAGCAATTGCGGCGCATTGTTGGTGGTGTCGAAGTAAAAACTGGCCGGCTGGCCGGCATAAACCGTCTTGTTGGTCGGTTGCAGCGTCGCGCCGATGGCAGTCGGAGGCGTCACCGAACCCTGAACGAGGCTCAGGTCGGAAATCACCGCGGTGGCCATGTTCGGATCGTCATTGTTGTGGGCGGTCACGGCGATGCCCACCATCATGTTTTCCGGCCAATACACCCCGCTGAAACCATGGTCGGTCTTGCTGGTGTCCCATTGCGCATATTCGGTCCAAGAGGTCCCGTCGGTGCTGGTGAACATCTTAAACACCGGCCCAACTCGGGAGATTCTTAGCCAGGTGTTGGGGTAACTCGGCGTGACGGTTGGATACCCGTTGCCATCGTCGAAGGCCCGGCAGTCCACTTCAATATTGGGACGGAACTGGGCCGCGACCCGGTTCTGGCCGGCGGCTCGCGTCGTCATAGCGGCAACAAAGGGGTAATTGGCCATGCGCCAGAACTCCCCCGACGGCGCCGGGTAATGGACCATCAATTCGCACTTGGTCCACCAATCCGGCCCTTGGAGGTCGCGCACCCTCACCGTCGCGTCCCAAACCAGCCCGGTTACCCCCGCAGTGTAATAATAATAATAGCCGTCCCATCCGCCCCAGATATCCCAGCCCCCACCTTTAATCGTCAGGGTGCCGTCCCCGTTATCGGTGTAGCTGCCGGCATATTGGGGACCGCCGATATCGGCCCCCTGCCAGGTGAGTTGCGCGGAGGCGACTCCTGCGGAAAACAGGAAAGCCGTCGTAAGTGCTGTAAGTGACTTGGTTTTCATCGCTTCTTGGTTTGTTAGTTACTGGGTTGCGCCGCCGGCCTTTTCGACGCCCGGCGGCAGCCTGCACCCCAACACCGTCTCTCCCTGCGGCCAGAATCTGTTCGCCGCATAAGCAACCTGTGTTGTGGTGAACTGCCCGCCATCTTACAGAGGGCGTGGCGGCGAGGCAAGGGAAAAAATTAGGATTACGTCGTCCGGCTTTAGTTAGAATATCACATGCTCATCATTAGTATTGTCCATTTATCGAATTTAGCGTTGCCAAACCCAACTCCTTGTTTATGATTAAGCTCGGCATTGCAGTGCGCGCCTCCAAACCATCCCGATGTATGAGAAGAATCCCTTTCGCGAGTATTTTCTGGCTGATGCTGGGCTTGTTGTTGATGGGAACCCGCTGCCAGGGACAACTGCCGGAGGGATGGAGCAACCTCGACATCGGCTCTCCCGGTCTGGCCGGGTCGGCCAGTTACAATGCGGGCATCTGGACCGTGGAAGGCGGAGGTAGCGATATCTGGGGCACTTACGATCAATTTCACTTTGTTTGCCGGCTGTCGGGCCCCGAGGCCGAGATCATGGCACGGGTGGAAACGCAGGAGGAAACCGATTCCTGGGCCAAGGCGGGAGTGATGTTTCGCGACAGCACCGCGCCGGGCGCCGCCTTCGCGATGGTGGTGGCAACACCGGGGAACGGGGTGAATTTTCAGTGGCGTCCGGTCACGGGCGGGGAAGCCTACAATTCACAAATCGCCGGTTTGAGCCCGCCCTACTGGGTGAGACTGGTTCGTTCGGGAGACACTTTCAGCGGTTATTGGAGCGGGAACGGCCAATCGTGGACCTCGATTGGTCCCGGCCAGGTGGTTTCGATGAATCCGGCGGCACTGGCTGGCTTGTGTGTGACCGCCCACAACAACAACGAGTTGAGCACCAGCACCTTCAGCAACGTCTCGGCCACCAATGCCGCCAGCACGCTCGAGGCACCCTTTGGCATCTACCGCGAACTGTGGACCAGCCTGTCCTCGTCGGCGCCGACCCCGATGGATGCCCTGACCAATACGACCTACAACCCGAACTGGCCTGACCGGCCAGTTACCATTTGGACGCGGGTGCTGCCCGAGATAGAAACCGGTTCGAATACAGGGATGAATGAATATGGCCAGCGGCTGCGCGGTTTTGTAGTGCCCCCGATGTCAGGCAGTTACGTGTTTCAGGTCGCCAGTGATGACAGCTCGGTGGTTTACTTGAGCAGTGGTGAGGCCCCCGGCGGGATGCAACCGATTGCCTGGGTCAGTGGCTGGACCAACCCGCGCGAGTGGTTCCGCGAAGCCAGCCAGACCTCGGCCCCGATTCAACTGGAGCAAGGCCAACGCTATTACCTCGAGGCCTTGATGCGGCAGGGCTACGGCGGCGACAACTTCAGCCTGCGGTGGATTTTGCCGGACGGAACGATCGAAGAGCCGATTCCGGGGCTGGGCACCAACAGTGCAACACGGGTGGTCCCCTGCTCGGGGCTGGTGACGCCTCCGGGGATTTACGAGCAGACAACCAATGGGACCGTGATGGAAGGGGTTCCGATGCGGTTCCAGGTCCTGAGCACCAACCGCGCTCCCGTGGCCTATCAATGGCGGATCAACGGGACGAATGTCCCCGGCCCGGCCGGGCTTGCCTCGGTCCTGGTGGTGACCAACCCGACGCCCGCCCTGCATCAGGGCCTGGTTTATGCCTGCGTGCTCTCCAACGCCGCGGGGGTTATTACCAGCGCGCCGGTGACGCTCAACGTGCTGGCTGACACCATCCCTCCCGAGTGCGTGAAAGCCTTCAATCTTTCGACCTCTCTCGTTCAAATCGTATTCTCGGAGCCGCTGGCCCCTTTGACCGCCACCAATCCCGCCTCGTACCGCTTCACCAACGGCCTGGCGGTCAGCTCCGCGACCTTAAGCGCCGATGGCGCCACGGTTCTGCTGGCCACGGCGCCGCTGAGCATGGGCAGCAATTACAGCATTCTGCTGACGAACCTTTACGATCGCGCCAGCGTCTCGAACCGCCTGGCGCCGGGAACCCAGGTGAGCTTCCTGGCTTCGCCCTTCGCGGTGTTCGATGTGGGCTCGCCTTCCATCCCCGCCGGGGGCAGTGAGATCACCGCCAGCGGCCTGGCGATGACGGCTGGCGGCGCCGGCATCGGCGGGAGCGCGGACCAGTTTGGGTTCGCCTGTCAGATGTTGAGCGGGGATTTCGACCTTCGGGGCCGTGTGGGCAGTTTTGTCGCGCCTGAGGTTTGGGCCAAGGCGGGCTTGATGGCGCGGGAGAGCGTGGACCCCAAGTCGCGGTTTGCGGCGGTGTTCAGCGCCCCGGCGATGCATGGGACCACTTTTGAATGGCGCGATGCAACGGCGGGCAACACGCAAAGTTCAGGTTCCTTTCCGCCCAATTATCCGCATACGTGGGTCCGTCTCAAACGGGCGGGCAATGTGTTCACCGGCTATGCGGGCTTCGATGGCACCAATTGGACCCAACTGGGCTCGGCCACGCTGGCCCTGCCTTCGCAAATCTATGTGGGTTGGGCCTTGAGCAGCCAGAATGCTGCCGCCGCCGCCAACGCGACTTTTGCCGACCAAGGGCCGGCGCTGGGGGCGGTTCTGGCAACGGTTGCCAGCCCATACGCCCCGCCGGGCCCCTCGAGCCGCAAGACCCCCATTGCCATCACCGAAATCATGTACAAACCGGCGAGCCGGTCCGACACCAACAACCTCGAGTTCATTGAAATCTTCAATTCCAACCCGTGGTTCCACGACCTCAGCGGGTACCGGTTGGTGGCGGAGGAATTGACCTACACCTTCCCGCCCAACTCGCGCCTCGACGCGGGGGCCTTTCTGGTGATTGCCGCCTCGCCGGAGAGCATCCGCCAGGTTTACGGGGTTACCAACGTCACCGGGCCTTACACGGGCAGTCTCAAGAAATCCGACACCCTCAAGCTCCTGGATGAACTGGGGTCGGAATTGTTGATCGTTCCCTACTCGTCGGACCCGCCCTGGCCCGCCGCGCCGCATGGTGCCGGCCACTCGCTGGTTCTGGCCCAGCCCAGCTACGGAGAACGCGATGTGCGCGCCTGGGCCGCCAGCGACATTGTGGGGGGGTCCCCTGGCCAGATGGAGGCGTTTCGTCCGAGTCCCTTGAGGAACGTGATGATCAATGAGATTCTGGCTCACACGGACCTGCCCCAGTGGGACTATATCGAGCTTTACAACCACTCGACGCAGGCGGTCAACCTCGCCGGTTGCACCCTCAGCGATGACCCCGCCACCAATAAATATGTCATCCCACCGGGCACCATAATCCCGGCCCGGGGCTTTTTGGTCTTTTACGAAACCAATCTGAATTTCGCGCTCAATGCCGCGGGCGAGACGATCTATTTCCGCAATCCGGAGGGCACGCGGGTGCTGGATGCCCTGCGGTTCGAGGCGCAGGAAAACGGGGTGGCCTATGGGCGCTGGCCGGACGGAGCGAGCGAATTCTACCGGCTGGAATCCCTGACGCCCGGGGCGGCCAACGCGGCGATCCGGCGGGAGACGGTGGTCATCAACGAGATCATGTATAACTCCGTCCACCGGAACGATGACTGGCAATATGTCGAGCTGCACAACCGGAGCACCAACGGGGTCAACCTGGGCAACTGGCGGCTCGGCGGGGGCATCAGTTATCAATTCCCTCCCGATACATTCCTGGGTCCCGGCGGCTACCTGGTGGTGGCGCGCAACGCCAGCCTGCTTCGCTCCAATTACGCCCAACTGAATCTGACCAACTGCCTGGGGGATTTCAGCGGCCGGCTGGCGCACAGCGGCGAGCGCATTGTCCTGACCATGCCGGATGTCATCCTTTCGACCAACGAGCTGGGCGTGGTGACCACCAACAAAGTCCAGATTCCGGTCAACGAGGTGGACTACCAGACGGGCGGGGCTTGGGGGCAATGGTCCGACGGCGGCGGCAGCAGTTTGGAACTGATTGATCCCGCGGCCAACAACCGCCTCGGGGCCAACTGGGCGGACAGCGATGAAACTCAAAAATCGGCCTGGATCACTTTGGAAACCACCGGCGTGCTGGACCACGGCAACAACTATGACCCGGGCATCCTTTACGGCCAGTTGGGCCTGCTCGATACCGGAGAATGCCTCGTGGACGGCATCGAGGTGCGTGCCGGCACGACGGGGCAGAATCTGGTGGCCAACCCGGACTTCGAAACCGGTTCGGCCAACTGGTGGATGCAGGGCAACCATTCCCGCTCCTCGCGCGAGACCGGCACCGGCTACCTCAGCAGCGGCTGCCTGCATGTCCGCGCCTCGAACCGGATGTGGACCGGCGACAATTCCTGCCAGTTCGCGCTGCTGAGCAACACGCTGCAACAAGGCCAGACGGCCACGCTGCGCCTGCGGGCGCGCTGGTTGAAAGGCGCGCGGGAAATTCTGCTCCGGCTCAACGGCAATTGGCTCGAGGTGGTGGGCCCCATGGACATTCCCCGCAACCTGGGCACGCCGGGCGCCCGGAACAGCCGGGCCGTGACCGCCGCGCCGCCGGCGATTTACGAGGTAACCCATTCCCCCTCGCTTCCAGCGGGTTACCAACCCGCGGTTGTGACCGCCCGCTTCCATTCGGCCTACGGATTGCGCAATGCCTATCTGTATTATCGCGTGGACCCCTCGGCCAGCTACACCGCCGTGGCCCTGCGCGACACCGGGACGGGGGGCGATTGGGTGGCCAACGACGGGGTGTTCAGCGGCACCATCCCCGGCCAGCCGCCCGGCACGTTGGTAGCCTTCTATGTGGATGCCAGCGACAACCTGTTCAATATCGCGCGTTACCCCGCCTTGTTCGACAACACCCGTCCGGTGCGGGAATGCCTGATCCGCTTTGGTGATCCCGAGCCGGGCGGCAGTTTCGCCGCGTACCATCTCTGGATCAGCCAGACCAATGTCACGCGCTGGAGCGCCATGTCCGACCTCAGCAACGAGCTTCATGACGGCACCTTCGTTTCCGGCTCGCGGGTCATTTACAACGTCGAGGCGCGCTTTGCCGGCAGCCCTTATCACCAGGGCTTTGACAGCCCGGCGGGCAATCTCTGCCACTACAAGTGGGTTTTCCCGGACGACAACAAATTCCTCGGCGCGAGCTCCTTCAACAAACTGCATCAACCCGGCAACGGCGCCGGCGACGACCTCAGCCTGCAGCGCGAGCAGATTGCCAACTCGTTCCTCCGGCGCCTGGGGGTTCCCTGGTTGAACCGCCGTCACGTCGCGGTGTTCGTCAACGGCGTCCGTCGCGGCACGCTCATGGAGGACGCCCAAACGCCCGACGATGACATCGTGGAGCAGTGGTTCCCCGACGACGACGAAGGGTGGCTTTACAAAATGCAACCCTGGTTCGAGTTCGGGCCCTTCCCGACCGGCTCTTACGTGCCTTTCAACAACGCCTCGTGGTGCAATCTGATGCCCTACACCACAACCGGCGGGGTGAAAAAGACGGCCCGTTATCGCTACAATTTTCTCGTCCGACAGACCCCCAGTTTCGAAAACGATTACACCAATGTGTTTTCGCTCATTGATGCCGCCAGCACGTATGGCACGCCGGGCTATGCCGAGCGCATGGAACACCTGGCGAACATGGAAAACTGGATGCGCGTGTTCGCCGCGAACCACGCCGCGGGGAACTGGGACGCGTTTGGCTGCCCGAACGCCCAGAATCTGTATGGGTATGTGGGGACGAAAGGCACCCGGTATTCGCTGCTGATGTTTGACTTTAACATTGTCATCGGCAATGGTTCCTGGGGCCCGGGCGAATCGCTCTTTGCCGCCAACGGGCAGGACCCCAACACGCAGAACATCTACAACGAACCGGTCTTCCGCCGGATGTATTGGCGCGCGCTCGAGGAGCTGGTCAACGGACCGCTGGACGTGAGCGTGAGCGGCCCGCTCATGGATGCCAAATACAAGGCTTTTGCGGCCAACGGGCTGCAGGTGGAGAATCCCAATGCTTCGATCAAGAACTGGCTCACCCGGGCCCGCAGCAGCATCGCCAACCAGCTCGGGGCTGCCAATGCCACCTCCTTCACGGTCAACCCCGGCGTGACCTTGAGCAACAACGTGGCTTTTCTCACCGGCCAGGCGCCGGTCAGCATCAAATCCATCCGCGTCAACGGGGCCGAGTGGCCCCTGACTTGGACGGATGTGAAGAGCTGGCGCATCGCCGTCCCGCTGGTCAACGGGTCCAATTACCTCAGCGTGGTGGGCGTGGACATTAACGGCCAGCCGGTCGCCGGGGCCAGCAACGTTTTGTCCGCGATCTATTCCGGCGCCCTCCCCGCGGCCTCCAATCATGTGGTGATCAGCGAGATCCAGTACGCGGCGGCGGTGCCGGGCGCCGAGTTTGTCGAGCTGTTCAACACGTCCACCAATGTGACGTTCGATCTGTCGAACCTGGAAGTGCGCGGGGTGGGTTATACCTTCCCGCCGGGCGCCACCATCGGCCCGGGGGAATATCGCGTGCTGGCCGCCAACCTCACCGCCTTCGCCGCCGCCTATGGCGCGGCCGCGCCGGTCTATGCGGCCTTTGGCGGGACGCTGCAACCCGACGGCGAGACGCTGACCTTGCTGTGGCCGGCGTCGGGCGAACGAGTCACCCGGGTGAAGTATCGCAACGGCCGGGG
>JARKQH010000305.1 GCA_029974925.1 Verrucomicrobiota bacterium
CAACGGCATCAACTACACCGTCGTCGGCGTGCTCGAGCCCAAGGGCGGCTCCCTCGGCGGCGACCAGGATAACTTCGTCATCGTCCCCATCACCACCGGCCTGAACCGGTTCGGGCGCTGGGGCCGCAGCCTGAGTTTCCTCGTTCAGGCCCCCAGCCAGGAGGCGTACGAGGACACCGTCGAGCAGGTGCGCGGCGCCTTGCGCGTCATTCGCAAGGTGCCGCCCGGCGCCGAGGATGACTTCGAAATCTTTTCCAACGACTCCATCATCGCCCAGTTCAATGCCTTCACCCTCGCCGTGCGCGTCGGAATTGCCGTGGTCAGTTCCATCGCCTTGCTGGCCGCGGGCGTGGGCATTATGAACATCATGCTGGTCTCGGTGACGGAGCGCACGCGCGAGATCGGCATCCGCCGCGCGGTCGGCGCCAAGAAACGCAACATCATGACCCAGTTCATCCTCGAGGCCATTGTGTTGTGCCAGGTCGGCGGCGTCCTGGGAGTCGTCCTGGGCATCCTCGGCGGCAATGCCGCCGCCTACTTCCTCAAATTGTCGCCGGCCATCCCCGTGGACTGGGTTCTAATCGGCCTGGGCATCTGCTCGCTGGTCGGCATCGTCTTCGGCACCTACCCCGCCTACAAAGCCGCCAACCTCGACCCCATCGAATCCCTCCGCTACGAATAAGTCTCGCGGGCCGGCCCGCGGCAGACCGCCAGCCTCCGCGGAAGGGGACAGCGATGGAATTGCAGGAGCCCGGCCGCTTGATGCCGCCGCTGCCGCGCTTCATGGGGTGTTCACCCGGGCCCTGACCGGTTACCGAGGACGCGGATTCCCAAGGGTTGAGCTAACTGAGTTCGCGGTCTTCGAAGAGGGCGACGGCCAGCGCCAGGGCGGCCCCCACGTAGGCCGCGGCATACGCGAACGATTTGAGGACGTAGTCCCAGTGGAAGGTGGTTTTGCCCGTTTCGAGGGCGTCGGCGAGCCAGAAGATTTGCCAGTTGGGAGTCAGGGCGTAGAGAACGGCGGCCCACCAGGAGCCTTGGGCGGCGGGCCGGCCAAACAGGTAGTCGGACATGATGCCCACCAGAAAGAAGGCCGAGCAGACGACGAGGGTGGGGACCGTGTCGAGACGGGTCGAGGCGGCCAGGGCAATGGCGGCAATCACCCAAACGGCAAAGAGCAGCAGGACGCCGGCGGGGACCAGCCGCCAATCCACCCCGGCGGCAAAGGCCTGGGGTTTGAGGTCCTTGTCGAACGAGTTGATGACGATGAAGGCCAGGGTGGTGGTGAGCAGGAGGGCAAAAACGGCGTCCGAGACAAACGGCCGGCGCAGGAAGAAATTGCTGAAGCCGCCGAGCAGGTAGGCCAGGACGACCCCGGCGGCGAAGACGGCGATGGCAAAGCGGTCGGTGCTGCCGTAAGCGTCGAAGGCCATCCGGCTGGCCAGCAGAATGGCCAGCAGGTTGACGTAACAAAGCAGGGAAAGGGCGGCGATGACGCCCAGATACTTGGCGGTGAGGAATTGGGCCCGGCCCACCGGTTTGGAGAGCACCGCCAGGGCGGTGCCGGAACGAATTTCGCGGGCCAGGGAGGCGGAGGCGGCCAGGACGGCGCCAAAGAGCCCGGCCAGCAAGGCGACAGCCAGGGTGCTGTTCTTGACCAGTTTGGGTTCGTCGCCAAACGCAAAGTAGAAGGGGGCGGCCAGGAAAATGATGAACAGGGCCGAGCTGGTCATGAGCAGCAAGAAGACCGGCTGCCGCACCAGTTCCATCAGAGCATTAGCGGCGATGGTGATGAATTGTCGCATTCAACGGACCGTCAGGACGCCCAAGGTACGCGGGGAAAGGCAAAAAGCAACAGCGATCGGGCGCGCCGCTTGACTTGGAGGGGCGGGTGAAGGAGACTGGGCGGCCTTATGGCCGAAGCAAAAGCCGGTGAGTTGATGGAGAAAATCGTCTCCCTCTGCAAACGCCGCGGATTCATTTTTCAATCCTCGGAGATTTACGGGGGGTTGAATGGTTTTTGGGATTATGGCCCGCTGGGAACGGACTTGAAGCGGAACGTGAAGGAGTATTGGTGGAACAAGATGACGCGGCTGCGCGACGACGTGGTGGGCCTGGACGCGACCATCATCATGCATCCCCGGATCTGGAAGGCGTCGGGGCACGTGGATACGTTCAGCGACCCGATGGTGGACTGCAAGAAGTGCAAGGCGCGGTTCCGCGCGGACCAGATGCATGAAATTCCCTGTCCGCAAAAGCCCAGCAAGATGGCCAGCGAATGCGACGGCGAGAAAACCGAGGCGCGGCCCTTCAACCTGATGTTCGAAACCGTGGTGGGCCCGATCCGCAGCGAGGAGAATGTGGCCTATCTTCGCCCCGAAACCGCCCAGGCGATTTTCGCGCAGTTCAAGAATGTGCTGGAGACGTCGCGGCAGAAGGTCCCCTTCGGCGTGGCCCAGATGGGGAAGGCGTTCCGGAACGAGGTCACGCCGCGCAACTTCACCTTCCGCTCCCGCGAATTCGAGCAAATGGAGCTCGAGTTCTTCATCAAGCCGGACGAGGCGGTCGAAGCCATTTGCGGCCGGGTGGCCGTGCCCGCCGGCCCCGGGCACCCGGGCGAGCCGCAACCGGACTGGGGCTGGCAGATGTGGCACCAGTACTGGGTCGAGGAGCGGATTCGCTTTTACGAGGAAATCGGCCTGCCGCGCGCCACCCTCGAGGAGTATTGGCAGAAGCCGGAGGAGCTGGCGCACTACGCGCGGGCGACGGTGGATTTGCTGTTCAAGTTTCCGTTCGGGACGCAGGAGCTGGAGGGCATCGCGGCGCGGAGCGATTTTGATTTGAGCCAGCATCAGCGGTTTTGCGGCAAACCGATGACGGTCTTTGACGAGGAACTCAAGGCCGCCTGGCCGAAGCTGGCGCCGGCCAAACAGGACGAGCTGCGCGAACGCTATTACCAGGCGCGGCTCAAGTATCTGACCAAGGCGGGCGAACCGGCTGAAAAAGCCGCGCAACTGGCGCGGCAGGATGCCGAGGGGCTGACCAAGGGCTATTATGTTCCGCATGTCATCGAGCCCAGCGCCGGGGTGGACCGCATGGCGCTGGCGCTGTTATGCCACGCGTATTCGGAAGACCAGGCGCCGGACGAAAAAGGCAAACTCGAGACCCGCGTGGTCCTGCGGTTCCATCCGCGCATCGCGCCGATCAAAGTGGCGGTCTTTCCCCTCCTCAAGAACAAACCCGAGCTGGTGAAAAAGGCGAAGGAAGTGCGGGATTTGCTCCGGCCGCACCTGAGCGTCTTTTACGACGAAGCCGGCGCGATCGGCCGGCGCTACCGGCGGCAGGACGAGGCCGGCACGCCCTTCGGCGTCACGATTGACTTTGATACCCTGGGCGAGAAAGGCCCCGAACTTCAGGATACCGTCACGCTGCGGGAACGCGACAGCATGAAGCAGGAGCGGGTGAAAATCGCGGACCTGGTGGCGATTCTCACGGAGAAGATTCGTTGAGCGCCGGGCGCCGCCGCCGGTCAAACCGAGCCGTTACTTGAGGAGGCTGCCCGGTCCCGCGCCGGCAACGGCGGCTGGCACGGAGGCTTCTCCCCCCCGCCCCCAAACGCTGGGCGCTCAACGGGCCGGAAGCCGAACCGCCGCCGGCCCGTTAGTCCGCCGGTTCGGGCTCGGGCACCGCCCGATAGAACCGGTTGGGCGCCGACTCGGCGTCCGGGTCCACGAAGTGGAGCATGCCTTGGACCGCCTGCGCCGTGCAAAGCGGCGTCCAGGTGCGCAAATCGAGCGAACACTCAATGCGATACCACGCGCCGTCCACGGCTTCGGCGCCGAGATGGAAACACTTGTCGGCCAGCAGGCGGACGAGGGGACGCGGTGGCGGATTCTCGACGATGACAGCCCCCGCGCGGCTGGGCGCGCCGACCAGATAGGCCGGCGGGGTGTTGGGCGCCACCGGCGCCGGCAACAGCCGCAGAATCACCGTTTCAATCGGCTCGGGCAAATTGTCCGGCTTCGGGACCACCAGGATTTCGGCGCGGCGCGCGCCCGCCGGGAGGGTCACCACGCCCGGCAACTCGTCGTAGTCCACGCCATTGGTGGCGGTGCCGCTGAGAGCGTAGCGCACCGTGAGTTCGGCGTTGGTATCGCCGGCGCGGCGCACGAGGAACATGGCATTCTTCGGGCCGCAATTGGTGAACCACCATACGGGGGCGCAAAGGTCCGCTGCGAATTCAACGCAGTTGGTGGTGCCAACCGTCCAGCGATTGGTCGGGTTGCGCCAGCCCCAGCAATTGGTGCCCTCGATGGCCACCGGGTCCACGGCCAGCACGCTCAGCACCGGCGGCAGGTTCGTCACCGGCGGCGGCAGGTTCGTGACCACCGCGATTTGCACCGGCGCTGAAACGCCCACGGCCCCCTGGCTGTCGGTGGCCCGCGCCGTCAGGACATACCTTCCGGGCGGCACATCCTTCCAGACCATCTCGTAGGGAATATGCGTTCCGTTGGTGGGGGGGATCAGGAACATTTTGGACTGCTCGCCGATCGAGTTGGTTCCTTCAAAAAACTCGACTTTCCAGACATACCCGTCCGCATCCACCGTGTCCGCCACAATCCCAATGGTGGCGGGCGCCTAGAACACCGCGCCATTAAACGGCTTGACGATCTGGACCAGCGGCGGGCGGTTGGGCGGTTCGGGACAATCGCGGATGAACGCGACGGCTTCCGCCGGCTGGCCGACCAGGTAACATTCCGGCGGCGGCGGATAAATCGCGATGCAGGCCATCGGCTCGAGGCGCAGCACCACACTCTCGGTGCCTTCCACCAGGTTGTCCCCCAGGGGATGAATCACAATGGGCGCCTCCACCCGCCCGGCCGGGACGACCACCGCGTTGGTGATCCTGACGTAATCCGTGCCGTTGGCCGCCGTGCCGCCGATCGAGTAAAACACCAGCAACTGGACGTTCGTGTTTCCGGAGCGAATGATCGTAAAGCGGGCGGGATCAACCGCCGAACCTCCCGGGCAGGGTTCGGTCGCATAGGGGTCACTGGCGCGAATCGTGACGACCGGCTGCGGCGGGGGCGGCGGGGGCAACGGCCCGACCGTGATGGACACCGGCAGGGAGATTCCCACCGCACCGTCATCATCCGTAGCCCTGGCGGTCAGGATGTGCCGCCCGGCAGGCGCATTGCTCCAAACCAGCGCGAAAACGTTGGTCGCATTCAGGCGCCTCACCCCCATGCCGAGACTTTGGTCGCCGGCAAAAAACTCGACGGACACGACCGCACCGTCGGCATCGCGCGCCTCGGCCACCAGCGGGAGGTCCAGGGGAGCTCCAAACACCGCCCCCTCAACGGGATGGACGATTCGAACCGTCGGCGGCAGGTTGGGCGTCTGGGCGCAAACCCCCAGGGCCAGCATCCCAACAACGGCGCCTGCGGCGGTCTGACAAAGCTTGGCAAACGGTTTCATAACTCACCACAACGTTTAGAGTTCTCAGAATTTCGTCGTTACGTTTTTTGTCTGGGACAGCTTTGAATATAGGACTCCCTCGCCCCGGAAGTCAACCTTAATCCACTCCCCTACCTGACTGGCTTGAAGAAGCTGGTCCGCGCCACCCTGCTGGACCTGCGCTTGGCTTTGCACATCCCGCGCCGGCTCAGCTCCGCTTCCTCAATCGAGTTCCTGGGCCGGACCTGGAAAATTGCTCCGACACGCCTTCACTCGGCTCTCATCATCCACCGCCCCAACCAGCGCCTCTGGGTCGTTCCTCCAACCAAGACCTTGTCCAAATGGCCGGATGTGCTCGGCCGCTACACTCTCCAACTCCGAGTCCACTTTAGAACTATCGCCCGCAAACCAGGGTTTTGGGGTTGAAGCGGGCGGGTCGTTCTGTTACGAGAACGACTTATGCCAACGCAACTCAGGATTTGTCCCGTCTTGTTGATGTCGTCAGCACTGGCTGTGGGTGCGGCGCCCCGGTTGCAGGGCGTGGGAGCGGCGATGCAAGCGGCGGTGGAGGCGGGCGAAATTGCCGGCGCCGTCACGGTGGTGGTTGACAAGGACAAGACCCTGCATTTGGAGGCCACCGGCTGGGCCAACATGGCGGAGAAGAAAGCCATGCGCCCCGATTCGGTGTTTTGGATTGCTTCGATGACCAAGCCGGTGACGGCGGTGGCGGTGTTGATGCTCCAGGATGAGGGCAAACTGCGGGTGGAGGACCCGGTGGCGAAATATCTGCCGGAGTTTGCCAGCCTCCGGACGCCCTCGGGGAACGCGGCGAACCTGACGCTGGCGCAACTGCTGACGCACACGTCGGGGCTGGGCGAAGCCAGTGGCGAGGCGTCCCGCCAGGCGCGCACGCTGGCGGAGCTGGTTCCCCATTATCTTGCCGCGCCGATGCAGTTCGAGCCGGGGACCCAATGGAAGTATTGCCAGTCCTCGATCAATACGGCGGCGCGGGTGGTCGAGGTGGTCAGTGGTTTGTCGTTCGATGTCTTTGTCGAGCAGCGGATTTTCAAACCGCTGGGGATGAAGAACACCACGTTTTATCCCGAGGGCAGGGTGCGGCAGCGGCTGGTGACGGCTTATGCCAAAAAACGTGAGACCGGCGCGCTGGAACCGGTGCCGCCCTCGACCCAGTTTGGGGTTCGGGGCCGGCCGCCGCTGGGCAACGGCGGCTTGTTCTCCACCGGCCCGGACTATGCGCGGTTCTGCCAGATGCTCCTGGGTCACGGCGTCTATAAGGGCAAACGCTTTCTCAGCCCCGAGGCCATGAGACTGCTCTCCACGGTCCAGACGGGGGACCTGCCCACCGGCTTCATGCAGTCGCCTGAGTATGGCCGGCATGGCGCCAACTACGGCTGGGGCATCGGCACCTGCATCCTGCGCGCGCCGCATGAAGGGGTGGCGGCGATGCTGTCGCCGGGAACTTACGGCCACGGCGGCGCGTGGGGGACGCAGGCTTGGGTGGATCCCGCGCGCGGGGTGGCCTTCATCCTCATGGTGCAACGCTCGAATTTCCCGAACAGCGACGCCAGCGACGTGCGGCGCGCCTTTCAACAGGCGGCGGTTGACGCGTTGACAAAGTAGGTCCGGGCCGCGTGCGCGGGCTTGGAGACTTATTCCCGGCCGGCTTCCTTGACGCGGATGAGGCGGCGGAAAAAGATCAAGCCGGCGGGGGCAACGGTGGTGGTCAGGGCAATGATGAGCCAGAGCATGGCCGAGTTGCGCGGACCGGTCTCGGGGCAGTAGATGGACAGCAACCAGCCGGAGGAGCCGGCGACCAGCAGTTTGGCGAGGAAAAAGGGCAGGTAGGAGATGGACATGTAGGAGGCTTCCTGGCCCTTGGGCGCAATCGCGGCGGCATATTCGTACAGCCGCGGCGAGTAAATGGATTCCCCTACTGACAGCATCAGCACGAACAGGAAGATCATGACATAGTAAGGGTTCACGGGGCCGGTCAGCCGGAGGTAAAAGCCCCCAACCACCTGGCCCAGGATTCCGTCGGCCAGCGGTTCGAACCAGGCCGGCGGCAGGGCCATGATGAAGACCGAGGCGGCGGCGACCGCGCTGCCAATCGTGACCATGGTGTAGGCGGCCACGCGTTGCGTCAGCGCGCCCACCAGAGGTACGAGGAAGATGATCAGCAGCGAGTTGATGTTCCATAATCGGCCGATCGGCGCGCCCGGTCCCAGCTCCCGCAGGCCAAACTTCGGATAGGTGTAGTACATTTGGACGAAGATCAATCGCACGAAGGCCGCGAAGGCCAGGAAGGCGAGAAATTTGTAGAAGCCCGGCTGGCGCCAGAGCCCGGTGAAGATGCGCACCGTGTCGCGCAGCGCATCCCGGACCGTCAACTCCAGCGACCGCCAGAGGCGCTCGTGAGGGTATTTGGGCTTTTCCGGGGTGATGCGCACGCCTTCGTCCGTCGCCTCGACGCCGTCTCGAAGCCCGAAATAGAGGAGCGGCAGGAGCAGCATTTCGATGCCGAGGCTGACCAGGAACAGCGTGCGGTAGGTGGTCAGTTCCACACCGAGGATCGGCAGCTCCAGCCGGCCATGCGGTTCGCCCAACGTTTGGCGAACATAATCGAAGATGAAGCCGCCGATGAAAAAGCCGAGGTTCATCACCGCGTAGAAGATGGAGAAGGAAATGGACCGCTGGGCCGTGGTCGAGTAGCGGCGGACGGCGGCGACCAGCACCGGCGTGCCCAGCGCTTCGCCGGCCGCCAGCAGCACCAGGCCGCCGCTGATGGCCAGCCATTTTGCGGTGGCGAAGGTCATCACCACCCGCGCCACCACACATATCCAAACCCCCAGCAGGAATGTCTTCCGCAACCCAATCGCGTCGGTGAACGAACCCACCAGAACGGTGAAAAAGGTCATCAGCGCGGACCAGCCGAACACCAACGCCCCCGCTTTCACGTCGCTGTAGCCCAAGTCGTAGGAAAGCCACAGCACCAAGGTCGAGTTGGCGACGCTGTACGCCAGGATGCCCAGGAGCTTGACCGCGAAGGTGATCCAGAGCTCCCGGGTGGCCCCGCGCAGAACGGTGAACTTGGCCACGAAACGGCCAAGGACAGTCGGCGTCCCCGCGGTTGGGCCGGCTCCGGATGTGGCGCTTGACATGCTACGGTGGATTAGGAAACAACAAGCTGGCTGCCGCGTAAAGTGTTTCTTGGGTCAGCCGAGAATGCCGAACGCCAGCAAGGCGGCCAGGATCACGCCCATGATGCTTTCGCCCGCGATGCACCCCGAGGCAATGGGAATGGTGTAGGTGGCGTTCCACTGCGCCGCTCTTTTCTCCAGCATCCAGGCGATCAACGCGCCCAGGAACATGGCGAAACTGGTGTAGGCCGGAATCGTCAGCGCAATGCCCAGCGCGGCCGGCGAGGGTGTGTAGGGCCGGGCTTTTGGAAAGACGCGGTCAATGACGACGATGACAACGCCGGCGAAAAAGGCGATGCCCATGGCGAGCACGGCGCTGGGCGGCAGCGTGCTCAGCCCCTGCGACAGGACCTTGGCCACCCCCATCCACACCAAGGCCGAGGGGGCGGGAAATTTCTCACCGCCCAGCGCATTGGCATCAGGCACCAGGATGAAATAGGCCGGCACCGCCAGCAGCGAGCCGGCCAGCACGCCGAAGAGTTGGGCGATAAATTGCCGGCGCGGATTGGCTCCCACCATGTGGCCGACCTTCAAATTGCCGATGGTATCACTGCAACTGGCCGCCGCGCCGGCCGTCACTCCCGCCGTCATCAAGTTCGCGGGAATGTTGCCCGGGGCGATGACGCCGTAGGTCAACTGGGTGACTTTGCCCAGGGCGCCGATCGGATTGATACCAATCTCCGCCCCGGCGCGGGCCGCGACGGCCGCAAGGAAACAGGTCATGAGGACCGCCAGAAGGCCCATGGGCCAGGGGATCGAAAAAAGCCACGCCAGCAGGAGCATCGCCGCCAGCCCGGTGACGAGAAAGCCAATGACAAACCAGCGCATGGGAATCTCGAGGTGGTCCAGCACCCCGCGCGGCGCGCCGGTCCGGCCGCCCAGACCGCTGAACATGGAGGCGAAGGTGCGCCCCAGCGTTCGCCATTGAAGCGCCAGGGCCAGCAGACCGCCCACCACCAGGACCGTCGCGCCCGGCCAGAGCGACCAGGCGCTGATGTTTCGAAAACCCCCGACGGTCTGCACAGCCGTTGCCCCGGGTTTGAAACCCAGCGCCTCGACCAGCGCCGCCGGCTGTTGCCCGGGCAGCGAGAGTCGCGCCTCCCAGAGCCGGGCGGCCGGGGCTTCGAGCACCAGAATCTCGCCGCCGAGCGTTTTGCTGGGGGTGATCTGGAGCGCGATGTTCGGATGGAAGGGATTGGGCGAGCCGTCGGCCAACTGCGGCGCGGCCAGATCGCGTTGAAGCGCGGCCAGATCGCCATAGACGGTTGGCTGGGTCCACGTGTAACGGAAAAAGTTGGTGGTGGCCCCGGCGGCTAGTTCAGGCCCGGCCGCCGCCTCCTCGAGCATCACTTCGAGGCTTTGTCCGGCGGCAACCGACACGGGCAGTCTGGGCAGGGCCCCCGCCCGAATCTGCGGAGGCGGGTGCTGGATGATTTTCGCGTTGATAAGGCCGGGCGCCAGAACCGCATTGTTGAGCATCAGCCCAAACAGCATGCTCAGCCCAACCTTGATGCCAAACAGGGCGCCGATTCCGATGAAAATCAGACTGGGCTCGAGGCTGAGAGTGAGCTTGCCGAGGCTCACGCGCTGAATCTGCCAGCCCAGATTGAGCTGGCCGGGAATCCATCCCAGCCCGTCCCGCAGTCCCGCAACGAGCATGCCCAGCACCCCGGCGATTCCCAGGGCTTTGGCCCGTTTCATCGCCTCACCGCCGTGCGAATACATGGCTTTGAGAGTCTCGCCGGTGGGAATGTTGGCGGGGAAACGCAGCGAATCAATCTGGATCATCTGCCGCTTGAAAGGGATGGCCATGAACAGTCCAAGATACAAGATGACCGAGATAAAGAGCGCCAGTTGCCACCAGACAAACTCGTAGCCGGTCAACATTGTCAGGGCCGGTACCGCTGACACCAGGCCGGCGGAGGAAATCCAGCTCGCCGCCACGGCGACGGTCATCATGATGGTGTTCTCCATCAGCCCGAATTCGACCTTGACAATCCCCAGCCCCCGCAGCGCCTTGAACACCGCAAAAATCACGATCACCGCCGCGATGTCCACCCCAAGCCCCCAGCCGGACTTCAGCCCAACGTAAAGGTTGGACAGTGACATCAACCCCCCGAAAACCATGCCCGCCAGCACGGCACGCGGCGTCAGGTCCCGTTCCCGGTCGCCCCGATAAACGGTTTCGAGCCACTGCCGGTCTCGCTCTTCCACGGTGCGGACGGGGTCGGTCGGGCCGGGGGGCGGGGGCGTTGATGACATAAGCGTTTCAATTTCAGGCGTTGGCGCGCGCGCCGGTCCGGCCGGCGCCTTGCCTCCGCGCGGCAGAGGCTAGCGGCGCCCGCGGCAGCGTCAAGCCCTTCCCCCCCCGCGCGGCACCGCCTTGCAGCCGGGTGGCCATCCTTGACCTGCCCGGCTTGGAAAGGTATAGAATCGTGAGCCTGCGGGGCTGGTTAAGCCAGTTTAGCTCAGTGGTAGAGCAACGGTTTTGTAAACCGTCGGTCCTCGGTTCGAATCCGAGAACTGGCTCCAGGCTATGTGGCGTTGGCAGCCGTGCCTTCCCGGGATTGCGGCTGGCCCCGCCCGCCCGGATGAACTGACCAATCAAGAGATACCGATCATGACAAATCAAACCAATGGAAGTGGCAGCACACGCCGTGAGTTTTTGAAAATGACCGCCTTGGCCGTGGCCGGCGGCGCCGGGGTGCTCGGATTCCCCGCGGTGGCGCGGGGGGCGGCGCCGGACCGAAAATACAAGGTGGGGCTGATCGGCGCCGGCTGGTACGGACAGAGCGATCTTTGGCGGCTTGTCCAGGTTGCCCCCGTCGAAATTGTCGCGTTGTGCGACCCGGACAAGCGGATGCTGGCCGGGGCGCTGGAGATCGCGGCGCAGCGGCAGAAATCGCCGCGACCGCCGCGCACCTATGGCGACTACCGCCAGATGCTCAAGGAACACCAGTTTGACATTGTGCTGGTGGGCTCGCCGGATCACTGGCACGCCCTGCACGCCATTGCCGCCATCGAAGCGGGCGCGGATGTGTACCTGCAAAAACCGATCAGCGCCGACGTGCTCGAGGGCGAGGCGATTCTGGCGGCCGCGCGGAAACACAAACGGGTCGTGCAGATCGGCACCCAGCGCAAGAGCACGCCGCATTTGATTGAGGCGAAAAAACAGGTGGTTGACGCGGGCCTCCTCGGCCGGATCGGTCATGTCGAAATGTGCTGCTATTTCCACATGCGGGCCAACGGCAACCCCCCGGTGCAGCCGGTTCCGGATCATCTGGATTATGAAATGTGGACGGGGCCGGCGCCGCTGCGGCCCTACGACGGCCTGCCGCACCGGCGCTGGTGGCGCACCTTCATGGAGTATGGCAACGGGATCACCGGCGACATGTGCGTTCACATGTACGACACGGTCCGCTGGATGCTGGGATTGGGCTGGCCCAGGCGCATCACCTCAACCGGCGGGATTTATGTGCAAAAGGATGGCAAGTCCAACATCAGCGACACCCAGGTCGCCACCTTCGAGCACGACGGCTTTAACGCCGTGTGGCAGCATCGCACCTGGGGCACGCCGCCCGATCCGGATTATCCCTGGGCGCTGTTCATTTACGGCGAAAAGGGGACGCTGAAAGCCAGCACCATGCGGGCGGACTTCATCCCGCAGGGCAGGGACGCCAAACCGATCCATTTCGAATGCCTCTTCGAGCGCGAGCAATACCCCGAGGATGTCACCGAGAAGGACATCGAGCTCAACGCCGCGCCCGCCACCCGCCGGCACATGAAGGATTTTCTCGCTGCCATCGAAACGCGGTCGCGTCCCATCGCGGACGTCGAAGAGGGGCACATCTCCACCGCCGCCTGCATTCTGGCGAACCTCTCCATGCAGTTGAACCGTCCCTTGGTCTATGGCCCGGCCAAGCGGGTGGTGCCGGGCGATCCTGAGGCCACGCGGTTGCTGGCCCGGCCTTACCGCGCCCCCTGGCAGCATCCCGTGCCGGCGTAAGTCCGGCGGACTGACAAACACCCCGCGGCGCGCGCCGCCCCGCCACTGGCCTCGCGGGGGGCGCGCGGTTTCTGACGCCGGCTCCAGCCTGTCTGGCGGTTGGGCTTGCCTTGAAGAGGGCAATTGTATAAGGTTTGGACAAGTAAACCACAGCGACGGCGGGTCCGGACCATGCAACCCTTGCCCCAGAAACTGACCTTGGTCGCGCAAACCGCGGCCATCCTGCGCAACCGCATCCGGGCCGGGGAATGGCGCAAATGGCTGCCGTCGGAACATGAGCTTTGCGCCGAGTATCGCATCGCGCGGATGACGCTGCGCCGGGCGCTGCAACGCCTCGAACAGGAAGGCCTGGTGCGGTCGGCCCAGGGCAAACGGCGCGAGATTGAGCCAGGCGCCGTTCAGGTTGAATCGCCGCCGCGGACCCGCGTCGTGCTGCTGGCGCGAGTCCCGCTTCAGTTTCTGCCCCCCTTCGACGCGTTTTGGACCAACGAGCTGCGGCTGGTTTTGGAGGAAACGGGCCACCACCTCGAGGTGCACACCAACCGGGCCTACTACGGCCCGGGGCTGGCGCGAAGCCTGGCGGTGCTCCACGAGCAGTTGCGTCCCGCCGGATGGGTCCTCGCCAACTCGACGCGGGAAATGCAACTCTGGTTCTCCCGCCGGCAGCTCCCGTGTGTCATTGTCGGTTCCCGGCATCCGGGCGTGGACCTCCCCTTTGTGGACAAGGCTTATCGCGCCATCTGCCGCCATGCGGTCGGCTTGTTCCTGTCGCGCGGCCATGAGCGGATCGCGCTGCTGAATCCGGATTCCGGCGCGGCCGGCGATCTCGAGAGCGAGCAAGGATTCGAGGAAGGGATCGCCCAGACCCGCCGGCACAACATCCAGGGTTGCGTGGTCCGCCATGACGGCACGGTCTCGAACCTGTGCGCCCGCCTCAACGGCCTGTTCCGGCGCCCGGGGGCGCCGACCGCCCTGCTGGTGTCCCGGTCCATGAACGTGCTCACGGTCATGGGGCATCTCCTGCGCAGCGGCGTCCGTATCCCGGAGGACGTGGCGCTCATTTCGCGTGACCACGATTCGTTCCTCGAGCGCGTGGTGCCCAGCGTGGCCCGCTACGTCGTGAGTCCCGAGACCATGGCCCGGGCGATCTGCGCCACCGTGCTCGCCATGGTGAATAACGGCAAGGTCAGCCCCGCCCAGCGGCAGATCATGCCCAAATTCACCGAAGGGGAAACCCTCGGCCCGGCGCCGCCGTCACCCGCCCCCGCCTGATTCAAACCGCGGCACGGCAAACCAACCAAAGAATTCGCCGCGAAAAAACGCAAGACACGCAAAAACAAGATGAAGCATGACAACCCACCGCGAGCTGGCGCTGAGCCCTGGGCGGTCATGACCAACCGGCAAACCCCTGGCTCAACTCGCAGGCTGCCTCCCCTCCTTTCTTGCGCTTTTTGGGCCTCTTCGCGGCCAAGCCTGATGCGGGGACCTCCCCGCCCCCGCCTGATTCAAACCGCGGCACGGCAAACCAACCAAAGAATTCGCCGCGAAAAAACGCATGACACGCAAAGACAAGGTGAAACAGGACAACCCACCGCGAGCTGGCACCGAGCCCTTGGTGGTCATCACCAACCGGCAACCCCCTGGCTCAACTGGTGGGCTGCCTCCCCTGCTTTCTTGCGCTTTTTGCGCCTCTTGGCGGCCAAGCCTCATGCAACAAATCCCTCCGCAAAGGGGGCGAAAAAGCGCAAGACACGCAAAAACAAGATGAAGCATGACAACCCACCGCCAGATGGCGCTGAGCCCTGGGCGGTCGTGACCAACCGGCAAACCCTTGGCTCAACTCGCAGGCTGCCTCCCCTGCTTTCTTGGGCTTTTTGGGCCTCTTCGCGGCCAACGATTCACTTATGCAAGACATCATGAAACTCTGTGACACCGTGCGGGAAACCGCGTTCGCGATTCACCGCTATCACAAACATGGCCACCTGGAAAAGGTCTATGAAAACGCCCTGGCCCACCGGCTCCGCAAACTGGGCCTGGACGTGAAGCAACAACACCCGCTGACCGTTTACGATGAGGATGGCACTCTCATCGGCGAATACTTCGCCGATCTGTTCGTGGACAACCGCCTGATCGTGGAATTGAAGGCGGTGAAGGCGCTTGCCGACGAACACATTGCTCAACTCTTGGGCTACCTCCGTGCCTCCCGCATCGAACACGGCTTGCTCATGAACTTTGGCGCGCCGAAATACGAAATCCGTAAATTCGCGCTCTCGCGGATCGGTCACGAACCTGCTGGCGGCTAGTCGGCCCCCCTGCTTTCTTGCGCGCTCTGCGCCTCTTTGCGGCCAAGCCTCATGCGCGGGCCTCCCCGCGCTCGAGCAGGCGCCAAACCAACCAAGCAGTTGGCCGCGAAAAAACGCAACATACGCAAAAAGAAGGTGAAACAGGACAACCCACCGCGAGAGGGCGCTGAGCCCTCGGCGGTCGTCAGCAACCGGCAACCCCCATTCTGAAGTTGCAGGCTGCCTCCCCTTCTTTCTTGCGCCCTCTGCGCCTCTTCGCGGCTAACCCTGATGCGGGGAGCTCCCCGCCCCCCCGCGCTCGAGCAGGCACCAAACCGACCAACGAGTTGGCCGCGAAAAAACGCAAGAGACGCAAAAAGAAGGTGAAGCATGACAACACCGCGCCAGGGGGCGCTGAGCCCTTGGCGGTCGTCACCAACCGGCAACCCCCTTTCTGAAGTTGCAGGCTGCCTCCCCTTCTTTCTTGCGCCTTCTGCGCCTCTTCGCGGCTAACCCTCATGCGGGGAGCTCCCCGCCCCCGCGCTCGAGCCGGCGCCAAACCAACCAAGCAGTTGGCCGCGACAAAACGCAAGAGACGCAAAAACAAGGTGAAACAGAACAACAGACCGCGAGAGGGCACCGAGGCCTTGGCGGACAACGAAGGCCGGAGCCCCGCCACCCTTCCCCCCTTGCGCCCTCTGCGCCTCTTCGCGGCTAACCCTCACGCAATCCGGTCGGTAAAATAGGTTGCCAAGGGGCGGCGGGAGCGGTGAGAATGGGAGCATGGCAGAATCGGGCCGGTTTAAACGTTAAACCCCGTCGGGAAACGAAGTTTTGTGCGCTGTTATTCTTCCATCACCGCGCTGTTTCTTGTTCTGTCGGCGCTGACTGCAAGCCCCTGGATGCCGGGGGCCGGCGCCGGCACCGTGGTCATCCAGCCCAACACTTTGGGCGCCACACCCCGGTTGCTGGCTTACAACTCGGGCCATTTTTATCCCGGCAGCAACACCCGGGAATGGTGGCGTTATGCCGGCGTGAGCGGCGCCCGGGTCTTCTTGACCGCGAGCCTCATCGAAAACGTGGACGATATTGCCGGCCGGGGGGACGGGGTGACGGAGGAGGCGAGTTTTCTGGCCCGCCGGGCGGCATTGCGGGCGGACCCGCTCAATCCCGCCTTCATCAACTGGGCCAATTTCACCAACCGCTACAACACGCCGGCCCAGCACGGCGCCAACCGCCTGCAGCCGGAATACGCCTTCGCCGAGTTGCGCAGGCTGGGGGTGGAGATTGACCTCAACCTCACCGCCAGCCTCGGGTCGTTTGTCATCAGCAACTCAGCGGATTGGGCGGGCAAGTGGGAGCTGTGGCAGCATTACTACGCGCAGGCCTTCTACCTCGCGCGCGCCTTCGAGGTGCGGCGGTTCCAAATGTTCAACGAGCCGGACCACTCGAGCGCGGGGGGGCTGACGCAAGCCCAGTACCTCGAGCGGCTGCAACTCTGTTCCGACGCCATTCAATGCGCGCTGGCCGACGTCAACACCCTCTACGGCCGCAGCCTGGTTCCGATGGTGCTGGCGCCGGTCATCACCACCTCGAGTTACAACTCCTGGGGCCAACTGGTGGTGAACAACCGGCACGTGAATTTCCTGGGCCAGACCGACCCGGCGTTCTGGCTGCTGCATCAGTACGATTACCACCAATACAACGCCACCCCGGCCACCTTTGGGCTGAACCTGGCCACCCTGCGCAACGCCCTGGCCGCCGCCATGACGCCCGAGCCGGTTTTCCCGGTGAGCATCTCGGAGTTCAATGTCCACACGGCGGCGAACTTCGACGCCATGCCGGACACGCTGGACTACCCGACCAAATATCCCCGCCTGGGCGCCATTGCGGTCAACCTCATTCAAAACGGCGCGTCCGAGCTTTATTGCTTCAAGTTCAGCCAGACCGACGGGGATGCCGACGATGTTTATCCCGTGCGCAAAAACGGCATGCACTACGTGGACAACAGCGCCGCGCCCTACAACATCGGCGGCATTACCAAGGCCGGCGAGGTCTGGCGGCTGCTCAACAAGGGTTTCTCGCCCGGCCGCGCCCTCCACCCGCTGGCCGCCGACTCCAGCCTCAGCCATCTCGCCCTCCTGGCCGGTCATGACCCCGCCACGGCCCGCTACCATGTCTTCTCGGCCAACTTTTCGACCACCGCCGCGCCGGTGACTGTGGATGTTTCGGCGCTGAATATCCCCGACGACAACCGCGTTTTGATTGAAGAGGTCAGCGAGAGCTCCCACGGCGGGGTTGCGCATTTCACCCGGGTCCTGGCCGGCCGGGTTGAGACCTTTACCCAGCCCACGGGCAGCGTATGGCTCGTCACCCTTCCCGCCAAACCGCAGCACCTCAGCGCGGCCGGCGACCCCAGGTTTTCCTGTCCGGCGACCGACGATGCCACGGTCCGGGACGGCGCGAACCGGCATCTGAATTTCGGCGCGGAGTCCCTGCTGGTTGTTCGCAATGACCCGGCCGATGTCTCGAACCGGAGTGCCGCCCTCCTCAAATTCCGCCTGCCGGCGGTTTATCTCCCCGATGTGCAACTGGCGGTCTTGACGGTGTCGGGGGCTTCGCTGGCCACCAACGCCACCGTCCAGGCGCACGTGTACGGCCTCACCAACAACGGCTGGTGGCAAACGAACGTCACGTGGGCCACCGCCCCCAGCCTGCTGCAAAACGTCCCGGCCGGCAATCGCATTGCCCACCAGTTCGTCCACGGCCTGGGCGACTCGGCCTTTATCCAGGGTCAACTGGTTTTTACTTCAACCCAGTTCGCCGAACGCCAGATTGACGTGACCCCATTCGTGCGCGGCGCCACCAACCACGAGGTCAGCTTTCTCATCGCGCAGGAGCCGCGCTGGAACCTGACCCTGCCCTCGCTGGCGCCCGGCGACACGCAACCGGACGGCCTGCGCATCGCCGCCTCCGAGGCCGGCGCCAACGGGCCCCGCTTGTTGCTGGCGCGGCTGCGGGACAGCGATGACGACGGGCTCAGCGACGAAGCCGAGACGACGGTGTTCGGAACGGATCCCAACCGGGCGGACACGGACGGCGACGGGGTGAGCGACGGCGAGGAGGTCCTGATTTATTTCACCAATCCCACCAATACCCTCCCGTGGGTTGTCGTTCCTCCCCTCCTTTACGAGCCGTTTGCCTATCCCGCCGGCAGTGTGCTGGCCGGACAGGGCGGCTGGCTCCTGAATGGCGGCACCTCCGGCGTCGTCGAGGCCGGCAACCTCGAAGCGCCCGGCTTGCAGGCTCCCGCTGACAACCGGTTGACCTGGAGCAACGCCTCCATGAGCCTGCGCCTGCCGCTCGGAACCAACCTCTCAGCCGGCGAGCTCTTTTTCTCCTTCGTCCTGCGCGTGGACCAGCTCGGCAACGCGTTCACGACGGACGGCACCCTGGCGGGTCTGACCACCGGCACCGGCACCCTTTTCGGCGCCAAAATCAACATCCGCACCAACGGCGCGGGCGGCTTTAATCTTGGGCTGTCCAAGGCGGGCGGCACCACCTATGGCGCCTGGGCGACCAACGATTTCGCGGTCGGGCAGAGCCTGTTCGTCGTCGGCCGCTATCAGTTCAACGGGGAGACCGGCACGGAGGACATCTGCGATTTGTGGTTGAATCCGGAGATTGCAGCCTTTGGCGCCGCAGCCGCGCCCCGGCCGGCGGTGGCGGGGGTGGGCGGCGGCGGCAGCGACTTGCCGCAGATTGACCGGTTCTTCTTCCGGTCGGGAGGGAGTTCGGCCAGCCCCGCCAAACTCACGGTGGACGAACTGCGAGTCGGCCCGGCCTGGAGCTCGGTCACGCCCGTGGCCCCCCCGCGCCTGGACATCGCGCTGTCCAATGACGCCGTCACTTTGATGTGGCCAACCAATCCACCCGGGTTCAATCTTGAAACCACAGCCGGGCTTCAGCCGGCCTCGTGGGTGAGCGTCACCAACACGGCGCGGAACGGAACCGGGGCAACGGCCGCGTTCGGTGCCACCAACAGCGCGCGGTTTTTCAGGCTGCGCCGTTGACGGCCGCCGGGGCCGCGCTGGAGCACTCATCGGATCAGAAATATGGGCGGACGCGGAACAACTCGAAGCACGCTGCGGGATGTGGCGAGGGAAGCGGGGGTTTCCCTCTCCACGGTCTCCTACGTGTTGAACGACAATCATCACGCGGCGCGAATCTCCGCGGCGACCAAGGCCCGGGTCCTGGCGGCCGCGCGGCGCCTGGGCTACAAATTCGACCCGATCGGCCGCGCCTTGCAGCGCGGCTATACCAACCAGGTCATCCTGCTGATCGTAACCTGGAACCTGGCCACCTCCCACGCCGCCACGGCCATGGCCATCAGCCGCGCGGCCAGTGTCCATGGCTTCGAACTGACGGTGCATGTGGCCGATGACGATGCCGCCGCCGAGGCGTTCCTCCAGCGCCGCCTGCTTCATCACATGGGCGGCATCCTGGTGCTGTGGGACTCCCCCGCCATGGAGGCCAGCGAACTGAAAAAACTGGCCGCCGAGGGCGTGCCCGTCATTGATTTGCTCCCCGACAGCCCCGCCGGCATTTCCGTCGTGACCGCCGACCGCGAGGACGCCTTTCTCCGGGGAACCCGTCATTTGATCGGCCTGGGTCACCGCCACATTGCCATGATTTGCGACGCGGTGACCCGGGCCAAGACCACCTTGCGAAAACTCGCCGGCTACCGCCGGGCGCTGGCCGAAGCCGGCCTGCCGGACGACGACCGCCTGATCGAAAACGTGGAGGAATTCGGCTTTGAGGGCGGCTGCGAGGGTTTCCAACGGCTGGTGGCCCGCTGTCCCGAAGTCACCGGCGTCATGTGCATCAACGACGCCATCGCCCTGGGCGTCATCTCCGCCGCGCAGGAGCGGGGCCGCAACTGCCCCGCCGACCTCTCGGTGATCGGCTTCGGAGACGCCCCCGAGGGCCGCTTTTTCAGACCCAAACTCACCACCTTTGCGCTCTCCTCGAATCGCGTCGCCCGGCAGGCGATGGAGCTGGTCCTCCGCCTCCGCCAGCACCCCCCCGGCCCGCCCGAAACCCTGCTCATTACCGAAGACATCATCTTCCGGGAATCCACCGGCCCGGCGCCCGGCGGGCAACCCAACCCTCCCCCAGGCACCCCCGCCGGCCATCCTCGCTGATGCGCTTTCCCGGGCGCCCATCCGCCGCCCTCCAGGCTCAATCAAGGCCAGGGCCGAACCCGGTCAGAGATTGAGCCCCGCAACGGCGGTTCACGCGCAACCTCAAACGTTTCCATTGAGACCCCGACCTGTCCCCTGCCTGGGCCAACGGTGACCGCGCGGCCAGCCGGGAACCAGGAGGGTCAATTTTGAGGGTCAAATGAGCTTTGGCGTCCGAGACAACACCGCCGTGGAGCCCCATCCTCCCGGTTCCCGGCCCGGCAATGGTTCCAACGACGCCCCGTTCCGGACAATTTCCAGGCGGACACAGTCCCCCAAAAAACTTTTCCATCCCCGCGAGAGCCATGACGTCAAGTTAAGCTTGCCAACTCCAGCGGTCGCCTTAAATTCAGGCTATGAGAGCAAGTTGGCGTATTGAGGTTTTTCTTCTCGTGCTCTTGACTATCTCTTCCCTCCCATCGTGCGTCCAGCAAACCAACGACGCCCCCGAAAGCTTGCAGGAGATTAAGACGAAAGCGGAGGGCGGTGATGCGGCTGCCCAGTACAACCTCGGGTGCGCCTACTACAGCGGCGAGGGTGTGGCGAAGGACTACGTCGAAGCCGTGAAATGGTATCGCAAGGCCGCCGAGCAGGGGCATGCGAAAGCCCAGAACAGCCTCGGGTGCGCCTACTCCAAGGGCAAGGGTGTGGCGAAGGACCACGTCGAAGCCGTGAAATGGTATCGCAAGGCCGCCGAGCAGGGGATTGCGGAAGCCCAGTACGAGCTCGGGCGCGCCTACTCCAAGGGCAAGGGTGTGCCGAATGACGCTGGCGAAGCCGTGAAATGGTGGCGTAAGGCCGCCGAGCAGGGGCATGCGGATGCCCAGTACAACCTCGGGCTCGCGTGCTCGGAGGGCGAGGGTGTGGCGCAGGACGCTGCCGAAGCGGTGAAATGGTATCGCAAGGCCGCCGATCAGGGGCATGCGGCTGCCCAGTACGAGCTGGGCCTCGCCTGTTACAACGGTGAGGGTGTGGCGAAGGACTATGTCCAAGCCGTCAAATGGTGGCGCAAAGCTGCCGAGCAGGGGGATGTGAATGCCCAGTACCACCTCGGGCTCGCCTACTCGAGGGGCGAGGGTGTGCCCAAAAACTACGTGCAAGCCTACTTCTGGTCCAACTTGGCCGCGGCAGAAAATGCCTGGCCATTCCCTTCAGTCTTCGAGCTCGCGGCCAAAACCAGAGATGGGCTCGAGCGCAAGATGACTCGCGAACAGATCGCCGAGGCGCAGCGTCTATCCGCCGAGTTTGTACCGCGCAAGACATCAACTGAAACCATTCACGACCCCAAGTAAGCCGTCCCTTTTTGCCTCCGCTCTGGTGCTCGTCGAGGAGTGACCCCGGGCGCTCGGTCGCTGGGGCCGGCCTGCGCCGCAGGATGCTGCGAAGGGAGATATTTTGACCGCGCCGCCAGGCGTAACGTTGAAATGATGGAAAAATGGTCGGGGCGGTGAGATTTGAACTCACGACCTTCTGAACCCCATTCAGACGCGCTACCAAGCTACGCTACGCCCCGAGCCATTGCGCCGGCAACCTGATGCCCACGCCAGACCATCCTACCTTCCGCAGCAGGGATTTCAACCCTGATTTTCAGCCTGATTTTCAGCAGTTCCTGGCAGGCTCTCGAAGGGCATGGCGCCGGGCTTGAAATGAACGTTTGAGAGGGGCGCGGGGAAGGGGGCATTTCCCCAGTGCTTGCGCCGGGGCGCCGGCACGGGAGCCGCCGCCGGCGTCAGCCGGGGCTCAAGGCGGCGGGGAGTCCGGTGTCTTCAGCAGCCTGTCGGTCTGAGTGACGAGGGCGACGGCCGGATGCTTGATCCGGCGCTCGGCGGTCAGGACGAAAAACTGGATGGTGCAGCCCTCCGCCTCGCCAATGCGCCGGAGGTGATGGCTCTTGACCGCCTCCCGGACCACCAGCGTGGGCAGGGGCAGGAACCCCGTCCCATGGGCGGCCACCACACACATCATGGCCGCATCCTCGAAGTCGGCAATCACCCGCGGCTGGATTCGGCGGTCTTGAAACCATTGTTCGACGGCGCGCCGCAGGGCGGTTTCTTCCGACGGCATCAACGCGGGCGCCTGATGCAGCGACCGGGGAAAGCCTTTGCGCAGCCGCGCCGCCAAGGCGGGCGTGGCGCAGAACGTGACGCCGGACTCGCCCAGGGGATGGCTGAAAAGCCGCGCCTTGACGCCGCCAGAGGCCGGCTCGTCAGCCAGCACCATGTCCAGCCGGTGCGCGGCCAACTGCGCGAGCAAATCCTCGAGCTTCCCCTCGCGGAGAATGACGTGGACTTTTTGCGGCATCGAAAACACCGGC
>JARKQH010000327.1 GCA_029974925.1 Verrucomicrobiota bacterium
CATCAGTGTTTTGTCCCGCGTGCTGCCGCCGGCCCCGTAAGTCACCGAACAGTAGTCCGGCCGTGCCTCCAGCAATGCCGGAATCGTCTTCTCCAATAAATTGCGGTCCCCCTCGTCGGTTTTGGGCGGGAAAAACTCAAAGGAAATCACCGGCCGCCCGGCGGCGCCCTTCCTGGCGTAAATATCACGGATCAACTGCATGAGCAGCCCAATATGCGACAGCCTGAAAAAAAACCAAGCTCAACGCAAAAACGAGAATGGCGCGATTGTTGCTTTCTAAGAGAATTCGGTGGACTGCAGGCCAATTTTTCCTGCTGGACCCCATCCGTATTTTTACGGATCGCGCTTTAAGCAAAAAGATGGACTGAGGGCTTGACAAAGAAGCGGTTTTTTTCTTTAATGCCTGAGGCTGGGAAGGAAAGGACTTCCGTGACGCGGCTCAGTGGACGGTTTATGCCGTTTCGGGCGCGGGTGCTGCTGGGAAGCGTTGATGAAGGAAACGAGTGGTTTTAATTAGTCAGAGGCTTAAATGAAGGAACTGATTTCCAGAGGAGGGTGCAGGGATTTATTGCGCTGTGCGGGTCCGGCCCCTTCGGACGAGAATTCCACACTCCACCTTTTGCCAGCCTCTTCCCCGCGGTCCGCTATCCCCGCCCGGTTCGCCCCATGGATTTACCTCTTTTATAAGGAGACAACTATGCGCTGCAACGAAAACCACCCTTGTCCCAATGACTCGCAACTGAGCTTCGGCAGTCTCCATCTGCCGTGGGCACTGGCCATGGCCGTGATGGTCGTCCTCGCCCAGCCGGTCCTGTCCCAAAGCCTTTATTGGGACCTCAATGGCTCGGCCAACGGTTCAGGCGGACCGGCGCCCTCCGGTTTGTGGGACGCTTCGACCGCGAATTGGAACATCCACGCCCAGGGCAATGGCGCGCCGTCCCTTTGGAGCAGCGGCAACACCGCCGTGTTTTCGGCCGGCACGGATGCCACCGGGCAGTACACCGTTACGCTGAGTGGCGCCCAAACCGCGACCGGGCTCACCTTCGAGGAGGGCACTGCAACGCTGGCCGGCGACGGCCTCACGCTGACCGGCTCCAGCCTGGTCACCGTCAATGCCGCGGCCAAAGGGATCATCGCCGTGGCTGTCTCCGGCACTTCGGGACTTACCAAAGCCTCGTCCGGAGAGCTGGTGTTGTCGGGGGCGAATCTGTTCACCGGGAACCTGACCAATCGGGCGGGTATTCTCACGCTTGATAACAACGCCGCGGGTGGCGCCGGCCTCATCGTGGTGGATGGCACCGCCAGTGCCACCTTGCGCAGCACCCAGCCGGCGACGACGCTCTCCAACGACATCCAGCTTCGGGGAACCGGTCCGGCGGTTGAAATCAACGCCCTGGCCGGCAACACGCTCACCCTCAGTGGCGTGATCAGCGGCTCGCGCAATTGGACGGCCAACGGCCCCGGCAAGCTCGTGCTGGCGGGCGCGGCGGAAAACACCTTCCCCGGCGCCCTTACGATTGCGCAAGGCACCCTGGTCGCCGCCAAGAGCGGCGCTTTGGGCAGCGTCCTCAATGGCACCATTGTCAACAGCGGAGCCACCCTGGCCTTTGAAGGCGGCTACGAGTATTACCTGCCTGAACAGGTCACACTGAACGGTCCGGGTTTCGCCGGGGGCGCCGCGCTCAACAATATCAGCGGTGACAACATTTTCGACGGCACCGTTACTTTGGCGGCCAACAGCATTATCGGCTCGGACGCGGGCAGTCTGACCCTCGTGGGAGCCATCAGCGGGAATTTTAACCTGACCAAGGTGGGGCCTGGAGCCGTTGACCTCACCGCGCTGAACAATACGTACAACCAGACGCTGGTCAGCCAGGGCATCCTGGGCGTTTGGTACCCCTCGAGCGCGGGCACCGGACTGGTTACCGTCAACCCCGGCGCGCGTTTGGAAGGCAATGGCAGCGTCCCCGGGGGCGTGACGCTTTGGGGCACGATTGCCCCTGGCGCCAGCCCGGACACCCTGGACACCGGCGCTCAAACCTGGAACCCCGGCGCCAGCTACGACTGGGACATTAACGACGCCGCCGGTGCGGCGGGCTCTCCCACTGGCTGGGACCTCCTGAACATCACCGGGACCCTGACCATCAACGCCACCGCGGCAAACCCGGCCACGATTCGCATTTTCTCGCTCGACCCCAACTTCAATCTGCCGGATGAGGCGGCCAACTTCGACAACTCCCAGGACTACACCTGGGTCATTGCCACCACCACCGGCGGCATCACCGGTTTTGACCCCGCCGCCGTGGTCCTTGACGATTCGGGCTTCGAAAACGACAAGGGCAATGGCG
>JARKQH010000339.1 GCA_029974925.1 Verrucomicrobiota bacterium
GAAGTGTTTGCGTTGCCGACCCAGGCGACGGCGTTTCAGTAGCGGGAGCGGATCCTCCAAACCACCCCCAACCGGCCCGTCACGGACCCGGGTCGAGGGGGCGGTGTCGTTACGGGAGGGAAAAGTGCCTGGATTTTTCGGCGCGGTGAGCAATTGGTGCCGTCCGCGCTCCACCAAATCGCCCTTTGCCCTGCTGCTGGCCGCCTTTGCTGGACGGAAATCACACCAACCAGCGGTGGCGCATCCTTATCCGCCGATTTGGGAAGGTGAAAAAACGGCCGCGGCCCCCTGCCATGGCCCTCCGACCGGGCTGGCATTTCATTGACCGCCCTTCGTTTCATGCACGCCCACCGCCCGGCAACAAAAGAGGCCGGGAGCAACTCCCGGCCTCATGGTGGTGTGTTGGGTTCCCGTCAACGGTTGCTATTGGGCGCGAGCGCGGAAGAACTGCATGGCTCCTGACGGGATGTAGAGACACGGGCTGGGTCCCAGATCCGTGTAACCGCTGCCCACGTTGGCCGAGCCCTGGACTGTCGCGGATACCGGCGTGGTCGTGAGGCTGTAGCCGGCGGCGGGAGCGGCATCGAAGTTCAGGCGCAGCACCAAGGCCGCGTCATCCACCACCGCCCCGGTCATCACCTGGGCGATTTCCGTGGCATCCAGCAGGCGGTTGTAGAACCGGACGTCGTCCAGTCCACCATTGAGTTTCTTCCAATAAGTGTCACGGGATTTGCCCAGCAACACGGACATGTTTGCCGGCCAGTACCAGGCCTTGGCATTGGCGCTGCTGTTGTCCTGCATGCCGTCAACGTAGATAATCACCGGTTCGCCCACCCCCTGCATGTAGCTCACCGCCACATGATGCCATTTCCCATCGTTGATGGGGGTGATGCCGGAGAAGGGATTGGCCCCGCTGGGATTGGCCTGGAAAAACACCGTGCCCGCCGTCGCATACAGGCCGTCGTTGATGCCGATGATCGTGCCACTGCCACTGCCGCCGGTGTCGCGGCGATCCATGACCATGGCCGCCTCGCTGCCCGTGCCGGAGAAGTCCGCGACCCGGACCCAGAAGCAAATGGTGCCGCTGGTCGAATTCAATTCCGGATACGCGCGCACGCTGACCTGGTCGCCTTCGGTCGCATTGAACTGCATCACCCCCGAGCGGGTGGCCGTGCCGTCATTGTCGGTCGCCGCCCAGGTCGCGCCCAGGTTCAGACCATGGACCGGGCCGGCGCTCGGTTTGGCGTTCACCACGATGTCGGAGGCGGCAGCCATGGCGATCTTCAGCTCGACGCCGGCCAGTGTGTGTTGCTTGACCTGGGTCGGGCTCAAGGCGTAATTGTAGAAGGCCACCTCATCCACCAGGCCGTTCCACGGACGGGAGAAGCCGGTCGGGGCGCCAATGCGGAAGGCGACCGCCGGATTCGGTTGGTAACCCGGCGCGGCCACCGGCCCATACTGGACACCGTTGACATAGAGATAGGCGGAGGCGCCATCATACACGCCAACGATATGCTGCCACTCGGTGCTGCTGGCCCCGCCAGAGACCGTGGCAATATATCCGGAAAGGTTGCCCAGGCGGAACTGCCATCCCGAGCCGCCGTTGAGATAGAAGAGGTAGCCAGCCCGCCCTGAATTGATATCCAGAGACGACAGCGGGCTGAACAGGTCGCTGGGGATGCCATTGGCCTTGACCCACAGCTCGACTGAAAACGCGCCCGATGGATTCAGGGCCGGAGTGTAAGGCACGTCCGCATAGGTTGTGGGCGTGGCCAGGACCCAGCCCGAATTCGGGAAGTTCACCGCCGTGCTGGCGGCGGAAATCCCGGGCTGACCCAAGGCAACCGCCCCGACGTACGAACCGTGGTTGACTCCCCAACTGTCCTCCAAGGCGGTGCCCGAGGTTTCATCCAGTCGCCAGTAGCTGACCGGATTGTCCGCCAGCACCGCGCCCACGTAACCCGTCGTCGGAACGGGCAGAACGGTCAGATGCGCGCTCTGGCTGTTGGCGCTTCCGACCGGATTGCTCACCGTGACCGAATAGTCGGCTTCATCCGCCGCGGTCAGGCCCGTCAAGGTCAGTGTCGTGGTGGTGGCGCCCGGGATGGGGGAGCCGTTCTTGTTCCACTGGTAGCTGAGCTGGCCGCCGTAACCCAAGGCGGAGAAGGTGGCGGTGCGCCCCAGGTACGCCGTCCGCGAAGTGGGTTGCTGGATGATTGTCGGCTGGATGAACGAGACCACGGTGACGGTTGCCGCAAGGCTGGTGGCGGTGCCGTAGGCGTTGGTGACCACCAGGTCGTAAACGCCCGAGTCTTCCACGACCGCGCCGGATTTGGCATAAGTGGCAGTCGTCGCGCCCGAAATGGGGGCGCCGTCCTTGCGCCATTGGTATCCCAGATTGGGCACGCCGAACGCCTCCGCGCTCAGCGTGAACGATTCGCCATTGAACACCGGGGCACCCGGCCCTTTGGGCTGCACCACGACCACCGGCTTGTCGGTGACAATGAACCCTGCGAGGCAGCCGCGGGTCAGCGTATCCGGCACCCGAATCGAGGTCAGTGTGATTGAATCATTCGTCAACACGCTGCTGCTGCTGCTGACCGCCGCCTTGCCAACATAGCCCTCCCGGGCGAGGAAGAGCGGCCCGTAAGTCAGCGTTTCAGTGACGGCCGTGAGGTCGTCGGTGAGCGTGACCGTGTTGAAGTTGGTGGCGTTGTCCGAGGCGGCAATGGTCTTGACCACATACTTGTCAAAGCCCACCACGGTCTTGAGTCCGGTGATCTGCACGGAGTAGCCCATCCCGCCGTCATCCAAATAGGCAAAATTGACCTGCTCATTGCCGGGTGTCAGGTCGCCGGGCAGGCCGCCCACCCAGTAGGTGTTGTTGCAGCTCCAAACCAGCGTGTAAAGGCCCGGGCCGGCCGGATACATCTCGTAACCCGTCGCCGTTGGGGGGGTGACCTGCCAGCGGCTGGGATGAACGCCATAGGCGATGTCCGTCACGGCCGGGGCAAACGGCGTGCCGCTGTAATTGTGCGAAAAACTGACCCCCAGCGACAGGGTGGCGCCAACCGCGGCTTTCGCCTCAACCACCAGCACGCACGCCGTGCTGTTGGTGGAACCGGACGGACTGGTCGCGGTCACCGTGTAGCTCCCGGAATCCGCCACCGTCAGCCCGGCCAACTCCAGAGTATTCTCCGTCTTGCCGGCCAGCGGTGTGCCATTCTTGTTCCACTGGTAGGTCACGTTGCAGCCGATGGCCGAGGCGGTCAAGGTGGCCGATTCGCCCTCGGTCCGGAGGATGGACGCCACCGGTTGGGTGGTGAACAGCGGAATGGTCACCGGCGTAATGCTGAACGTAACGTCAGCCGTTTCCCCCCACCCTGCACTATGGCCGTATTTGAAAATCACATACTTCCCCGCATCGGCCGGTGTCGCCACATAGGTCAGCGGTTGGATCGCGTCCTTGGCTGGCGGAGTCCACCAGGTGGCATACGGGCCGAGGGCTTTGCCGACCGCGTCGAGCGTCGCCACCGCCACCCGCGTCGCCGGGTTGGCCCCGTCCCAAAGAATGATCTCCCGCAGGTAGCTGTAACCCTCGAACCGCATGCAGTTGGCTTCGATCGTGATAATGTCCCCACAGTTGATGGGCGCCGCCATGTAGTTGTACTCGAGCGCAGCCTGTGTGTTTCCGGCCGCGGTGGGGTTGCCCCAAAAAACGCTTTCCGTGGCGCCAGCATTGCCGGAAGTCCCCACCCCGAGGTTACTCCCCGGTGTTCCGTACACCGCCGTCCACCCTCGGGCCTGGAATTCTGCCAGGGTGCCTCCCGCCGGGTACGCGGCAGTATCGAAGTTGTCAGTGAATACCACTGCCCCGTAACTGGCCGTGGTCAATAAGGCAGCGGCCAGGAATCCGCCGCTGATGCTTGCGAGTCTTTTCATGGTACAATCGTTCTGTTCTATCTCTCTTCTCCGTCCAAACCGCTGGGTCAGCGGATGGATTCTTTGGCTTCAAGCCTGACGGGTCTTCGGCGGGTTGAATATCCCTGAAAACAGGGATTTTGATGGGGGCGGGGTCAGAGAAGGTTGGGGGGCCGGCCGAACGCAAGGGAACCCGGCCAGGACCCCGGGTGTTCGCCGGCGAGCCGGGATTGCCGCGGGCCTGGAAGACTAATGCCTCACGGCTCCGCTTGTTTCCCAATCTGAAAGCACGCCCTGACTGTTTCTGGAATCGCGCAGGGTTTCCCGGTTCGGGCGTTGACGAAAACCCAATCGGTCTCCCCTTGGGCGAGGAGTTTGCCATCGGATTTCCGTATAAACCGATAACGTCGCAGCGAGCGGACGCGTTCCACCGTGGCGACCCAAGTGATGGCCTCGAGGCAATCCCCGGCAAAAGCCGGGCTTAGATATTCGACGCGATGGGCGCGGACCACCCACGTGCACCCCACCGACCGCATGGCGGCGCTTCCCCCGGTGGCTTCCGAGTGCCGGATCGCCACCTCCTGCATCCAGCGCACATACTCGACATTGTTAACATGCCCGTTCTGGTCAATCGCGCTCTGGGGAACGTGGATGACCTGGCGAAACAACACGCCGTCGCAAGGTTTGTCTGCGGTCATAATCGTCAACCTTCCGTCTTTCCGGGTCTGCCCGCTCGCGGGCGCCTCCCATCCCGTTCCGCGCCCAGGGCATTTCATCATGCCGGCCTTGAAAAGGCAATGTCTGGCCGGGACCTGGCGTTTCGTCCAGTTCCGCTTCCCCTGCTTCCTTTCTTGCGCAGTGCGTTCGCTTTGGAAATAGTGACTCCATGAAATTGCCACGAGTGATTCGTCGTTTGTTCATCTTTCTTGTGGCGTTATTCCTCCTTCTGGCCGCGACCGTTGGCGGCCTGTGGGTCTATTTCCATCCCCGCCATCACTACCAGTCCGGCATTGTCTATAGTCAGCGACAGGGACGGGACCTGACCTTGGACGTCGTGCGGCCCGCGCATCCCAATGGCATTGGCATCCTGCTGCTGGTCAGTGGCGGTTGGAAATCGCATCCGGACTCGTTCCGACCCTGGATTGCCGCTCCGCTGCTCCGGCGCGGCTACACGATCTTCCCCGTCTATCACATCTCGCAGCCTCAAGCCACGATCATGGAAATCGCCGAGGACATGCACCGCGCCGTTCGGTTTGTGCGGCACCATGCCCGCCAATACGGGGTGGACCCGAATCGCCTGGGGGTCACCGGCGGCAGCGCCGGCGGGCATCTGAGCCTTCTGCTGGCCACCCGCGGCGCTCCCGGTCCAGCCGAGGCCCCGGACCCCGTGGACCACGAGAGCAGCGCCGTCCAGGCCGTTGCCATCTTTTATCCGGTCACCGACCTCCTGAACCTGGGCAGTTCGACCGAGAACCCCGGCGATGGCGGGCCGCCCAAGAGCTTTGTCAAAGGCTTCGGGCCGGAGGCAACCAATCTGGCGGTCTGGAAAGTGATTGGGCGGGAGCTCTCGCCGATTTATTATGTGACTTCGAACCTGCCGCCCTGCCTCATTTTCCATGGTGACGCCGACACGTTGGTCCCACTGGATCAATCCCAACGATTTCAAGCCGAGGCCGCCAAAGTCGGCGCCACGGTCGAGCTGGTGGTTCATCCTGGCGGACGCCACGGTTGGCCCACCATGCTCTGGGATATAAGACGCTTCGCGGACTGGTTCGACCGGTATCTGCAACCGTCGGGGCGCTGAGCCCTGCGGAAACTCCGGCTTTTACCTATGAAACATACCCTCAAACTCCTTGTCGTGGCTGGATTGGCAGCCCTGATTCCCGGCCCAGTTGGCTTCGCTCAGGACACTCCAGGACTTCCTTACGAGCAGAAAATGGACGTGGTCTATGGCGAAGTGCACGGCACCGGCCTTTTGATGGACGTCTTTACCCCCAAAGGCGCCTCCAATGGCCTTGGAATCATTGATGTGGTTAGCGGGGCTTACTCCTCCGACCGCCGCAAAATCCGCGACCACATCCTGGCTCAGGTCTATTCCATCCTTTGCGGACGGGGTTACACCGTCTTTGCCGTCCGCCCCGGCTCGCGCTCCAAGTACACGGTTCCCGAAATGGAGGCGCACGTCAAAATGGCCATTCGCCACGTCAAAGAACGGGCTGGCGATTACAAAATTGATCCCGACCGTTTGGGGTTGACCGGCGCATCCGCGGGCGGACATCTCGCCGCCCTGGCCGCCGTGACTCCCGAGCCCGGAAATCCGGATGCCAAAACCCCGGAACTGCGGCGAGATACTTCAGTGAAGGCGGTGTCGGTCTTCTTTCCCCCCACCGACTTCCTGGATTGGGATGGCAAGCCGGCGGACTTTGAGAAACTCGGGGACCTGCTGTTTGTGGCGGGCATCAAAGATCGGTCCGAAGAGGCCATCAAAGAAGGAGCCCTCCGCATCTCACCGGCGCGGCTGGTGAAAACCAAGCCGGTTCCATTCCTGATCTTTCACGGGGATGCCGATCCGCTGGTGCCGCTCCAGCAGTCGCAGAAACTGGTGGCGGCGCTGAAAGCCGCCGGGGGTTCGGCCGAACTGATTGTAAAACCGGGGGGTGGACACCCTTGGCTCACCCTGCCGGACGAAGTCAAAGTCATGGCCGACTGGTTTGACCAGCGCCTGGCCAGGCCCGCTCCTTGACCTGAGGGCGGCAGCGCCCGGGCTGACCCGCGGCTATTTCGGCGGGCGGCCTGGCGGCACGAACTTGTGCGGAAGCACGTCCGGGACGACGCGCACTTGGGTTGTGAACTTGAAGGGAGGCGATTGCGGCGCGCTGGGAAAAGTCAGTTCCGCAAAGAACGCCGTCCAGCCCTTGGGCGGCGGCGCCACTTTGGCCACATAAACCCCTCCGCCCTCATCCTTGATCGGGGAAGATCGCCAGACCGGACCGAGGGTATCGAGCCGGAAATCCCGCGCCTGGGGGTTCGTCGCCTGCCAGAGCGTGACGGCGCTGGGCGTGGTCAGGCTTTTCACGCGGATGCCACCGTCCGCCTCGAGGGTCCAGCTAAACTGCGGCAACGGAGTCTGGTTCAGGATCGCGCTGAAACAGGCCTGTAACGTCTCATAGGCATCCGAGCCCTTCAACGAATGGTCCGCGTTGGGAACGTAGCGGAGATATTTCACGCCCGGCAAATCGTCAAAATAGAATTGCGACGAATCGGGCACAAAGAACTGGTCGCCGGACGCGTTAAAGATGAATTTCGGCATCGTCAGCCGCTGGCGGTAGCTATACGGGTCTTCGATCTTCATCAGCGCCGCGAATTCCGGCGTGCCCGCCCAGTCCATGATGCGAAAGGCGGTGTAGTCGCCGATGGCCGGAGCCCAGAAGCCATAGGCGCCGTAGTGGTGTCTCAACGACGCCTCGACATTCAGGACGTCAATCACGATCGGGACAATCGCCACCACCCGCTTGTCCACCGCCGCCGTGGTCCAGGTGGTCCAGCCGCGTTTGGACCCCCCGGCCACCACGAACGAGTCAACCTTGACCGCCCCGCCTTCCGCGCTGCCGCAAAAGGCGGTGGTGGTGTCCATCGCCCGAACGGCCGCTTTGGTCATCGGCAGCCGGGCCGGCCATTTCTTGTCCCCGGTGCGCAGGAACTTGTCCCAGGTATAAGCAATCAACGAGTCCTCCTTGCGGCCCTCGGATTCGCCGGCAAACACCAGGGGTTGGTTCGGCACCATTTTGAGCTCGACCACCACCGCCTTGGTGGCCTGGGCCACTCGCGCCAGGTTGGCGTCCGGCGCCTTGGGCGGATTCCCGTTGTTGGCGCCGCCCCCGATGAACAGCAGCGCGGTGGAGGAGGCGACGGTTTCAGGCCGGACGATGTTGACCCAATGCTTCCACAGCGGCCGGTCCACCTCCTGGGAGGTCAGCCATGCCTGGGAGGTCATCTCGAGCAGGTAGGCGGTGACATCCTTGCCCCGGATCGTGTTGACCAAACGGTAACTGTAGTTGGTGTCCGGCGCGGCCACATACTCGTCCAGCGCCGTGCGTTCGTCCAATGCCGGCCGGACCGCTTGCGCCCCGCCGGCAGACTCGGGGCTCGAGACATCGCGGGACTTGGAACAGCCACCGAGGGCCAGCCCGAAAACGAGAAGGCCGTAGCCGGACAGGGTCTTCAGTGCGGGCAGGGAATGACTTGGGTTGCGCATAATGCAGGGTGGATTTGTCAGGTTGTCGGCAGCATGCTGCCAGCACAGGAACCCATTTCGACGCCTAAGTCAAGGGGGTTTGGGAACGAGCCTCCGGCAGCCAGGTGTTGCAGCGCCGCCCCTCCGCCGCGTCCCGTTTGGCCGGCTTTGTCTGAGCAGCCGGCCGCACCCGGCCCGGTTTCGGGAGGCGCCGCCCTCAACGCGGGGTAGGCGACTCCTGGATGAACTGCAAGGCCGCTTTCACGAAAATCTCTCCCGTGCGCTCGCCCAGGCTGGTCCGCGTGATGTAGGCGTAGCGTTTGAAACTGTCGTAATCTTCCGGCGTCAGGATGTAGCCGAAGGCGTCGTTGGTGAGACCGAACAGGAGGTTGTGTTCGCCGCGCATTTTGCGCTTCAAATAATAGCCGATGTTGGGCAGCGCCTCGCCCGGGATGGTGAGAATCTGCGCCGTCCCGACATTCACAAGGTTGATTTGCGTGGTCACCTCCGTGGCCTCGGGGCCGGGACTGCCGGGCAGCGCCCGGAGCAGCGCCCGCATCAGGGGAGCGTCCACCGGCAACGACAGGTTCCGCGCGGCGCAAAACAAGCTGGGATCGGTCTGCTCCGGCGCTGGGGCGATGATGCGCAGAGCCTCGTCCGCCAACAGCCGTCCGATGCGTTCGCATTCCGCCCACGTCCGGGCTTCCTGGCCGCCCGGCAGCCGATTGTCGGCGGTGACCATCCCCCCTTGCGCGCTGTTCATGAACAGGCCCGTCCCACCGCCTTTCGCCGCCAGACGGTCGTACAAAGGCCCCACCAAGTCCGGGCTGCAAATCCCCGCCTCGCTGCCGAGCACTTCCGGATGAATCGCATAGTTGACTAGTGTGAAAAGCGGAGTGCCCGCCTTGTCCAACGCTTGAATGACATGGCAACGGGGATCGTACAATTGTTCCGCGTAATAGTTGTAGGCAATCTTCCCTCGAGCTTCGCCCGTGGCAATCTTCAGGCGGGCCGGTTGCCGGTTGGCAAAGGCCTCCCGAATGGCCTCGGCCATCCGCTGGCAGACCGAGTTCACGTATTTCTCGTCCCGGGCGGTTCCGCCCTTGCCATCCGGAAAACCGTAGCAATCCGGTGCGCTGTGAGTGTGCGTTGCCCCAATCAAGATGTTGCTTGGGGAAATCTCCTTAACCAGAGCCCGGACCCGATTCCCAAGTTCGGCTGGGAACCCCAGAAAATCCCCGCTCGCGATGGCGACCACCGTCTCCGCTTGGGAAAGCACCACCGCCCGAACGGTTAGGTCCCCCTGCCGTTGGGTCACGGGGTGCGAAGGGCCTACCCCTCCACTCACAGGCAACAGGGGTTCAGGGTTGACGGTTCGCACCGCCACGCCCGCCCGGAATTCCGCAAGCACGCTAACCGCGGAAATCAGCAACCAGCACAAAGTTACAGTGAATCTTGAATTCATGGATGTGGCGTAAAGATACACACCCTGCCCGCGGCTGCAAGGGAGCGAATTCCGAAGGAGGCAAGGCGGGCCGGGGCCGGGCGATTTCGTGAAAAAGTGGCATTGACAACTTATGGGGGAGGGTTCAGACTTAGTGCGTTAACGCGATATAAGGGCGCTATGACCGCCAAACCTGATTCAGACCCTGACTTGGTCCTCCGGCTGCGTGCTCTCCAGCACGTGGCCTTGGACATGGATGGCACGATTTACAGTGGGGGAACGTTGTTCCCTTTCACCATTCCGTTTCTCCAACTGCTCGAAGAAATGGGTATTGGCTACACGTTCCTGACCAACAACTCGTCGCGCAGCACAACGGATTACCTGGCGCACTTGGAAAAGATCGGCATCAAAGCTTCCCAAGATCAGCTTTACACTTCCACTCAGGCGACCATCGAGCATTTGGAACAGGAGTTGCCCGACCTGAAACGATTATTCGTGCTGGGAACCGCCAGCATGCGGCAAGAAATGGTCGAGGCCGGATTCATGCTGACCGAAGACACGGCCGAGGACGAGCCGGATGCAGTGGTGGTGGGATTCGATACCGGCCTGGTCTATCGGCGCCTGTGTCGCGCGGCCTACTGGATCAAGCAAGGCAAGTATTTCATCGCGACCCATCCCGACCGGATCTGTCCGACCGATCAGCCAACGGTCCTGGTGGATTGCGGCGCCATCTGCGCCGCATTGAAAGAAGCCACGGGCCGCGGGCCGGACATGACTCTTGGCAAGCCCGATCCCTGCATGATTCGCGGCATTCTACACCGGCATGCGCTGCGGCCGGGGCAGTTGGCCATGGTCGGCGACCGGCTTTACACCGATGTGGCAATGGCCCGGCGCGCAGGGGCCTTCGGCGTGTTGGTGCTCACCGGGGAAACGACTGCCGAGCAGGCAGCGAAACATTCCCCGGCGCCGGACCTGATCGTGTCCGGCCTCGACGAGCTCGGGGAAAGGCTCCGGGAAGCCCGGCGCCGGATCGCGCTTCCGGTTTAGAAACCAAGACATGAAAGAGCAGACAACTCATCCAAGTTCAACGCCCGGCCGCGCCACGGCCATTGCCCGTCTGACCGACGGAGTACTCGACCTTCTGATTGTCGGCGGCGGCATTGTCGGGTCGGGGGTGGCCCGGGACGCGGCGCTGCGGGGATTGCGCGTGGGCTTGGTGGAACAGCAGGATTTCGCGTTCGGCACCAGCAGCCGTTCCAGCCGTTTGTTGCACGGCGGTTTGCGTTACCTGGCGCAGGGACGCGTTGGCCTCGTGCATGAGGCGAGCGTTGAAAAGAAGGTCGTGCATCATATCGCCCCCCACCTGGCCGAGCCGCTGCCGTTCATCTTCCCCACCTACCGGCACAACCGCAACTGGGTGCTCTGGCAGCTCAAAATCGGAGTGAAGATTTATGACCTGCTGTGCGGCGGACGCAATCTGGGGAACTCGAGCTGGATGACAGCTCGCGAACTGCTGGCAAAAGTGCCGGGGCTTTCCCAACAGGACCTGACGGGCGCCGTGCGCTATTACGACGGGTTTACCAACGACGCGCGTTTGACGCTCGACACGCTGCGTTCGGCCAGCCTGGCGGGGGGGGTGGTTCTCAACTATTGCCGTTTCCTGGACGCGAAGCGCGCCGCCGTGTGGGAGTGCGACTTGCACGACGTGCTGGCGGACCGGGCGGTGAAGGTTCGGGCCCGCGCGGTGGTCAACGCCACCGGCCCTTGGGCGGACGGCTTGCCGCACAGCCGGGTCAAATTGCGGGTGACCAAAGGCGTCCATCTGGTGGTGGATCGCGCCCGGGTGCCGGTGCCCGAGACGGTCGTGATGACGGAAGGCAAACGCATTCTGTTTGCGATCCCGTGGGGCGAGCGAACCATCCTGGGCACCACCGACACCGATTACAGCGGCCCTTTGGATGACATTCACGCGGACGCCGGTGACATCCATTACGTGTTGGGGGTTGCGAATCAATTCTTCCCGGATGCCCGCCTGACTCCCGCCGACGTGATCAGCAGTTGGGCCGGAGTCCGCCCTTTGATCGCCGATCCCAACGGAAACCCGTCCGACATCTCCCGTTCTCACGAAATCCGCACCCCCGAGCCGGGGTGGTGGGACGTCGCCGGGGGCAAACTCACGACCTACCGCTTGATGGCCGAGCAGACGGTGGATCAGCTCGTCAAATGGCTGGGCCGGGAATATCGGGACTTCGCCGGCGCAAAACCTTGTCGCACGGCCCGGGAACCGCTATTGCCCCCGGACCGAGTCGCGGGGGTGAGCGGTATTCTGCCACCCGAGTGCAACCGGCGGCTCGTCGAGCATTTCTGCGCCGGGGAATGGGCGGTCCACCTGGACGACGTCATGCTGCGCCGCAGCAGTTGGCACTATTACCACCGCGACGCGCGCCAGCTCGCCGAGCGCACCGCGGACTGGATGGCCGAACTGTTGGGCTGGTCAAAGGACACGCGGGCGGCCGAGCTCGAACGCTACGGCCGGGCGGCCGGCGCGAACGCCTGCCCCCCGCCACCCCGTCCGGTGGCGGCGTCCCGGACTTGACCGCTCAGGCCTTTGGCCGGGCATTCCACATGAAGGCCAGGATGAGGATGCATAGCGCGCCGCAGCCCACGATGGAATAAAGCACGACGTTCCAGGCGGCCGCCTGGCCGTAGGCGGCTCCGTAATGGTGCGCAATCGCCCCAAACCCGACCGCCTGCGAGGCACGGGCCACGTACCCAAACAAACCAATAAACCCCGCGGCGGTGCCGATCGCCTTTTTCGAGGTGAAATCCAGCGCCAAAATCGTAAACAGATTGATCACCGGGTAAATGAAACAGCCGACAATCCCCAAAAACACGTAATCCAGCCACAGATGCCCCGGAGGGTTGACGATCAGGCCGACAAAGGCCAGAACCACCGGAACCATGCACAGCAGCGCCACCATGGCCCGCCGGCCCCCCAACTTGTCCGACCACCAACCCATCAAAATGGTGGGCAGAATCCCCCCGAAGTTCTGCACCATGACCGCGATTCCGCCGCCGTAAACCGTCGCCCCCTTCACTTCCCGCAAGTACATCGGACCCCAGTCCCACATGCTGTACCGCGCCACGTACGCGAAGAAATTCGCAAAGGCGATCAACCAGATGTATTTGTTGAGCAGCACATAGTCCACAAACAGCTCTTTGGTGGTCAGTTCCCGCTCCTGCGTGCCGTGTTTGACCTCGTGTTGGGTCAAGTCCTTCTTGTACTCCTCAATGGGGGGCAGGCCCACCGATTGCGGCGTATCCACCAGTCTTAGGAACAGGTAAATCGCGCCGACGGACGCGATGACTCCGGGAATGAAGAACGCGTATTGCCAGCCCCCGAAGGTTGCCACCGCCCAGGCGGCCACAAATCCCGCCACGCCGCCCCCCACATTGTGAGAGGTGTTCCAGACACTGAAAGTTGTCCCCCGCTCCCGCACGCTGAACCAATGGCCCATGGACCGGCCGCACGGCGCCCAGCCCATCCCCTGAATGAATCCGTTCAACGACCAAAGAATCAGTTGCACCGAGTAACCCGGCAGGGCCCCAAACGCGAAATTGCAGATGGCCGTCAGCAACAGCCCCACGGCCATGAACTTCCGCGGGTCGCTCCGGTCGGAGATCGAGCCCATCAGGAACTTGCCCAATCCATAGGTGACGGCGGTGGCGGCGGTGATGGTTCCAATCTGCGTATGGTTGTAACCCAGGGCGTTCTCCATGTCCTTCGCCACAACGGCAAGGTTGTTGCGCACCAGGTAAAACAGGGCGTATCCGAGAAACGTCGCCTCCAACACCTGCCAGCGGAACTTCGGGTAGAGGCGGTTGACCTCGGCCTCCGGCAGGCGCGGCGCATGAGGGGCAGCCTGGAACCATCTCAGGAAGGACGGAAGTGGCGAGGAACCGGACGGATTGACCGAGTGCGGCGGACCGGAGGGGGAAACAGACTTGATTTCAGGTTCGGGCTGACTCGGTTGCGTTATCATTTTTCCGCGCATCAGGTTACTGGAGTGTCAGCGCCTTTCAATTCTGAACTTTGCGACACCACAAACTTCGGGAACCAGACACCACTCACTGCCGAGCAGCCGGGGGTCCGTCCGGGGGCGGAATTCCTCAGCCCGGGCGCAGCGCCGAGAGCGCATCCAGAAAATCCGCCGGGCGGGGCGACTCAAAATCCATCCGGTTCCCCGTGCGCGGGTGCATAAAGGAAAGCAGCCAGGCGTGCAACATCTGGCGCGGGGCGCGATATCCCGTCAGTTCCTCCAGCCGCCGGTTTTGGCGGTTGCCATAAACCTCATCGCCGACCAGGGGATAACCCAGGAACTTGAAGTGGACCCGGATTTGATGGGTCCTCCCGGTATGGAGCCGCGCCTCAACCAGCGTCGCGCCCCGCAGCCGCTGCGCCACGCGGTAGCTCGTGTGCGCCTCGCGTCCACACCCTTCGTCCACCGTCATGCACTTGCGATGCGAAGGATGGCGCGCGATGGCGGCGCGGATTTCCCCCTCGTCGCGGGCGACCTCGCCGCACAGGATGGCCAAATACACCTTTTCGACCGTGCGGCGGGCGAATTGGGCGGACAGGGCGATGTGGGTGGCGTCGTTTTTCGCCACCACCATGCACCCGCTGGTATCTTTGTCGAGGCGGTGAACAATGCCGGGGCGGGCCACGCCGCCCACCCCGCTGAGTTGTCCGCGGCAATGATGCATCAGCGCGTTGACCAAAGTGCGCCGCTCGTGACCCGAGGCCGGATGCACCACCAGACCCGCCGGTTTGTCCAGCACCAGCAGGGCGTCATCTTCATAGAGAATTTCCAGCGGGATTTCCTCCGGCTGAACCGTCGCCGGCCGCGCCTCCGGCCAGTGAATCTCGACCTGGTCCCCCGCCCGCGGCGTGTGCGTCGCTTTGATGAACCGGCCATTGACGCGGATATGTCCCTCCTCAATCAGACGCTGAATGGCGCCGCGCGATACCGCGGGAAAGCGGCTGCGCAGAAAACTGTCCAGCCGCTCCGCCGGCAGCGTCTTTTCAATGGTTAGCAGTTCCGTTCGCGAGGACATCCTTCAGTCAGGCGGTTCTCGATTGGAGGCTGGGGAGGCAACACGTCGGCAAGGAGACCCCCACCGTTTCAGGGCGCCAGCGTGCTCTGTTCTCCGGCGGGCGGCCGCAAGGTCTTCGCGTTGCGCTCGCTTCGCCAGGTCAGCAGGAACACCAGCCCCACCCCGGTGCAGATGGCGCTGTCGGCCACGTTGAAGGCGGGGAAACCAATTTCGCCCCCGCCGCGCTGCTGCACGTAAAAGTACAGAAAATCAATCACATGCCCGACCGTCACGCGGTCTATCAGGTTCCCAACGATCCCCCCAAAGATCAGGCCGAAGGCGATCTGCCCAAGCAAGGTCCGCGAGTCAAAATGGTGGCGGGTGAGGAACAACACCACCAGGGCAACCAACGCCACCACCGCCAGCAGTTCGTTATTGCCGCGAAACATGCTCCAGGCCGCCCCGGTGTTGCCCCAATGAACGAACTTGAAAAAGCCTTCCACCACCACCTTCTCCTGGGCATAGCCCAGGAAGCGCAACACCATCTGTTTGGTCAGTTGGTCCAGACCGACCACCAGCAGCGCGATGGCGGCAATTCGGCGGTTGGGTGTCCGCAAGATGGCCTTTAGGAACGACATGTCAGCGTCGGGCTTCATTTAAGCCCAAATCCGCCAAAAAACAAACGATTTTGGCAAGACACCCCCTCCCCCGGGCGCATCCTGACGGTACCACCAATACTCCACAAACCAGAGTTGGTCCCAATGGTTGTTTTGCCGGGCTTGCTTGAGGGCGGCAAGGTGGGCCAAGCCTGGCCGCGTCCAGAACTGCCCGCGCCGCTTGAAACGATTCTGGTGTCCGCTGCAGGCCGACTCCACCGCGCCACTGCCAATGGGCCAGCCCCGTTGGGCAATCTGGTGGTAGTTCATCCGCTGCGACTGGCCGGCGAAATAGTTCTGTTGCTCCCGCACGATTTGGCCCTTCTCCCCGCGGGGCGGCTTCAATTCCGCCAACGCTTCCAGGCAGTGCTCTTCCTGACCGTGACGCAACTCGTGCAGTCGGGCCTCGACCCACTCCTTGGCCTGCTCCGGGCCAAACAGCGCCCGGCCCAGCTCCCACAAATGTTCGCTGGCGTGATAAAAGTCCAACAACTCCTGGGCCGAGGCCCACCGGTCGGCGGCGACATGCCAAATCCAAGGAGCGCCGTCGAGAAGAACATCGAGGTGGAAATCAATCGCCGCTTCAAGCGCCAGGGCCGCAGTTGGCAGCCGGCACGCGCCGAACGCCTCTTGCAACTCAAACGTTTGCTGGCCCAGCCCCAACACTAGGACCGCTGGTGGCGTTCCCAAACCCGTTTCACCCTCAAACCCCATCCGCCTTAATCCCCCTCCAACTGACAATTGACAAACACTACCGCCCTTGCCGGCCCCGGCCGTTCCGGCTTTGCAAAAGGCCGGTGAGGGCTACATTGAGGGCATGTCAAAGCTGCGCATGGCCCTGCTGGGGCTGGTCCTGGCCCTGCTCTTCAGCCTCGGGCTGATTCTCGGCGTGTTGCTGCCCCGCCTGGCGCAATGGGTCCGCCAGCCGGTGGCCTATTCGACCGCCACCCTCCTCCAGCAGGTGCGCACGATCTCCGAGCTGGTCACCGTGCAATACGTCATCGAGAAGGTCGTCGTAGTCGAGGACGTCAAATGGATTGCCGGCCTGGGCGAGAACCGGGTGCTGATGATCGCCCATGGCATCGTCAAAGCCGGCATGGACCTGAGCCAGATGCAGCCCGGCGACCTTGAATTGTCCGGCAACCGGCTGACCATCAAGCTGCCGCCGGCCCGCATCACGGACGCGTACCTGGACGAAAAGCAGACCCGCGTGGTCGAGCGCACCACCGGCCTGTTGCGGTTCTTTGACAAGGACATGGAACAAACCGCGCGTCAAAATGCCATTGAGGAAATCCGCCGCAGCGCCCGCAACAGCGGCATTCTCAAGGACGCGGAAGACCGCGCCCGGGCCCAGTTGAAGCATTTGTTCGAGCCGATGGGGTTGCAGGTCGAGTTCAAATAACCGGCCTGAAACAAGGAAGGGGGCCTCCCGGCCCCCTCACTGGCTTCGCGGGATGACTTCAGCAAGGCTGAAGTGGAAGCCTAAGGTGCGCTCAACATAGTGAGAGCCCCCGCCTTTGTCAACGGATGCAAAGCGCCGATGCAAAGCGCCTGAAGAAATCCTCCTCGAAAGCGAAACCGGCGCCGGAAGGGGGCCGCCACTGCTTCCCGGCGCAGCGCCCCCGCGGCGCGCGGGGCTCAGGCGCCTGCAGGCACAAAAGCGAAGGCGCCGTAGCCCACCACCCGGCTGGGCGACCCCGCAGTGTCGCCAGAGTTGCGCAAATCCAGCGTTTGGACCCGGAGATCATGCCCCCGGGCGGCGGCGAGCAGGCCGCGAATCGGGATGCGGCCGCAGGCTTGTTCCTCACTGATGTCCTCCGGACGCAAGCCTTCAATCGCTTTGGCCGTGGCCCGGTCCACGCGCCGCGCGGTGGGCGAATCCAGATAATGACTCAGGTCAGAGCTGATCACGAACCGGGTCTCGGGTCCGCCCCAGAGCGCTTCGAGCACGGCGCAAACCTCGGAGTCGGAAGCCTGGCCGGCGAGCACGGGCACGATTGAGAAGCGGTTCAGCACCGTCTGGAGAAACGGCAACTGCACCTCGAGCGAATGCTCGTTAGTGTGTGCCTCATCCAGGAGCTGCACGCGTGGCAAAGCCAGCAGACGCTGGAGGGCTTCGCGGTCCACCGGCACCTCGCCCAAGGGGGTCTCAAACGCCTCGCTGGAGGGCAGGGCCAGACCCCGGAAGGGCACGAAATGCGAGGGACCCACCAAAACGACCCGCCGAATGGTGTCCCGGGCCGCTGCCCATGAGGCATAGGCCGAGGCGGCGATGGGGCCGGAATAAACGTAACCGGCGTGGGGGGCGATGATCGCTTTGGGGTCCCCGCCCGTCCGGGGGGCGGTGGCGAGGAACGATTGAATCATCTGGCGCAGGGAAGCCGCGTCCGCCGGATAAAAACGTCCGGCAACGGCGGCGGGACGGATGCGGGTTTTCATTGGGGTTGCGGTTTGTGGAGTGACTTTCACAGGCGAATCCGGCGCGGAAAGCGGTTGAAGGAATCCAGGCCGGCGGGCGCGGGCGCAGTCTCCGCAGCCCAAAGGCCGGGGATGGCGGTTCCGCACCTGGGGCATCTGCCGTCGGCGCTCAGACCATAGGCCCTCACGCAGAAGCCGTGCCGGGAGATCAAGGTCTCGTGGCAACCCGGACACCGGGTGTCTTCCCAATGCCCCACCCGTCCGGGAGCGTTGCCGGCATAGACGAAGCGCAGCCCCTCGGCCGCGCCGATCTCGGCCGCGCGGATCAGTTGTGCCGCGGTGGTGGGGGGCGGGCCGGTCAGCTTGTAGTCGGGATGGAACGCCGTCACATGCCAGGGGATGTCGCGGCTGACCGAAGCCAGGAATCGCGCCAGGTCGCGCAGCTCGGCCTCGCTGTCGTTGAAGCCGGGGACAAGGAGGGTGACCACCTCGAGCCACAGGCCTCGCGCATGCACCATGCGAATGGATTCCAGGACGTGGTCAAGGGTTCCGCCCAGGGTGCGGTACCGCTGGGCGTTGAAGCCTTTCAAATCAATTTTATAAGCCACTATCCAGGGCTGGAGAAAATCGAGGGCTTCCGGGGTGGCGTTGCCGTTGGAAACGAAGGCGCAGGCCATTCCGGCGGCCCGGGCCTCCTGGAAAACCGCCACCGCCCATTCGGCGGTGATGAGCGGCTCGTTGTAGCTCGAGACCGCCAGGCGCGCGTTGGCGCGGCGCCCGGCGGCGACCAGTTGGGCGGGGGTGACCTCCTCGATCGGGGCCCGCGAGGCCGGGTCCCGCAGGGCCTGGCTGGTCACCCAGTTCTGGCAATAGGAACAATGGAAGTCGCAGCCCAGCATCCCGAACGTCAGGGCATTGCTGCCCGGGTAAACGTGGTAGAAAGGCTTCTTCTCCACCGGGTCGCATTGCGCCCCCGCCACGTAGCCGAAGGGCACGTGAAGCTGGCCACCCCGGTTGAAACGGACTTTGCAGATGCCGCGCCGCCCCTCGGCAATCAGACAGCGGTGTCCGCAGGCCAGGCAGCGGACGCGGCCATTCTCCGCCCGCCAGAGGGTGCCGACGACCGTGTGGCGGTCCAGCGCCTCGGCCAGCGTTGAGCCGGCCGCCGCCGAACCCGTCGCGGTCCTGGCCGCCGCGGACGGCGCGGCCGGACCGGAATTGGATGGCAACGTTCGCATAAAGCCCGGAAGCCGGACAGGGTAATTTCGCGCCCGAAAGGTTGTCTGTCAAAGTCCCGAGACGCGCGCCTGCGGCCGGCGGGGTGGGGAGCCGGCGCTGCCGTTTGTCCCACGCTCAAGCCGGCGCTTTGTCGGGGGAAATGGGGCTGCCGCAGGAGAAGCAGTAGTTGGAATGGGGCGGGCAGCGGATGGCGCAATGCGGGCACTCGAGATGCGCCTGGGCGTGGCGGTGATGGATGACCAGGTTGCGGATGTAAGGAATCCAGGTGAAGAGGTAGGCAAAAATGAAGACCGAATCCCGCTGGCGAAACGAATAAATCAACAGCAGAAGCGAGCCGGTCAGACTCAGCCACCAGAAGGCGGTGGGCACCACAACCCGTTTCAGCTTCTCGGTGGCATACCATTGCACGAAGAAACGCGAGAAAAACACGGCGTTGCCCGTCCACCCCACAACCTTCCAGACGCTCCATTCGATGCCCAGAAACTTGCCGTGGTGCCAAATCAGGTCGGTGAGCCATTCCATACGCGCGCGAGTTTAGGCCAATCCGACCAAACCGGAAGCGCAAATCGCCCCTTTTCAACCCCGGCGCGGCAACGCTACCCTTGGCGCATGAAGTCAGTGACAGCGGCACGCGCGCGGCATTTTGCCAGTGATAATTATGCGGGGATTTGTCCCGAGGCCTTTGCGGCGATGGTCGAGGCCAACCGGGGCCACGAGGTGAGTTATGGCGACGATTCGTGGACGCAAAAAGCGTCGGACCTGCTGCGGGAGGTGTTCGAGACCCCCTGCGAGGTGTTTTTCGTGTTCAACGGGACGTCGGCCAACTCGCTGGCCCTGGCCTCGCTCTGCCAGTCTTACCACAGCATCTTGTGCCACGAGGGCGCGCATGTGGAGACCTCGGAGTGCGGGGCGCCGGAGTTTTTCGCCAACGGTACCAAGGTTTTGCTGCTGCCGGGCGCCCAGGGGAAGGTCAACGTGGACGCGATTGCCCAGGCGGTGAACAAGCGGACCGACATTCATTATCCCAAACCGCGGGTGCTGAGCCTCACGCAGGGAACGGAAGTGGGAACGGTTTATTCGCTGGCCGAATTGAACACGCTGGCCGAGGCCGCCCGCCGTTACCAACTGCGAATCCACATGGACGGCGCGCGCTTCGCCAATGCGGTGGCGTCGCTGGGGGTGAGTCCGAAGGAGGTGACGTGGCAGGCGGGGGTGGACGTCCTGTGCTTTGGCGGAACGAAGAACGGCCTGGCGGTGGGCGAGGCGGTGGTTTTTTTCAATCCCGAGCTGGCGCGAGAATTTGACTATCGCTGCAAACAGGGGGGCCAGTTGGCTTCCAAGATGCGGTTCCTCTCGGCGCCCTGGGTCGGCCTGCTGCAGGACGGGGCGTGGTTGCGGCACGCGGCGCACAGCAACGCCATGGCCCGGCGCCTGGAAGCGGCGCTGCGCGGGGTGCCGGGCGTCGAGATTGCCTACCCCGTCCAGACCAACTCGGTGTTTGCCCGCCTGCCCGAGCCGGTGATCGAGGGCCTGCACGCGCGCGGCTGGCGGTTTTACACGCACGTGGGCGGCTGGGAGGAATCGCGCCTCATGTGCAGTTGGGACACGACGCCGGAGGACGTGGACGCGTTCGCGGCGGACCTCCGCGAGTTGGCGATGGCCGCCGGCGGCGCAACGTGCTAGACTTGCATCGTGTGACGGAACCGAGCCTGCTGCTCCTCATTCCCGCTTATAACGAAGCGCGCCGCATCGAACCGGTGCTGCGCGACTACGGGCGTTATTTCCAGGAGCATTACCGCGGGAAATTCCAACTGGTGGTGGTGCTCAATGGCTGCCGCGACAACACCCTCGAGGTGGTGCGGCGGGTGGCCGTGGACTTTCCGGCGATCAGCACGCTGGAGTTCGCGGACCCGATCGGCAAAGGCGGCGCGCTGATTGAAGGGCTCAAGCTGGCGCCGCTGGCGGATTTGATTGGTTACGTGGACGCGGACGGGGCGACGCCTCCCCAGGCGTTTCACGACCTGGTGAAGCGCGCGGGCGAGGCCGACTGCGTGATTGGCTCGCGCTGGCTGCCGGGGTCGGTCCTGCACGTCGAGCAAAGCGGCCGGCGCCGGTTCGCCAGCCGCGTGTTCCACCTGATCGTGGAGCTGCTGTTCGGCATGCACATTCGCGACACCCAGTGCGGCGCCAAAGTCATGCACCGCAAGGCGGTCGAGGCCATCCATCCCTCGCTGCGCATCGCCGACATGGCGTTTGACATCAACCTGCTCTACTCGTTGAAACACGCCGGTTATCGCGTGCTGGAGGTGCCCACCGAATGGACCGACAAGATCGGTTCGAAAGTCACCCTGTTCCGCACCTCGCTGACGATGTTTCTGTCGGTCATCCGCATTCGCCTGATTTATTCGCCGTTCTACCGCTGGCTGCGGCCGTTGCGGCCGCTGGAGACCTGGATTTACCGCAAGCTGCGCGCGCCGCAGCCCCTGCCCGGTCCGCCCGGCGACGGCTCGAACTTGAAAACGAACCCGTAAACGGCGGCTTGTCCCGCCGGTCATCAAGAGATAAAGAACGGGCTGCGGCAACCGGCTGGCGGATTGCTGCGCCCGGAAAACCGGCCTGATTTATGAACTGTGTGCGATGTCTCTCCCGGGGCCTTGGGCAGGTTGCATCCGTCCTGGTGTTGACGGCGAGCTGGGTGCTTGCGGCCCCGGCCGCCGCGCCGCTTCAACTGCACCCGGATAACCCCCATTACTTCCTCTTTCGCGGCAAGCCGACGGTCCTCATTACTTCGGGCGAACATTACGGGGCGGTTTTGAACCTCGATTTCAATTACGCCCGGTACTTGGAAACGCTCGAGCGTGAGGGAATGAACGGGACGCGGACCTGGGCGGGGGCCTACTGCGAACCGCCGTCCGCCTTCAACATCGCCAGCAACACCCTGGCGCCCCTGCCCGGGCGGTTCATCTGCCCCTGGGCTCGCAGTGGAGAGCCGGGTTACGTCAACGGCGGCAACAAGTTTGACCTCACCCGCTGGGACCCGGCCTATTTCGAGCGCCTGAAGGATTTCATGCAAGTCGCCGCGAAACACGGGGTGATTGTGGAACTGAACCTGTTCTGTCCCTTTTACGAGGAGGGGATGTGGCGGCTCAGCCCGATGAATGCCCTCAACAATGTCAACCAGGTCGGCGCCGTCGCCCGTACGAACGTGTACACCCTGGACAAACATGGGGGCCTGCTCCGGTTCCAGGAGGCAATGGTCCGCCAATTGGTTCGGGAGCTCAAAGACTTCGACAATCTTTACTACGAAATCTGCAACGAACCCTATTTCGGCGGCGTGACCCTCGAGTGGCAGCATCATATCGCCGGCGTGATCCGGTCGGCCGGGAACGAACTGGGGGTGCGGCACCTGATTTCGCAGAACATTGCCAATCATCAAGCGAAAGTCGAGAAACCGCATCCGGAGGTCTCGATCCTCAATTTTCATTACGCGGCCCCGCCCGACACGGTGGCGATGAATTACCACTTGGACCGGGTCATTGGGGATAATGAAACCGGCTTTCGCGGCACGAATGACGCCGCGTATCGCATGGAAGCATGGGATTTCATCGTCGCCGGCGGGGGGCTTTTCAACAATCTCGATTACTCTTTCATTGCGGGAAGGGAGGATGGGACGTTTCTGTATCCGGCCTCCCAGCCGGGGGGCGGCAGCCCCACACTGCGACGGCAGCTCCGGGTCCTGCGGGAGGTGCTTGAGGGCTTTGATTTCATCCACATGCGCCCGGACCCTTCCGTGCTGCGCGGCACCTTCCCCGCCGGCGTCACCGCCCGGGCCTTGGTCAAGCCCTCGCAGGATTACCTGGTTTACATCCGGTCCGGCCTGGGCGATCCGAAGCGTGTTCGGCAGACCCGGTTCAAAGGGGGAGAGATTGTTTTGGAACTCGAGCTTCCCGGCGGCACCTTCCATGCCGAGTGGATTGATCCCAAAGCGGGAACACCGGTGAAACGGGACCGCTTCGCGCACACGGCGGGACGCCGGGGATTCGAAGCGCCGGCGTTTGAAGACGATATCGCGCTGACCGTGCGGAAGAACAACTGAGGGGCGGGGCTTCGTGGCGATGAGACTCGAGACCGCAACCGAGAGCCACGTGCTGGAAATCATGGGATGGTTTCCCGACCTGGAGAGCTGCCGCAGGTGGGGCGGCCCGGACCTGCGGTTCCCTTTCACCGAAGCCACGTTCAAGCACGACGTTCGGTGGCGGGAGGTGCCCTCGTTCGCGCTGGTTGCCGCGGACAACGAGTTGCTGGGCTTCGGGCAGTATTACCTGCGCCTGGGCCGGTGCCACCTGGCGCGGCTCGTGATCGCCCCGGCGCGGCGGGGTCGCCGTCTGGGCGCGCTGCTCATCGCCGAGCTGGGCCGCCGCGGCTGTCTGGAATTGGGTGTTTCGGCGTGTTCCTTGTTCGTCATGGCTGACAATGCCCCGGCCATCCGTCTCTACACCCGTATGGGGTTTGTGCCGCAACCCTACCCGGAACCGCTGCCTTTTGAGGGCACCCTCTACCTGGTCGCTGCCGCGGATAAACTGCGGGTCTGAGCGCCGGGGGCGGGCGGGGCCGTCCACGGCGCGGGCCATTGGGGGATTGACGGGGGGGCGGAAGGCTGTACAACGCCCGTGGTGATGGCGGACGGGGCGGACTGGCTCCTGGACTCCGTGCGCTGCGTCCGCGCCTGGCCAAAGTTCGAAGAGCATGAAGCGACAACGGCCGATCTTCCTTCCGGCCCGCCAGCGGGCCGCGGGCTTCACGCTGATTGAATTATTGGTTGTCATTGCGATCATTGCCATTCTGGCGGCGATGCTGTTGCCGGCGCTGAGCTCGGCCAAAATCAAGGCGCAACAGGTGAATTGCACCAACAATCTGAAGCAACTGACGCTGTCGGGCTTCATGTACCTCAGCGATACGGGCAGGTTGTTTGCCTACTACCCTTACGACCCGACGTATGTGAACACGCTGTGGATGGGCAGCCTGATGCGGTACCATGCGCAGGTCAGCGCGGTGCGGTTTTGCCCCGCGGCGGGGACAAACAAACCCGCGCCGAGCGGGTGGTATGGCACGGCGGACATCGGCTGGTTGTGGAACTCGACGCCGCCGATGCGGGGCAGCTATGCGATGAACGGATGGCTGTACGAGTCGGATCCGTATGCCGACCCCGCCAAGCAGTTCAAAAAGGAATCCCGGATCCAGCGCCCCTCGGAGACGCCGGCGTTCATGGATTCGATTTGGGTGGACCTCTGGCCTCAGGCAACAGACACGCCCGCCCGCAACCTTTACGCGGGAGAAATCAACAATGCCAGCAACCAGGGGCCGATCGGCCGCGTGACGATCGCCCGTCACGGCGGCAAAGGTCCCTTGAGCGCTCCCCGCAACCTGCCGCCGGGCGCTCCCCTGCCGGGTGCGGTGGTGATCGGCATGGCGGACGGCCGGGCGGCGCCGATCCGGCTGGAGGAGCTTTGGAAGCTGTACTGGCATTCGGACTACAAGCCGCCGGCTCAACGACCCAGATGACCCTGGATTCAATTCCCCTCCACTCGATGAGAAACTTGCTGAGACTTGCCCTCGCCGTTGGCGGTGTTGCGCTGGGGCAGCCGGGGTTCAGCGCCGAACCGGCGCGACCGCCCAACATCTTGTTTGCCATCGCGGATGACTGGAGTGCGCACGCCGGGGCTTACGGCACAAAGTGGGTCAAGACGCCCGCCTTTGATCGGGTGGCCGGCGCCGGGCTGCTGTTCCACCACGCCTACACCCCCAACGCCAAATGCGCTCCCTCACGGGCCTGCATCCTCACCGGACGCAATCCGTGGCAGCTCAAGGCGGCGGCCAACCATTTGTGCTATTTCCCGCCGGAGTTCAAGACCTGGGCGGAGGCGCTCGCCGAGCACGGCTGGTTTGTAGGCCATACGCAGAAGGGCTGGGCGCCGGGCACGGCCACCAATGCCGCCGGGGCGCCGCGGGAAATGACGGGCAAGGCCTTCAACCGCCGCAAGGCCACGCCGCCCGCCAGCGGCATCAGCAACAACGACTACGCGGCCAATTTTGAGGACTTCCTGGATGCCGCCCCGCCCAACACGCCGTGGTGTTTCTGGTATGGCGCGGTCGAACCGCATCGGGGTTACGAGTTCGGGTCGGGCGTTGCCAAAGGGGGCAAGAAGCTGACGGACCTGGACCGGGTGCCGGGTTACTGGCCGGACCACGAGACGGTGCGTCATGACATGCTGGATTACGCCTTCGAGGTGGAGCACTTTGACCGGCACCTGGGGCGGATGCTCGCGTCGCTGGAGCAACGCGGCTGGCTGGACAACACCCTGGTGATCGTCACCTCCGATCACGGCATGCCCTTCCCGCGCGTCAAGGGAAACGCCTATGACTTTGCGAACCGGGTTCCTTTGGCCATCATGTGGAAAAACGGCATTGTCCGCCCCGGCCGCGTTGTGGATGACTTCGTCAGTTTCATAGACCTTGCGCCGACGCTTATCGAAGTGGCGGGACTGCGATGGGCCTCGACCGGCATGGCCGAGTCGCCAGGCCGCAGTTTGACCGGCATTTTCCGGTCCACGAAGTCCGGTCTGGTTGAGGCGGGCCGCGACCATGTTCTTATCGGCAAGGAGCGCACGGACATTGGGCGCCCGAACGACTGGGGCTACCCCACCCGCGGCATCGTGCGCAATGGCTGGCTTTACCTGCGCAATTTCGAGCCGGCCCGCTGGCCCGCAGGCAACCCGGAAACCGGGTACCTTGACTGCGACGGCGGCGCGACCAAGACGTTCATCCTGGAGGCGCATCGGAAAAACCCTGCCGACACGCACTGGGCGCTCTGCTTCGGACCGAGGCCGGCAGAGGAACTGTACCATTTGCGGGACGATCCCGATTGCCTCCGGAACCTGGCCGGCTCGGCCGACGCAGCGGCGCTGCTGCGTTCGCTGACCAACACGCTTTTCCGTGAACTGAAGCAGCAAGACGACCCGCGAATGTCCGGGCACGGCGAGGTTTTTGACCAGTATCCGCACGCCAACCCCGCCCATGTGGGGTTCCATGAACGCTTCCTGCGAGGGGAAAAACTCAATGCGGGCTGGGTGAACCAGAGCGATTTCGAGCCCCGGCCTTCGAGCCCCGGCCGTCAGGACGGCGGCAGTCCCGTTCGGTGAGGGGACTGGCGGGCGTAGCGGAAGGCGGCGCAGACGGCGAGCAACAGGAGGTTGAAGCAGCCCATGACCTGGAGCACCTGGACCGGGCTGCTGTGGAGGCGGGTCAGGCAGAACATATAGGCGAGCGCGACGGTGAGAATGGCCAGCCCCAGCCCCAGCTTCGAGGCTGGGCGCGCCAGGAGGTCGTTCAGCAGGACGTTGGCGACCGCCAGCGGCACCATGGCTCCCGCATACCACGGCAGGAGGGGAATGACCACCCGGGCAAAACTCTCCGGGTAGGGAATCCGCACCACCCACGGCCCAAGCAGCACCAGCCCCGCCACCCCCGCGACCGCCAGCACCGCCGTGCCGACCAGGACCACCCCCAGCAAATTAGTCTTCTCGGCCCGCGCCGCACTGTGCACCAGCCGGGGAAACATGACGGCCGCCAGCGGCAGCACCAGCCACATCAGGGCCCGGGAGAGGGTGCCCGCGGCGACATAAAAACCAGCCGTCTCCTCGCTGAAATAGGTTTTCACAAACATGGTGTCGGCGGTGAACAGAATCTGGAACCCGAGAAATCCCAGCACCAGCGGAATCACCTGCCGCGCCAGGCCGCGCCGGTCAAAGGCCGTGGGGGGACACAGCCACAGCGCCCGGGTTTGCCACGCGGCGATGCCGAAGGCCAGGGCAGTGCCCAACAACACGCCGGTCAGCATGCCGGCGGCGTAGGCGTGCAGCACCAGCACGGCAAAAGCGGCCACGCCCAGCCGGCCTATCCCGTTGCTCAACATGCTCCAGCCGAGCCACAGGAAATTCTGCTGGCCTTGCAGCACCCCCCAGAACATCGGCATCCAGAGCGTGAGCAGCACAACGGGCAGCGTGAGGTAAAGCGCCATGGGATTCTCAACCTTCCAAGCCGTCAGGATTTGACGCTGAAACACCAGGGCCGCCACCGCCGCCAGGAGCCAGAACCAGAACGTCCCCCGCCAGAACAGGCGGATGACTCCCGAAAGCTCACCGTGCCGGCCCGTGGCCAGCGCCCGCGCGGTTTGCTGCGCCAGCACCATCTGCAGCGGAATGGTGGGCAGCACCATGATCACCGCGAGAAATCCCCCAAAATTGCCGTATTCGCCCGGCGGAATTCTCCTGGCCAGGAAATGCACCGCCCACATCAGCGCACCTCCGCCGATGTTGGCGACCATCAGCCAGCCGCTTTGCCGGAAAAAACCGGCATCCCGCGCGGCATCGGCGGGGGCGACGGTTTCAGCGTGAACGGCAGACATGGGGTTGGGACTCCGAAGCAGCGTTCGGGTTCAAGGCAGCCCGCGCAAAAAGCGGGTCAGAATGGCGGTGGCCTGCTCCAGGGCATCCAAGGCGATCCATTCGTCGGCGGTGTGGGCCTGGGCCACGCTGCCGGGACCAAATGCCACACTGGGTGTGCCGCCCTCGGCAAGGATTGCCGCATCGCAGAAGTAATCCGCGCCCACGGACCGGCGGCGTCCGGCGCTTCCGAGCAGTTGTCTCACCCACGGAAGGGAGGGGTCGGTCTCCAGGGGCCGGCAGGGCACCGGCTTTGCCGTGGCCAAAACCGCCTTCAATTTCGCCTGCCGCAGCCATCCGGCCAATTCCCGGCGCACCCCGGCCTCGGTCTCGCCCGGGACCGTGCGCCGGTCCACCACGATCGCGGCGTGATCGGGAACGATGTTCGCCTGGGTGCCGCCGGAAAAGAGGCCGACACTGACGGTGGGCGACCCCAGCAACGGGTGACGCCGCCGGCGAAGACTCGCCGCGTAGCGGGTTTCCAACAGCTCGACCACCCGCGCCATCTCGTGGATGGCGTTGCGCCCGAGCTCGGGCCGGGACCCATGCGCGGCTTTCCCGCGCGTTTCCAGCCGGATCCAGAGACTTCCCTTATGCGCGGTGACCACCTGCAATTCGGTCGGCTCCCCCACAATCGCAAGGTCCGCCTTCAGGCCCCGGGCGGCGAGGGCGCGCGAGCCGGCCTGGAAGTTCTCCTCGTCAACCAGTCCGGCGAAGACAATCTCGGTTTGCGCCGGACGGCGCCCGCCGTGCGCCACCTCGCCGAGCGCGGTCAGCATGGCCGCCACCGAACCTTTGGTGTCGCAGGCGCCGCGTCCATAAATTCGCCCGCCCGCCCGGCGCGGGGTCAGCAGCGCATCCGCGGCAAGCACGGTATCCAGGTGCGGCGCCAGGAGGAGCCGTTTCCGAACAGGCCCCCGCGGGGTGAGCCGTGCCAGCAAGTTGGCGCGCCCGTCCAACACCGGTTGGAACTCGATTTCCAGCCCCGCCCGGGCGGCGACCGCAGCCAGAAAATGCGCCACGCGTTCTTCCCCGGCGCGAGGGTCCTGCGGCGGCAGGAACGCCGGGTTGACACTCGGCAGGGCGATCAGCTCGCGCAAGAGTTTTTCGGTTTTGGTCATGGTGATTCCAAACGGCAACCGGGACGCAGGGTAAAGCGGCCGCACCCAGGTGTCGAGCCGGGGATTGCGACGGCCGCGATCGCGTCTTACAGTGGCGGGCGCATGAACAAGCTTCGACGACCTTGGGCAGCCTGGGCCCTCCTTTGCCTGGCCGCCGGCTGGAACCCTCACGAGGGTTGGGCCGTTACCAACGCCCCGTCCCTGCGAGAACGATTCGCAGGCCGGTTTCTGGTTGGAGTCGCCCTGGACGGCCGCCTGCCTGACGCTTATTCAACCGCGGAGCAGGAGCTGATTGCGCGGCAATTCGACGCCCTGACGCCGGCCAATTGCATGAAGATGATGCACGTGCAGCGGGCCGAGGGGCGGTTCGATTTCGAGCTGGCGGACGCCTTCATGGCGTTTGCCGCCCGCAACAAACAAAAGGTGTGCGGCCATTGCCTGGTTTGGGCCAAGGACGAACGCACCCCGGCTTGGATTTTCCGCGACGGCGACCAGCCGGTCACCCGCGAGAAACTCCTCGAGCGCATGCGGGCCCATATCGAAGCGGTCGCCGGACGCTATCGCGGCCGGGTCATTTCCTGGGATGTCGTCAATGAGCCGCTCGACGATGGCAAGGAGTACTTGAGACCCTCGCAGTGGGTGGCCTTGACCGGCGAGGAGTTCATGGTCCAGGCGTTTGAACACGCCCACCGGGTTGACCCGGACGCCATCCTGGTTCTCAACGATTACAACATCGAGCAACCCGCCAAGCGGAGCAAACTGCTGCGCCTGCTCAAAACCCTGCTCGACCGCAAAGCTCCGATTCACGCCGTCGGCATCCAAGGGCATTTCGAGCTGGACGCCATCCCCTGGCAGGATCTTGAAGACACCGTCGTCGCCATTCGGAATCTCGGGTTGCAGGTGATGATCACCGAACTGGACATTGACGTGGTCCTGCGGTCGAAATGGTGGGCGGACAACGGCAAACATCGCGCCGAGCTGGCGCAATACAATCCCTTTGCCAAGGGCTGTCCCCCCGAGGTCTTGCAGCGGCAGGCCGAACAGTATCGCCGCCTGTTCGAGTTGTTTTGTCGGTACGACAAAACCATCACGCGCGTGGCGTTCTGGGACCTTCACGACGGTCGAAGCTGGCTCAACGACTTTCCCTGGCGGCGGGCCAATCATCCGCTGCTGTTCGATCGCGAGGCGCGGCCCAAGCCGGCCTTCGAAGCCGTGGTCAGGCCTGACCCATGACGACGCCGTGCCTGAGAGCGGCCCCGCTGGGCCCGGGCGGCGCGAGCCCGCGCCGTGATGATCATCCTTGTGATGATCATCCTGGTTGCCGGATGCCGCGCCACGGTGCATCCTGACTGAGCTGTGTCAAACTTAACGTCTCCATGAATCCTTTCCTGAGCACTGAAGGTTTCAGCCGGCTCCTCGGCCTTGCGGGAATCCTGACGTCGGCCCTCGCCGCAACCGGATCGGCGGAGGCCGGGCCCCGCCCCTGCCGGATCGAAGTGGTCGAAAAAGGCAGCGGCTGGCCCGTCCCGATGGTCGAGTTGCGCACGTTGCACCAAGTCCGCCTGGTGTCCGACAACGCCGGCCTGATTGCGCTGGACTTGCCGGAGTTGATGGGGCGCGAAACGTGGTTCGAGGTCATCGGCCACGGTTATGAGGTGCCCAAGGACGGTTTCGGTTACCGGGGCGTTCGGCTAACTCCCGCGCCCGGCAAAACGCTCAAAGTGACGGTCCAGCGGGTGATCATCGCGAAGCGGTTGGGCCGCCTGACGGGGGCGGGCCGGTTTGCCGAGGCAGAGAAGCTGGGTGAGGCTGCCGGCGAAGACAATCTCGGAATCCTGGGCTGCGACAGTGTTCAAAACGCGGTGCACCGAGGCAGGCTCTTCTGGGCCTGGGGCGATACCACCCTTTCACGATACCCGTTGGGCATCTTTGACATGACCAGCGCCACCACCAGCCTGCGGCCGCTGGCTTCCTTCGAGCCGCCGCTGCGGCTCAAGTTCGATTACTTCACCGACGCCAAAGGCGCGCCGCGTGGGGTGGCCCGGATGCCGGGCAGTGGCCCCACTTGGGTGAGCGGTTACACCAGCCTGCCCGACAAGACCGGCACCCCCCGGCTGGTGGGCACTTACGTGAAAATCAAGCCGCCGCTGGAGGGTTACGAATGGGGCTTGTGCGTCTGGGATGAGGCAAAGCAGGAGTTCCTGCGGCACAAGGTTATCTGGACCAAGTCCGAGTCGGGGTCGGAACGGCCCCCGATTCCCGACGGGCATCCGGTTTTCTGGAAGGACGCCGCGGGCAAGGAATGGGTGTTGTTTGGCAACCCGCTCCCCTTTCTGCGCTGCCCCGCCACCTTCGAGGCGTGGGAGGACCCCGCGGCTTGGGAGCCGTTGACGCCGCAAGCGACCCTGGTGTCGGCGGCGGACCGCAAGCCGGTGAAACCGCACAGCGGCTCGGTGGCTTGGAATGCGTGGCGGAAGCGCTGGGTCACGGTGTTTATGGAAGCCTTTGGCAAGCCGTCCGCCTTCGGCGAGGTCTGGTATGCGGAGGCCGACTCCCCGCTGGGACCCTGGGGCAAGGCGGTCAAAATCCTGTCACACGAGAACTACACCTTCTACAATCCCCGCATCCACCCCGAGCTCACGCCCGAGGACTCCCCCATCCTGTTGTTTGAAGGGACCCATTCCAAGGAATTCGCCGACCGCCCGCCCCCCACCCCGCGCTACGATTACAATCAAATCCTCTATCGGCTCGACCTCGATGACCCCGGCCTGAAAAGTGCCCAAGGCGCCTTCAACGTCCAAGAGGGCCAGGCGGTCAAGTAGCAGAGTCCACCTCGCAAGCCCGGCGTCGGCCCGTCCTGCCGCGCGGGCAACCTGCCATTTCACCCCTCGGCCTGCTTGCGAACAGCTTGCGAACAGAAATCCATTGCGAAATGGCGGCTTGTTCCGTAAAGTGAGTTTAGACGGCACACGAAAAACCAACACAAGCGAAAGGCGCAGCTTATGTATTTCGGCGTCGATTATCATCCCGAGCAGTGGGTTTATCCTTATGGAGGCACGAAAGAGAATCCCGAGGCCGCGTGGGAACGTGATGTCGAGTTGATGCAGTCCATAGGCATCAACGTGGTCCGCATCGGCGAATTCACCTGGGGTCTGTGTGAGCCGGAGGAGGGCAAGTACGACTTTTCCTGGTTGAAGCGGGTCATGGACCTGATGGGCAAGGGCGGCATTCAGGTGGTGCTGGCAACGCCCACGGCCGGGCCGCCCATCTGGCTGGCAAAAAAACATCCCGAGATTCTGCCGGTGGACGAGCGCGGTTTGATCAAGCGGGAGGGCACGCGCCGCGCCGCCTGCCTCAACAGCGACGTGTACTGGTCGTACTGCAAGAAAATCGTCGAGGAAATGGCCAAAGCGCTGGGGCAGCATCCCCAGCTTATCGCCTGGCAGATTGACAACGGCCTGGGCGGCAATTTTACCGAGGCGTCTTTCAACGAGGATACCCGGCGTGACTGGCACCTGTGGCTGGAAGCCAAGTACGAAACCATCGAGCGCCTGAACCAGATGATGGGCCTGCGCCATTGGGGCCAGGTGGTGACTTCCTGGGACCAGGTTCCCATGCCGATGGTCGCGCCCGCCGCCCACAACCCGGCGCTGGTCCTGGATTGGTGCCGTTTCTGCAGCGACACCATCGTCCAGTTCGCCAAAATGCAGGCCGACATCCTCCGCGCCGCCACTCCCGACCGGCCTGTCACCACCAATCTGCGCCCGCTGGTCCATCGCTTCGACCACTTCGACCTGGCCGAGGTCATTGACTTCGTCAGCATCGAAAGCACCGCCGCCCTCAAGTCCAAGTCGGCGGAACTCGCCTGCGAGATAGACATGCTCCGCTCGCTTAAGAAAACCGGCATCCGCACCCCGGACGGCGACACCGGCTTTTGGGTGATCGAGCAGAAGGCGGGAAACGTCACCTGGCAGGAGGTCAATTCGCTGGTACGGCCCGGGGTTCTCCGCATGTTCACCTACCAACTGGTGTCCCGGGGAGCCAATGCCATCATCTTCTTCCGCTGGCGGCAACCCCGCTTTGGCACCGAAAAGTTCCATGGGGCGGTGCTCCCGCACAGCGGCAGCACCGAAAGCCGGATTTTCAAGGAGGTGGCGCACATTGGCGAGGAACTGCGGCTCCTGGCGCCCGCCATCAAAGGGACGCATGTCCAGGCCGAGGTCTGCATCCTCTACAGCCACGACAATGACTGGGTCCTGCAGCAGCCCATGCAGCCCAACAAACATTTCAAGCTTCGCGAGCACATCCAGCTCTTCTACAACTCGCTGCACGACCGTAACATCCTCGTGGATTTCGCCCGTCCTTCCGAAGACCTCTCGCGTTATCGCCTGGTCTTCGCCCCCTCGCTGCACCTGTTGTCGGGGGGGGAAGCGGACCGGCTCAAGCTTTACGTCCAAAACGGCGGCACGCTCGTGGGCACGTTCAACACCGGTCTTGTGGACGAACACAATATCGCCCCCGATACGGGCTATCCGCACGACTTGACGGACCTGTTCGGGCTGGAGGTGGTGGAATTTGACCAATTGCCCCCCGGCGAGGAAAATCACCTCACCTTCAAAGGCACTTTCCCGACCAGCCACCTGCATCCGGCGCGCCTGTGGTGCGACATCATCGAGCCGAAGGGCTGTCAGATTCTTGCCACCTACGCCAAGGACTTCTATGCCGGGCGGCCGGCCATGACGATGAACAGCTACGGGCTGGGCCGCGCCATCTACATCGGCACGATGAGCCACCAGCATTTCTATGGCGACCTGGTGGTCTGGCTTCGGCAATTGTGCAGCCTGCATCCCTTGCTCAAAGTCCCGGAGTCGGTCGAGGTGGGCCTCCGGCAGAAGGAGGACACCAAAGTGTTCTTCCTCCTCAATCACCAGGCTTCACCCGTGCGCGTCCAGTTTTACAAGCCCATGCACGATTACCTCACCGGCAACACCTTCTCCGGCAACTACGACCTGCATCCCCACGGCGTGTTGGTGCTGGACGAGCATCCTGCGGCCAAATCGGCTGAAACCGCCGAGCCGGAGGCCGCCAAGGCCTGAGCCGGGCGTTGACTGGTTGATGCGGCCCCCCCCTCGCAGACTCCGGCCACTGGGCCCACCCAAATCCTCCGCCCGCCAGCGCGTGTTGGCGCAATGGCGGGGGGTGGATACCGCTCCCGAAGAGCGCGCGCGGGAAGTCAGCGCCAAATCCGCCGCGGAGATTCTCCTGCAGGTCAAGAAAAGCCTTCGCTTGGACCAACGCCGGGCGAATCTGGAAGTGCTGAAGGTCTGGAATCATCTCCTGGACCCGATGATCACCGCCCACGCCCAGCCGACCGGCCTCCGCAACGGCACCCTCTTCATCTCCGTGGACAGCAACGTTCAGCTCAACGAACTGGTGCGCTTTCGCCGCAAGGAAATCCTGGACCGCCTGCAATCCAGTTTCGGCCGTGAGTTCATCAAAAAACTGTCTTTCCGGGTGCTCGGTTGAGCCGCCCCCGATTTCTCCGCGGGTTCCGCCGCCCGCCCCCTTGGCGCCCTGTCTTCCTCACCCGGCGACAGCGGCGGCGGCCAGCCGCCGAGCCAGTTGGATCAACGGCCAGTCGGTGTTGAAATCGGCGAAGCGGAAGCGCGGCATGCCGCTTTGTTGCTGGCCCAGCAACTCCCCCGGGCCGCGCAACCGCAGGTCCGCCTCGGCAATCTGAAATCCGTCCAGCGTGGATTCGAGCACTTTCAACCGCTCGCGTGCCTCGGGCGTTTGAGCCGCCGCCACCAGGATGCAGTAGGCGTCGGCCGCGCCCCGCCCGATCCGGCCGCGCAACTGATGCAACTGCGCCAGGCCGAACTGTTCCGCATTTTCGATCACCATGATCGTGGCGTTGGGCACATCCACCCCCACCTCGATCAGCGAGGTGGCCAGCAGCGCCTTGATCGCCCCCCGGCGAAACGCCTGCATCACCGCCTCCTTTTCAGCGGACGGCATCCGCCCGTGCAAGAGACCGACCTCCAGCGGCGCCAGCGCGGCTTTGACGCGGTCGTACTCCTGCACGACCGCCTTGACCTGGTTGCCGTCGGTTTCCTCGACCCGCGGATACACGACATAAGCCTGGCGCCCCGCCTGAAGCTGCGACCGCACGAATTCCCAAACCTTCGGCAGCCGGTCCGCACTGCGCACAAAGGTCTGGATGCGCCCGCGTCCGGGCGGCAGCTCGTCAAGGATTGAAACATCCAGCTCGCCATAGACCGTCAAACCCAGCGTGCGCGGGATGGGCGTGGCGGTCATGACCAGCAGGTGCGGATAGACGCCCTTGCGAACCAATTGTTCGCGCTGGGCCACGCCAAACTTGTGCTGCTCGTCAATAATGACCAGTCCCAGGTTCCCCATCTCGAACCCTTCCGTCAGCAGCGCATGCGTGCCCACATGGAGCGTGGGGGAACCGGCCCCGGCGGTGGATTGGCCATCGCGGGCGGCGGCCTTTGCACCCGACGGAGCGGAGGGCGGAACGGCGGTTTTGTAACTGCCGGTTCGCATTTCAACCCGGATGCCGAGATCGGCCAGCCAGGCTGAGAAGGTGTTGAAATGTTGCGTCGCCAGGATTTCCGTGGGAGCCATCAGTGCGACGTTGTAGCCGCTTTCCAGCGCCATGAGCGCGCAGCAGGCGGCCACCACCGTCTTTCCGGACCCGACATCCCCCTGCAAAAGGCGGCGCATGGGATGCGCCCCCGACATATCCCGGCGCAGTTCGCGCAGCACGCGCGTCTGGGCGTCCGTTAATTTGAAGCCCAGTTTCCGCAGAAACGGTTTGATCAGGCGGTTGTCGCCGCCGCACGGGAGGCTGCGCGCTTTGGTCTGGAAATGCTTCCGCCGAAGTTGCAGCCGGTGCTGAAGCTCGAAGACCTCATCCAAGGCCAGTCGCTGCCGCGCCCGCTCCGTCTCCGCCAGCGACGCCGGCTGGTGCAACATGCGAATGGCCTCCGCCCGGCAAGGGAGGGTGGCGGCCAACGGCCCGGCCTCCGCCAGGTTCAGGCCGGCCAGCGGGTCCACAACGTGCCCGCGCCAGGACTCCACCGCGCGCCAGATCAGCGACCGCAGCCAGCGCTGCGGCAACCCCTCGGTCAGCGGGTAAATCGGCGTCAGCCGCCCGCTGTGCAGCAAATCGTCCTCGCCGGGTTCAACCACTTCGGCCTCGGGGTGGTCCATCGTGCGGGGTTTCACTCGCAAGACCTTGCCATACACCACCAATTCGTCGTCACGCGAATACCGCTTCTCCAAATACGGCATGTTCCACCACCGGCAATGGAGCCGCCCCGTGCCGTCCTCCAAAATCAACTCGAAGATGGACTTGCTGTGCTGCCGGAACCACTTCACCCCGCAGGCCACCACCCGCCCGCGGGCGACCGCCGCCTCCCCCGCCCTCAGTTCCCCGATGGGGCTGAATCGGGTCCGGTCTTCATAGCGTCTTGGCCGGTGCAACAACAGGTCTTCCACCGTCGCGATGCCCAGCCGCCCCAACTGCCCCGC
>JARKQH010000356.1 GCA_029974925.1 Verrucomicrobiota bacterium
AGACCACCCTGGCTCCGGTTGGCGTGCGGGCCAGACTGTCCAGAATGATGCGGCGCAACCCCCGCGGCCGGGGGCTCCCGGGCCGGCCGGAACGGCTCCGGAGGGTCAGGCTCGGGTCGTCTGCCAGAATGGTATTGACGCCCACCAGCACGGCATCCGCGCCAAACCGAAGCCTCATGGCGAAGGCGCGGGCGGCCTCCCCCGTGATCCACTTCGACTCCCCGGCCGCGGTGGCGATTTTGCCGTCGAGCGTCATGGCGGCTTTGACGGTTACCCAGGGGGTGCCCTGGACAATCCAATGGTTGAACGCCTCGTTGAGCCGCGCGCATTCTTCGGCCAGGAGGCCGTGCGTGACGCGCACACCGGCCCGGCGCAGCAGCTCGAAGGCCCGCCCCCGGTGTCGGGGGTTCGGGTCGGTGGCCCCGACCACCACCCGCCGGATGCCTGCGGCGACAATGGCGTCCGTGCAGGGCGGAGTCCGCCCGCGCGTGCAACACGGCTCGAGCGTGACGTAAAGCGTCGCGCCGGCGGGGCGCGCGCCGCGCCGTTCCGCGTCACGAATCGCTTCAATCTCCGCGTGGGGCAGCCCCGCGCGATGGTGCCAGCCGCGGCCGATGACTTTGCCGTTCCTGACCAGGACCGCCCCCACCATGGGATTGGGCGACGTCAGGCCGTATCCGCGGCGGGCCAGCCGGAGGGCTTCGCGCAGAAAGCGTTCATCGGTCCCGGAGCTCGAGGGGGTGGCGGTCATTGCCCGGGGCGGCTGGTCAGTCCTTGAACAAGGCCTCGGCGAACTGCTGCGGGTCGAACGGTTGCAGATCGTCCGGCTGTTCGCCCAAGCCGACAAACTTGATCGGGATGCCGAGCTCCTTCTGGATCGCCACCACCATGCCGCCCTTGCTGGTGCCGTCGAGTTTCGTGACGACCAGGCCGGTGAGCGGCACCGCCTTGTGAAACTCGCGCGCCTGGTTCAAGGCGTTCATCCCGGTTGTCGCATCCAGCACCAGCAACACCTCGTGGGGCGCGCCGGCCAGTTGCCGCGCCATGACCCGATGCACCTTCTGCAGCTCCTGCATCAGGTTGTGCTTGGTGTGCAGCCGGCCGGCGGTGTCCACGAACAAATAGGCCGTGTTCCGCGCCAGCGCCGCCGCCACCGCATCATGCGCCACCGCGGCGGGGTCGGCCCCATACGCGCCGGCGATCACTTCCACGTTGAGCCGCTGTCCCCAGAGCTTGAGTTGCTCGATGGCTGCCGCGCGAAACGTGTCGCAAGCCGCCAGACAGGCCGTGTCGCCGCGGTTCCGCACCCAGTACGCCAGTTTTGCCGCCGTGGTGGTTTTGCCGGTGCCGTTGACCCCCACGATCGAAACCACCGTGGTCGAGCCGGGCTGCCGCCGCAGCCCGTCGCCGGCCTTGCCAAGGCTTTCCCTCACCTCGCGGGCGGCGATGCCGAAAATGTCCAGACCGGCCTTGCCCTGCGATTCGTACGCCGTGCGGACCGCCTCGACAATCCGCGTGGTCATTTCCATGCCCAGGTCCGCGCCGATCAGCGCCGCCTCCAGCTCCTCGAGGTCCGCCGCCTCGAGCCGCGGCGACCGCGTGAGGATGCGCTTGATTTCGTGCGTGAGGCGTTGATGCGTCTTGAGGAGCCCGCTTTTGAATTTGTCGAACAAGCCCATGATGAAAAATTCTCGGAAAGTCCGCGAGGGGAAAGGATTGAAGGGAGGCTCAGGTGGGCCGGGGCGGGGGCGGCAGCCCGGCCGCCGCCCGGCGTTGGACCGCGCGCTGCCGGAGCGCCACGACGTGTTCATAATGCAGGCGGATGGTGCCGATCAAAGGCCGGCCCTTGCTCAGGCCGTGACAGTCCGAACCGCCCGTCACCAGCAAATGGTATTGGTCGGCCAGTTCCAAATAATGCTCGGCCATCGCCGTCGAGTGCTTGGTGTGAAAGCACTCCAGACCGTCCAGCCCCGCCCCCACCATCTCCGGAATCAATTCGTCCGAATGGTTCAGCCCCGGATGCGCCATCACCGCCACCCCGCCCGCCTGATGCACCAGCTCAATGGCTCGAGCCGCCGACATCTTGAACTTCGGCACCCACGCCGGCCGGTTCTGCTTCAGGAACCGTTCGAAGGCCTCGTCCAGCGTCCCGCACAGCCCGGCTCGCACCAGCGCCCGGGCCACATGCGGACGTCCGGGCGCCCGACAGTTGGCCAGGGCAAACACCTCCTCGGCCTGGAGCGGGACTTGGAGGCGGTTCAACCGCGCCACGATCTCCCGGATGCGGTCCTGCCGCACGGCCTGGAACCGGCGGATCTCCGCCAGCAGCGGCTGGTGCTCAACGTCAATATAATACCCCAGAATATGCAGCTCATGCCCGTCCTTCTCGGCCGTGAGCTCGGTGCCGGGAACAAACTCCAGGCCCGCGGCCGCACACGCCGCGGCCGCCGGCGCGCAGCCTTCCACCGTGTCATGGTCCGTGAGGGCGATCACCCCAAGGCCATGCCGGCGGGCTTCCGCCACCAACTGCCCGGGCTCGTAGGTCCCGTCCGAGTAGCGACTGTGAAGATGGAGGTCGGCAAACATCCGATGGACTGACAGCAGGCTCGTTCCCCCTATTTGACTTCCCGCGCCGGGCGGGGCAATTCCGTTTTGACTTTGTCCAGGATGCCATTCACGAACTTGCCGCTGTCCTGCGTCGAGAACTTCTTGGCGATATCCACCGCTTCATTGATGCTGACCACCGGGGGAATGTCCTCCCGGTGCAGCATTTCATAAATGGCCAGCCGCAGAATATTCCGGTCCACCGCCGCGATCCGATGCAGTTCCCAGTTTTTGGCGTGCCGGCGGATCAGCTCGTCGGCCTGGTCCCGATGCTGGATTGTGCCCCGAATCAGCGGATCGGCGAAAAGCCGCACCGCCACCTCGTCGGCCGAGGGCGGCGGCAGCTCCACGGCCTGACCCCACGTCGCCCGCCCTTTCTCCTCCGCGATGGCCGCCGCCCGCTGCGACTTCCAAAACTCATCCAATGCCGCCTCGAGATCGTCGGGCGGGTTCATCTCATATTGAAATAAAAACTGAACGGCGCGCTCCCGCGCCTCGCGTCGTTTACCCATGCTCCCACCATGCCGCAGTTTGGCCTCCGATAAAATCAAAATCTTCGCCGGTCCAGGCGCGCGGCCGGGTCGCCACCGGTGGCCCGTGGGGGCGGAAGACACTCGTTTCTGCCTTTGGGCTCCGGCGCGGTTTGTCCCCCAAGCCGGCCTGCAAACCTCGCGCCAGAGGCAGGGCGCCCCGCTTTGCGCTATTGGCGCCCGGAGGTCACCGTTTCTGGAGCACCTTTTGGAACATCTTCAGCCAAAACTCCTCAGGAGGGTCCGCGGCGTGATCGAGAATGATGTTGCTCACGGCCGTGGACAACCGATACCCGGCCTGAGGCTGGCCGCTCTCGATCAAGTTGGGGTTGCCGCCTTTCCGGCGGAGTTTCTTGCGTATTCGGCAAATATGGCGATACACGTCCGCCTCTACCGGGTCGGACCAGCAGCCGGCCAGCAGTGACCCCTCCTGGGTCAGCTCGATTACGATGGCCACAATCGCGCTCACCGGAAGAAATTGCGGCAGGGGGGGTGCGCCGGCTTCGGCCGCGCGGCGGGCACACTTCGGCAGCCAGGCGAGGATTAACAGGATCAGGTGGAGCTGCCGCCCGAGCTGAAGACTCAGATGGCCGTTGATCCGCAACTCCCGTTGATCTTTGGTTCCGAGCCGCCCCGTTATTTCAACTGTGTCAACGGTGAGGAACCGCCCTGCCGCGCCTTCAACTTTCGCGGCAGGCGCTTCTGCGGAGGAGGGCGGAGCCGGTTCCGCCGCGGCGGCGCCGGAGGGCATTTCCGCTTCGCGGCCAGGTGCCTCGGCGGTGCCGGCCAGGCCGGAAACGCCGTTCAGCATCTTGTCCGCCAGCTCGGCCGTCTTCGCATCCTCGCTGCGGATGTGCTTCATCAGAAGTCTCATTGCCAGGTACACATGCCACAATGCCTGGAATGCCAATGATTTGTTTTGCATGGGGTACAACATAATTTTCGCTCCGGGGTTGGGAGGTTCTTGATGATGGGACCGGGTTCAATCTGGCCCTACGACCGGAATGCAACAGATCGTAATTGATGGCAGTTGAACTCATGCCGTAAGTAAGGCTACAGCTCCCACCGCTGTCCACTCGCGGAGAGGAGCATCAGGGGGCTCCAACGCAAATATGTATGCCAGTGGCCGCATGTATATTCCAAGCCCAAGCATCGGGCAGACTTGTTTCGGCGCTGCCGCGGAATTATCCTGAAGAAGTAATCTAGAACCTTCTCAAACTATGCCCCGACCCGCCCGTCAGCCCAACAAGGAATACCGCTTGGAGGCCATCGCCGCCGCGCGCTTGCGAAGCCTCGGATTCACCCAGTCGCAGATTGCGCAGCGGATTGGCCGCAGCCAGCCGGAAGTTTCGCGCTTGATCGCCTTTGCCCAGAAAGAGAACTACCTGGCGCGGTGGCCAGGCTTCTTGAGGCACAAGGTCAGCGCGGACGACCTGCAGGAGGTGGACCGCCGCTACTTTGTCAGTCAAGACCTGAGCCGGAAGTTGCGGCTTCGCGCGCCACAGGGGTGGCATCTCGAGGTGCGGGTTATGCCCGATGGCGATGACGCCTTTTCGAACGCCGCCGCCCGAAGCCTTGCGGATTTGCTAGGACGGGCCCGGATTATTGGCATTCTGTGGGGGCGAAGCGTGCAGCGCGCCGTTTCCCAGCTCCCCGGCTGCCTGGATGCGGCCGCTTCCGAAGTGGCGCAACCGCCCCAGGTTATTCCACTGTGCGGCGATCCCGTCCATCTCATGAACCTGGGGCAGGTGCCTTACTCGGCCTCGAGCCTGGCCGCGGACCTTGGCAAAGCCATCAACCCTGAGAATCACTCCGACCAGCCCTGTTTGGTCGGCGTGCCGGCCTACCTGCCGCGGTTTTTTTTCGCGAACCCGAATATCGCCGCCGCCTGGCAGGACTTCCTCCAAGGCATCCCCGGCTACCGCGAGATTTTTTGTCAAGGGAACGGGGCCCAACTTCCCTGGGTCGAGCGGGTTGACACCATCATCAGCGGCACGGGCATCATCGTTGCCGACGGCACCCCTCCCAACCGCCGCATGCCGCCCCCCGGCAGCGCGGCTTATCTGAAAACGGGCGACTTCATTCTCGAACGCATTATCCAGGAGGATGGGCTTACCGAAGCCGAACTGGCCCGGCTTGTCCACGGCGACATCGGCGGCTGGCTCGTGGCGCGGCGCAACCTGGATGCCCCAAGCCAGCGGCTGGTCCAAAGTTTGAACGCGGGATGGACAGGCCTCAACAACACGCATTTGGAGCGAGTGGCGCGCGCCGCCAAGCCGAACGGCGCGCCCGGCGTGATTGTGCTCGCAGCAGGGGCGGCCAAAGCCGACATGATCCTCGAAATCGTCAGGCTTGGCCTGGTCAATGAACTGTTGATAGACGCAACGTTGGCGGCCGCGTTGGGGGATCTTCTGCCTGAGTCTCCCAAACCCCCCGGGGCTCATTTGCGCCCCGGCACTGAGGGCGGCGGGATGCAGAGCGGGCCAGGCGGGCGCGGGGCGCCTGGGAGAGGATGAGCGACCGCCGGGCCAGGTTTTTAATTACTTGACAAACGCCCGCTCCCCGGCTCCCTCGTGAGCGCCTCACGTCGCGCGGAAAATTCAAGGTGGCGGACAAGCCAGCCAGGGAAGGTCCAGGCAAAGGGATCCCGCGCCCCGGCCCGCCCAACGCCGCCAAGTGACGCTCCATCAACACTTCGGGTGGTCCTGACAGCGGCCCCAGTGATTGAGGAGGTTGATGCCATGGGCCGGGGCTTTGTCGTCAGCTAGAATCTGGGTCGAAAATTGTGCGGTTCTCGGGGCGCGACTTGAGCCCCGAAACCCCGGTGAAGTATGGCGCAAGATCCTCTTGAACGGCTCAAGCGGCTGCTGGGCGAAATGCAGCTTGAAGTGGAGCGGCTTTCCCGGCGCCTCTACGCGGTGGGGGAACGGTTGGATGATTTGGCCTTTCAACTGTCCGAGTGCGTCAAAAAGCCGGCTTTGTTGTTGAACCCCGCCTCCGTTGGCCAGGTTCTGGCCAACGTCAAGGAAGAAAACTCCCTCGACAAGGCGCTCTTGGTTCTGAAGGCCGAGCGCGGAGTTCAACGGGTCGTGGTGTTCCCGCGGCCGGGCGGAGGCTTCAAAGCGCTGGTTGATGGTCAATGCGAGGTGGAGCTCAGCGGTCAAACGGGGGTCTTGCTTGAGCTGCTGATCGCGCCGGGCGGCCGGATTGAGGATCAGTTCGTCGGTTGGAAAACTGTTGCCGAAATCTGCAAGGCGCTCGGTGAGAAAGCCGGGAGGCCGGTCACCCGGGAAAACCTGGATACCATTGTTTGGCGCTTGCGCGAAGAGCTTTCTGCGGCGGGTTTGCCAAGGGAGCTCGTTCGCCGGCATCAACGAAAAGGCTTGCGCCTGGCTTTGCTCCGCTCCTGTCACGGCTCCGCGGCCGATGACCCGGCCCTCCCTGGCACCCCTGCTTGAACAGCCGCTGCCATGGAAGAGGCTTCGCCCTCTCGGCCGGCGCCGTTCGGCCTTGGAATTCCGTTCAACACCAAGCAAGCCCTTCCGTTACCGCCAGTGGGCCAGGCCGCGCGGGGAAGTTACTGGATGACGGTGCGGCCGCGGCCCGGGACGATCTGGCCGATGAGCCAGCAACGATGGCCTTCGGTTTCAAGGAGGCGGCGAGCCTTTTCCGCGGCGTCGGCAGCGACCACGGCGATCATGCCGATCCCCATATTAAAAACCTGGTACAACTCGGCTTCAGGCACCCGCCCGCGTTCCTGAAGGAGCGTGAAGATGGGGGGCACCTCCCAGGCGCCTTTGCGAATAACGGCGTCGCAATTCTTCGGGAGAATGCGCGGAACGTTGTCAATGAAACCGCCGCCGGTGATGTGGGCGAGGCCCTTGACGGCGGGCTGGCGGCGCCCTGTGCCCGCGGTCGCGGGGTTCAAACGCCGGAGCAGCTTGAGAATGGCGCGCCCGTAGCTGACATGAACCTTGAGCAGCTCCTCGCCCACCGTGGATTTGAATCCGGGCAGGCGGCTGGTGGGCTTGAGCTTCAGGTCCTCAAAGAGGATTTTTCGGGCCAGCGAATAGCCGTTGGTGTGCAGGCCGCTCGAGGCCATGCCGAGAATCAGGTCCCCGGCCCGGATGAATCTGCCGTCGAGCATGCGGCTTTTTTCAACAACGCCGACGATGGTGCCGCAAACGTCATATTCGCCTGGCTGGTAAAACCCGGGCATTTGGGCCGTTTCGCCGCCGATGAGGGCGCAACGGTTTTCCGCGCAGGCCCTGGCAAAGCCGGCGATGATTTCAGTGAAAACGCGGGGCTCGAGCTTGCCGGTGCCAAGGTAATCCAGGAAAAAGAGCGGTTCGGCGCCCAACACCGCAATATCGTTGACGCAATGATTGACCAGGTCCTGGCCGATGGTGTCATGCCGGTCGAGGGCGAAGGCGATTTTGAGCTTGGTGCCGACGCCGTCCACGCTCGAAACGAGCACCGGCTGGCGGTACTTGCGGGTGTCGAGGGCGAACAGGCCGCCGAAACCACCGACTTTGCCGAGCACCTCCGGCCGGCGGGTGGCGGCCAGCAGGCGGGGAAGGGAGGCCTTGACCTGGTTGCCGAGGTCAATGTCCACGCCCGCGCGCGCATAAGCTTTTTGTTTCATCGGCGGGCAATTAAGCGGGAAGCCCGCCCGCAGGCCAAGGCTAAAATCCACGCAACTTTTTGCCCGGGCCGTTTTTCAATTTGCCGTGGGCCTGCAGAATGGGTACATAAGCAGTATGCGCTGGCGCATGGTGGCAGTGGTGTCGCTCGGCCTCAATCTCGCATTGATCGCCGCCTGGCTCCTTCGTCCAGCCCGGCCCGGCCGCCCCCCCCAGCACCCCGCGGGAACGATGGCAGGCGAGGCGGCTCCAGGAACCGTGCGGACCAACGTCGTCGTGCGGCGCCAGTTTTTCTCCTGGCGCGAGGTCGAGTCGCCGGATTACGCCGTGTACATCGCCAACCTGCGGGATATCGGCTGTCCCGAGCAGACCATTCGAGACATCATTATTGCCGACGTCAACGCCCTTTACTCGAAACGGCTGGCGACCGAGGTGATTACCGCTGACCAGCAATGGTGGCGGAGCGAGCCGGACGCGGAGGTGCTGGCCGCGGCGGTCCAAAAGGCGCGAGAGCTGGATGAGGAACGCCGGGCGCTGCTGACCCGGTTGCTGGGGCCGAATTGGGAAGCGCGGGACCTCACCAACCTCGCCCGGCCCAGCCGCCAGGGCATCGCCCTGGATGGCCCGGTCCTCGGTTATTTGCCGGCGGAAACCAAAGAGGCCATTCAGGAGATCAGCGCGCGCTCGGAGGACCGTTTGCGGGCTTACCTCGAGGAACGGCAGCAGGCGGGGCTGGCGCCGGACCCGGTCGAGCTGGCCCGCCTCCGACAGCAAACGCGGGACGAGTTGAGCCGCGTCCTGGCGCCGCAGCAGCTCGAGGAGTTTCTGCTTCGCTATTCTCAAAACGCGAGCAATTGGCGCGCGCTGTTCGGCCAGCTTCAATTCTTCAACCCCACAGCCGACGAATTCCGCGCGGTCTTCCGGGCCACCGACAATTTGGATCAGAGAATCGAGTTGCTTGGACCGGGCACGGACCCCAACACGGTCAGCGCCCGCAAGGCGCTCGAGGAGCAGCGCGAAAACGCGATCCGGCTCGCACTGGGCCCCAAACGCTATGAGGAGTATCGGCTGTTGCAGGACCCCCTCTATCGCGAGGCCGTGGCGGCGGCGCGCGAGGCTGGCGAGCCGGAAAGTGCCCGGAAGATTTACCTGGTTAACCTTGCGGCAGCCGAGCAACTCGCCAGCATCCAGGCCAACACCAACCTGACCGCCGCGCAAAAGCAGATCGAAATCAACCAGCTCGCCCTGGACCAGCTTAAAGCCACAACCGTGGCCACAGGGCAGGAATTGCCGCCGGAGCCGCCGCAGGTTACGACGCCCCCGCGCCGGATTTACACCCTCCGCCAAGGAGACACGCTTCCCGTTATTGCGCTCATCCACGGCGTGCCGGTGAGCGCGATTCAGGCGGCAAACCCCAACGTGAATTTCAGCCGGTTGAAGCCCGGCGACTCGATCACGATTCCCCGATCCGCCTTGGGGCCGGTTTCGACGCAATAGCTTCAGCCTGCGGGAGTTTGGAACGCAGCCTGCTGCCTTCGAGCGGCGTATGCTGACTTCGTTTCACTCGCTTGCCCTCGCGGGCGCAATCGCATGGTTGGTGATGCTTTCCCTGGCCTTGGTGGGATACCTGTTCCGCTTGCAAACCCAGGAGTGGCGCACCCAACGGCGTTTGAAAGCCAAACGCAGACAATTGGAGCTTAGCGTTCGCTTCCGCCGCCACGCAGAGGCCGCGGCCACCCGCAGCCCCCAGTGGGAACCGGGGGCTTGGCTCGTGTTGGGGCGTCGGCTGGGAGTGTCTCATCACAGGACAGCGCCAACTGTCCAGAATTTGGACGGTTGGTCCGCTTCGGCCGGCGTGGATTCCCACCCGGTTTGGCCGATGCAAAACGCTGTGGGGCAGAGCGCCGCCGCGGTCAACTGCTGACGCGGATTTGCCCCTGGCGATGCCGCCGGAGCAGTTCGATGTCGGCATCCACCATGAGCTTGACCAAGTCCACGAACTTGGTCCGCGGCTCCCAGCCGAGCTGGCGTTTGGCTTTGCTGTAATCCCCGATAAGCAAATCCACTTCCGCGGGGCGGTAATAGCGCGGGTCAATCTCGACGTAGTCCCGCCAGTCCAGTCCCACGTGGCCGAACGCCACCTCGAGAAATTCCCGGACGGAATGGGTTTCGTTGGTGGCGATGACGTAGTCGTCGGGTTTGTCCTGCTGGAGCATGAGCCACATCGCTTCCACATATTCCTTGGCGTAGCCCCAGTCGCGTTTGGCATCGAGGTTGCCCAGATAAAGTTTCTGCTGCAGCCCGGCTTTGATGTGGGCAACCGCCCGGGTGATTTTGCGCGTGACGAACGTTTCGCCCCGGCGCGGAGACTCGTGGTTGAACAGGATGCCGTTGCTGCAATGCATGTTGTAGGACTCCCGATAATTGACGGTAATCCAGTAGGAGAAAACTTTCGCGCAACCGTAGGGACTGCGGGGGTAGAAGGGAGTCTTTTCCGTCTGCGGCACCTCGC
>JARKQH010000298.1 GCA_029974925.1 Verrucomicrobiota bacterium
ACGGATCCATAAACGCCGTCGCCGGGTCCGGCATCGCCAGCATGTCCGACGCCTCAATGCTCTTCCAGCCCCGGATGCTCGACCCGTCAAACCCCAGCCCCTCGGTGAAAATCTCCTCGCTCAGCTCCCGAATCGGACAACTGAAATGCTGCCACGTCCCAAACGTGTCCACAAACTTGATGTCGAACATCTTCGCCCCGGCTTTCCGGGCCATCTCAATTACGCTCTTGGGTGTACTCATGAACTTATGTTTCCATCTATGATTTGATTGTTTGCTTTGCTTCGGTTTTCAGGCCTGGCGGAAACCCGCCTGGCAGTCGCCAGGCAAGGTTCCCGCTCAGGCAAATCACTCTATCGCGACGCGGCGGTGTGATAGCCCTCCTCGCCATGCTCGGACAGGTCCAGGCCGGCATGCTCGACCTCTTCGCTGACGCGCAGCCCGACGGTCGCCTTGGCCAGATACAGCGCCACGACAGACACCACGGCGCTCCACACCACGGTCACCAACACGCTCTTGAACTGGGCGAAGAGCTGGCCGGCCACGGTATAGCCGTCGGGGGGGGTACCCCCGAGGGCGGCGCTGGCAGTGATGCCGGTCAGCAGTGCCCCGACGATTCCGCCGACGCCATGCACCCCAAAGACATCCAGACTGTCATCATAGCCCAGCGCTCGTTTGACGCTGGTCGCGGCAAAATAGCAGAAGGTCGAGGCCACCACCCCAATAATCAGGGCGCCTAACGGCCCGGCGGTTCCCGAGGCGGGTGTAATGGCGACCAGTCCCGCCACCGCCCCCGTGGCCAGTCCCACGGCCGTCGGTTTGCCGCTCCGGCACCATTCCCAAAGCATCCACGTCGCCGCTGCCGTGCCGGTGGCCACCTGGGTCACCAACATCGCCATGCCGGCGGTGCCGTTGGCCGCCAGCGCGCTGCCGGCGTTGAATCCAAACCAGCCCACCCACAGCATGGAGGCGCCAATGATGGTCATCGGCACGTTGTGCGGCGGGAGCGGCTCCCTGCCAAAGCCCTTGCGCTTGCCCGTGACCAAGGCTGCGGCCAGGCCCGCAATACCGGCATTGATGTGCACCACGGTGCCCCCAGCAAAATCCAGCACGCCCCAATCCCAAAAGAGGGCGCCGTCACCCGACCAGGCCATGTGGCAGATGGGCAGGTAGGAGAAGACGAACCAGGTGAGCGTAAAGATCAGCATGGCGCTGAATTTCATCCGCTCGGCAAACGCGCCGACAATCAGCGCCGGCGTGATGATGGCAAACGTGAGCTGGAACGTGACAAAGACCGCTTCGGGAATGGTCATCGTCAGCGACCCGGGTGTGATGCCTTTGAGAAATCCCTTGCCCAAACTGCCGATGAACGAATGAAAATTGGTGACTCCCTTGGACATGCCACTGGTCTCGAACGCCAGACTGTAACCAAACACCACCCACAGAACCGTGATGATGCTGGCCAGCGCAAAGCATTGCACCAGGACGGTCAGCACATTCTTTGCCCGCACCAGCCCGCCGTAGAACAGCGCCAGGCCCGGCAGCGTCATGAACAGCACCAGCGCCGTTGCGGTGATCATCCACGCGGTGTCTCCGGGATTCAGTTGCGGCGTTTCCTTGGCAGCTTCCCCCGCGGCCGCAACCACCGCCGTGGCGTCGGCCGCAGGCGGCTCGGCGGCAAACAACGTGGCGCAGACTGCGCCGGTCAGAAGAGTCATTAAGATGAATTTTTTCATGGAAAGTGGTTGGTAAGAGATTCAGCAGTAATACGATTGATCCTTGCTCGCGAACTTATATCGCCCGGTCCCCCTGCTCCTCGGTCCGAATGCGAATGGCCTGCTCGACATTCGACACAAACACCTTGCCGTCCCCAATCTTGCCCGTCTTGGCCGACTTCACAATCGCCGCCACAGCCGCGTCCAGCTTGTCGTCGGTCAACACGAGCTCAATCTTGATTTTCGGCAGAAAATCCACCGTGTACTCACTTCCGCGGTAGATTTCCGTATGCCCTTTCTGGCGGCCAAAACCTTTGACCTCGACCACCGTCATCCCTTCGATGCCCACTTCAGCCAGGGCATCCTTCACTTCTTCCAGCTTGAAAGGTTTGATTATCGCTTCAATTCGTTTCATAAAACTCGTCTGCCATTCGCTGCGCGGTCGCGAGGCTGGCTGCCAGCAAAGCAGTTAGCTCGACAAAACCCGTCGCTGTTTCCGATGCACAACTCGCGCTGGACCGCCCCAAAGCAACCGCCTTGCCAAGCGGACGGGAGGTTTTCTCAAAAAACCATAACTATCTGATTTCTAACGTATTGAAGAATCATATCGGCAAGCGAAGTCCGGCGTCTTCAAGCCAGGCCAAGTGTTGCGATTTGACCACCCAAGCCAATTCCAGCCACCCGTTGGGGGGCGCATCCCAAGGTCCAACCACACCGAAGTATCCAGGCTTCATCCGGGAGCCGGAGGTCGTGCGGATGAGCAGAGGAGAAGCTGGCGCGCAGAGGCAGGCTGCGGGGCGCAAGGGGTACAGGATTGTGCGCACTCCGTGCGTCGTTGCATGGCGGAGTGGCTCATGGATCAGAACTTATGATTGTAGTTCGAGGAAGGACACTGTACGGTGAAAAGCAATCCCATGAGCACGCCGGGAACTTCGACCAAGGTGCCTCTGGAAACGCCTGGCGTTTCAAGCGCGGCAAAAAGAACCCCAACAAAGTCGGCCGCCTCCCCTGGCGAACGGTTGCTGCAAAGAAAATACCGGGCATTGGTTCGCAAACATCTGGGATCCGTCCTGGACCGGCTCTTCGCAGATTTCACAGGTCTCCATTTCCACATCGCCTGGCTTTCGCCCCTCGCCGCGGGGCAGGAGTTACGGAAGTTGCCGGGTGGCTGCTCAGCGTGTTGCAGGCTGAGCGGGTCGCATCTGCTTCCGAATTGCCGGGCCTGCGGCCCCCACCACCTGGCTGTCGCGCTCGAATCGGAACGTGGCCATGGCTTCACCTGCCCACTGGGCGTACGGAATTATTGGCTCCCCATTCGCCTGAGGGAGGAGACGCTCGGTGTCGCTTACTTGCAGGCCCTGGAACTTCCTTGTTCCGAGGCGGATGGCGGAAAGCGCTCGGGACGAGAGGTGGCGGATCAGCTCAAGCGGGCGGGAGCGACCGTGCTCAGCCGGCTGAAGTTTCTCCGCGCCAGACGACTACTCCAATTCATTATTGGACAGGTTCAAACCGCCAGTGTGAATGATTTGCAGCAAGCCGACTTGGACCGCGCCGGGCGGGTGGTGGTTGCGCTGGAAAGAGAACAGTCCCGATTGCACAACACGCTCCAACGTTACCTGCCGGGCGCACCCGAGCTGCCCCGCCGGTCCGGATTGGAAACGCGCCCGGAACAAATTGTTCACGGCCTGTTGGAACGAATCGAACTGGGCTTCGCCAAACCACTCACGCTGCGAGCGTTAGCCCGGGATCTGAAAATGAATGCCGCCTACCTCTCGGCGCTCTTTTCCCGCGTCGTTGGGATTCCCTTCAAAACCTACCTTACCGACCTGCGGGTTCAGAAGGCGAAAGGGCTCCTGGGGGATTGTGCCAAAACCTCAACCGAGGTGGCTTTCGCGGTTGGTTACACAAGTGAGGAGCGCTTCCGCTCCGTATTCCGGAAGGCGACCGGCCTGTCCCCAAAAGTCTGGCGCGAGACGATGCGGATCAGCGTCCCGGCGCCCGGTGCGTAGGCCTCGCCCCTCGCAAGTTCGCGGCCCGGTGATCCCCCCCTGAAAGCGGTTGAGGCCTCAGCAAGGCATCCAGCGGCGGACTCCGCGCCCGGTGCGTTCAAATCGGCGGCGGGATTCAAACTCGCCTCCCTGCGGCGGAGACTTCGCCTTCAGGCAGCGCCTGGGGTCTCCGCGGCCGCGGATTGCGGCCGCCGTGACGCAGAAATCCAAACAAACACTCCTTTTTCCAAACTTTCGCCCCCTAGGCAAATGGTCTGCGCCGGGCTCATGATAGCGTATTAGCCAAACAAAGCGCGAGGGACTTTATGCCTCCGTGAAGCCGCCGGGTGGCGAAGGAGTTGGCCGAGGGTTGGAGTGGCGGCACGGTGCCTCGACGCGAATTGTTGGTGATGACGCGGTGAAACAAGTTCCTTATTCGCGAAGTCAAGAGAGTCTGGAAACCCATCTCCATGAAAACCAAAGCTCTTCAACTAACCGGCCTTCTCTTTGTCCTGGCGTTGCCGCGGCAATTGCCGGCTCAAGCCGTCCTGTCCAACCCCATTGGCCCTCCGGTCGCCTGGACCAGCGCCTTGGAGTGGGACCAGTTCCTGGGGGCTCGATTTGCCATTCAGGCGCCGGTCACACTGCTCTCCGTGGGAGGAGCGTTTAAGAATATTTCGGGCACCTATTTTGCCGCGCTGGTACCGCTGGCTTCGATGAGTGCGCTGCCGGTGGGGAATCCCTCGGCGGGAGTGCCCTTTAACCCCGGCGAGGTCTGGGCGTATCGTACCTTTGAAGCCCATGTTGGGGCCACCCCGGAGATAGTGACAGTTCCATTTGCGACCAACGTTCCGGCCGGGATTTACGGCTTGGTGTTTGGAACGGGCCTTTACGGAACCAGCGGCTCGGGTGGCGGAATGCCCTGTTACACCAAGGTCACCGGCAGCTCGGGCTTTGGCTGGAGTTCGATGCCCTGGCGCTGGCTCGACGCGGGGCCCTATCAACCCAACATTATGGTTACCATCCTGCCCTTCACGAACCTGAACGTGGCGCTGCCGCCGGTGGAGATGGGCGACGTGGCCTGGGGTGATTATGACAGCGACGGACGGCTGGACTTTTTGTTGACGGGTGACCTGGACGGAATACACCTCGCGGCCCAGCTTTGGCGAAACACTGGCAGCGGCTTTGCCAACGTTCCCATTCCGGGTTTGCTGGGGGTCCAATACGGTTCTGTGGCCTGGAGCGATTATGACAATGACGGGCGATTGGACTTTCTCCTGACGGGCGAAACCAATTATTCAGATTCCGGCGGCGTTGCCCAAGTCTGGCGCAACACGGGCAGCGGCTTCACCAACGCGGCCATTCCGGCCCTGCCAGGGGTCAGTTCCTACTCCAGCTCCAGCGCTTGGGGAGATTTTGACAACGACGGCCGCCTGGACTTGCTGCTCACTGGCAGCGGCCGTGACAGCAACCCGGTTGCCGAATTGTGGCGGAACACAGGCAGCAACTTCAGCCACGTTCCCATCCCCGGCTTGCCAGGGGTTAAGAATAGCGCAGTCGCTTGGGGCGATTTTGACAACGACGGGTGGTTGGATTTCCTGTTGGCAGGCAGAGCGGGCGTTTACAGCAGCAGCCCCCCGATCACTCAACTATGGCGGAACACGGGCAATGGCTTCACCCATGTGCCCATTCCGGACCTGCCGGCCGTGCGAAGCGGCTCGGTCGCCTGGGGCGATTATGACAACGATGGGCGGCTGGATTTCCTGGTTACCGGGATCAACGCCGTGCCCAGCCCTGTGACGCAGTTATGGCGAAACACTGGAACCGGCTTCACCAACGTGCCGGTTGCCGGCCTGCCCAATGTTTGGGGCGGGTCCGTCGCCTGGGGCGATTTTGACAACGACGGGCGCCTGGATTTCCTGCTGGCTGGCGCCACCGGCGGGTCCAGTTCCGGTCCGTCGGTTACTCAAGTTTGGCGAAACACGGGCAGTGGCTTCACCAATCTCAACCTTGGGCTTCCGGGGCTAATCTACGGATCCGCTGCCTGGGGCGATTATGACAACGACGGGCGGCTGGACATCCTGTTGGCAGGCAGGTCCGGCGCCAGCAAGGTGGCCCAGGTGTGGCGGAACATCAGCACGGTGACGAATACGCCGCCGAACGCCCCGACGCAACTGACCGCCAACAGGGTGGGCGCCAGCATCCACCTGGCTTGGACTCCCGCAACGGACGAGCAGACACCTTCAGACACACTCACCTACAATTTGCGGGTCGGCACCGCCCCCGGCGCCGCGGATGTGTTCGCGCCGCAGGCCGCGCTGGATACCGGACTCCGCCGCCTGCCCGCCATGGGCAGTGTTCAGCATCAAGTTTCTGTGTTGTTGGGCAACCTGTCCCAGGCCGACTACTACTGGAGTGTGCAGGCCGTGGACGGTGGCTTCAGGGGATCACCCTTTGCTGCCGAAGGGCGCTTCTACGTCTGGCCGCCGGCGGTCACGACACTTGCCGCCACCGCTGTCAGTTCCACGGGAGCTGTGCTGCGGGGAACGGTGAATCCGCGATGGGCGGAGACGATGGCGTGGGTGGAATACGGTTTGACGACGAAGTATGGCGGGGTCACCGCGAACACGAATGTCGGCAGCGGGCTGGAGGAGGTGGAGATGGGCGCCGCCGTGTCGGGGCTGCTTCCCTGGATGACCTATCATTACCGGGTGGTGGCATCCAACAGCGTGGGAGTCACCGAGGGAGCGGACATGACGATCACCTTGCCGGGATCGCAAGCCAGCGCGCCGGTGCTCACGGGACTGGTTGATCAGACGCTGCCTCAGGGCGGGAGCATCACGGTCCCGTTTGGCCTTTGGGACCCGGACACGCCTGCGGGAGCGTTGCAGGTGGAAGCCCGCTGCAACAATCCGGTGCTGTTCCCAGCCGGCAGCGTTGTGCTGAGCGGCTCCGGCGGCAATCGCAGTTTGAGCCTTTCCCCGGACCCTGAGCATTCCGGCACTGCGGTTATTGCAGTGGGCGCGACGGATAATTCCACGACGACCACAGAGACACTGGTGGTGACGGTGCTGCCGCAACTGAGCACTCCGTTGCTCTATCTGACTGACGCAAAACCGGCGTCGGCCCAGACCTGGCAGTTTCGCCTGGTGGATGCCGGCACCGGATCCACCAATTACGCGGTGGAGTACCGCTCCGATCTTTTCCCAACGAATGTCTGGGTGGCGGCGACCAACGTCACTGATCTCGGTGGCGGCCTCTTCGCGGTGGATGCAGGCCCGCCCCAGCCCGGTTTGGGTTTCTATCGGGTCAAAGCATTCCGCCTGCTCAGTGCCAACCTGGGCGTCACGGACTTTGCCGTGGATGAGGGAGCAAGCTGGCTGGGTCCTGTCATCGTGTTCAACGGGCCGTATGCCGGCCTGGTGAGCTACACCTGGACGGGCTCCGGGGGCACCAGCAATGGCACGGTCCATGTCAACGGCACCACGGCCGTCATTCCCATGCCGTTTGCGGACAACGCCGTCATTGACCCCGTGCGCTGCCTGACGCTGCGCCTGGATGCCGGCGTGAACTATGAGTTGCCTGGCATCGAGGAAAGCCGCGTGACGGTCGAAGAAAACGACGCGGAATGGCAGGGCGTCCTGCGAACTCAAATGGGCGCGGTGGAGTTTGTGCTGCAAATCAGCCGGACCGCTGCGGGTGCGGAAGGCCTTCTCCGGAGTGACCAGGCAGGGTTTTTCCCCACCAGCCTGCCGGGTCTGCCGCTGGCCGAATTGCGGTTTACGGCGGACCAATTCCTGGCGGTTGCGACGAACATCCCGCTTCCCGCGTTGACCGGCAGCCCGCTGTTCAGCACGTCGCATCGCCTGGACTTGCGATTGACCGCCGCCAACGGCCAGTCCGGCCAAAGCGTCAGTGCCGGCCGGCTCCAAGGCTCGGCCCTGCTGGTGAGCGCGGTGCCCAACCAGCCCCACCTCGACACGGCCCTTGAGGGGACCTTCCTACTGCTCAAGCCGCCGCCGAAACCCTCGACCAACGAAGTGCCTTTGACACCGTTCACACCATGAAACCCGGGGGAGATGCAACCATGAAACTTTCCAACGTCGAGGCTACTATGAACTCAGATTTCCCTTTCAGCGCGGGCTTCATCCCTTTGACAGCTCCAGGCGACCGCACGTTTTTGGAGTCCGGCCGGGCTCTGCCCCGCTGGACAGCCCCGCCGGCAACCGCAGGTCCCGGGCGGGGTTCGGCGCTGTTCCGCGTGACCGGAGTGGGGGCCCTCTCCGCCTCACTGATGCGCTGCCTCTGTCTTGGCTTGTGTGCCCTGTCCGCCGCGGTGCAGGCCCAGCCGAATTACGCGGATGAAAACGCCGTCGCGGCTTACGTGAGGCAAATGCTTTACTGGACCGACGCGAGTGGCACGGACAAAGCCATCGCCGCTTTCCGCTATAAGGACCTGCTCTACACCAACGATAGCGGCGTCCGCGCCCAACTCGACAAGTTCTCGGATTATTACGACACCGCGGCGCGCGACCGTGCCCAGGCGGCCCAGGAGCACCTGCGGCGCGGATTGACCAATGCGCCCGCCAGCGCGCTGCTGGGCCACCTGCTTTTGGACCTGCGCTATGACCAAACCGTTGCCGAAGGCATCCTCGCGCGACAAACCCTGGCCGGCGCGGCGTTCACGCGGTTTGCCCAGACCTCGGCGCCGCCAGCTTTCGTGATTGACGCTGAGATCGCCGCCTACAGCAACGCTTTTCATTCCACCCGCCAGGCCCTGGCCTCCTACCTCAGCCTGCTGACCAATCACCTCGGCGTCACCGCCGCCCCCGCTCCGCCCCTGGGTTACCAGATCTTCCAGCAACACGTTCCGAGTCGGGGCTTGAATCCGGCGACGTACCTGAGCAACGGAGTGCCGGTCCCGGTTATTACCAACAGCAACCCGCTGTTCGGAGGCTACAAGGACTTGGTGGTCCTCTACGGACTCTTGAATGACTACGGCCGCGCGGCGCGGGAGCTGGCCCGGCTGCAACTCTGTCTCGCCACCACCCCCGGCATGGCGCAAGCTTCGGCGACGATTAGCGAAGCGCAGCGTTTTCTGTATCTGCAGGGCGAACTGCTGCGCGGCGTCTTCCCCGGCCTGGTGCCCTCGGAAGTCGAGGGTGCCGGCCTGGCTGAGGCGATGGCGAGCTGCGCCCAAAGCCTGGACGAGTTGGCCACCCTGCGTCAGTTCCTGGCGGGAAAGCGCAACATTCTCGGCTTCGAGCCCGACTTCCTCATGCTCGTGCAGAAATTCACCGGCGGGACCACCTACTACGATTCCTACGACGCCTTGCGGGAACGCCTCAGCCCGGCTTATACCGTCGGCCCGCTCTACCATGCCAAGACCGATTGGCTCGCGGCTCGAAACTCCTACCAAACCTACCGGGGTTATGAAGACCAGTTGGCGGCCCAGTTTCGCCAGCTCACCACCGAAGCGGAGGATCGTCTGTTTGAAATCGTGGGCGCCTATCCCGGCGACGCGGAGTACGACACGCCGCAGGATAATGAGGGGTGCGAGCTTTGGCAGCAGTTGCAGAGCCTCGAGGTGGCCCGGCTGCGCATACAGCGCAACCAGGCGGAGATCACCAATCTGAAGAAGGAGATAGATATTGAGCTGTGGCGGGCGGGCGCGGTAACCAACGCCTATATCAAATACGCCAACACGCGGGCGTCCATTGCGGAAAAGATCGGTCATATCAATGCCGCGCAGGAAGCCGCCAATGCCGCCGCCGAGGCGGCCAACGCCAGTGCGTGGTGGGGCGCCGCGGCGCAAGTTGCCAATGCGGCGGTTCAGGCCGGCGCCGAGGAATGGAAAGGACAGCTCGAAGCCGAGAAGGAGCGTCAAGCCGGCATGGAACAGGCGGAGATTGAGGGGATCGAAAGCAAGGCCCGGATCAAGACCCTCTTGCTGAGCATGAACACGCTGGCGTTGGACTCGCAGGAGGCCGCCCTGCTGTTGAAACAGGAGATGGGCCGGTTCACCGCCCTCTGGCGGGAAAAACAGCAGCTCGAGAGCGAACTGGCCCAGAATCAGGAAGAGCTGGCCGGCCGCTGGTTTGCGGACCCCTCGCACCGACTGCTTTCGCAGCGCGACATGCTGGTCGCGAATTTTTCCTTCGAAGAAGCGCAACGCTGGATGTTCTTTATGACCCGCGCGCTGGAATACAAGTGGAACCAGCGGTTCACCAACAACACGCCGGATGGCCGGTCGTGGTCTTCGTCCTCGGTCTTCAAGCTGCGCAATGCGGCCGAGCTGGAGGACCTGTGGCGGGCGATGGACGCCTACGAACAGCTCATTGCCGGGACGGTGATCGTCGGCACCAACCGCTTCGATTGGTTTTCGGTGCGGAAGGATTTCCTCGGTTACCAGGATGGCCGCCAATATGAGGATTTGCTCACCGGCCAGTGGCTCGATCCCATCAGCGCCTTTCGGACCAACCTTCTGCGCCGCCTGGTTTACGTCAGCGGCGGACAGGAGTGCGTGATTGATTTCGACACGGTGCGGCAGATCCCGGGCGGCTTCTTTTTCGTGGGGCCGGTCTTCACCACCAACCAACCGCCCACGGTGCATGATCCCGGCCGGTTCCTCGACAAAATCAATTACCTCAAAATCCGGCTGGTTGGCCAGGCCATGACCTACACCAATCCGCTGGCCGGCCGATTGTCCTACGGCGGCACCAGCTACTTGCGCAACCCGCGCGTCGGCCGCTTCGACCCCACCCGTCCCGACCGGCTCCAGAACGAGTTCACCCCCTACGCAACCCGTTACTGGTACAACTTCGGTTCGGGCTGGGAATTCACCGACCGCCAAACCATCTCGGACGCGTTCATGGAACGAAATCCCGTCCATGACCCCAACACGCCGCCGGGCACCAGCGAGATTTGGGAATTCAAGGAGCGCAGCGTTGCGGCCACCGCCTGGAAGCTGACGCTGCCAACCATCGCCCTCGGGCAGCGCGTGCTCTACGTCACCGAACTCGACGACATCATCATCTATTTCCACCACCGCAGCGCCCAGCGGTTCCCTTGAGGTCAAAGCGATGGGGTCCAGCACGGCGTGGAAGCCGAGGTTGGGAAAGCGCTGGAAAGGGATGGACGAAAACCAAAAAGTGGAAAGCAGAAATGGTCAGGCCTGGCGTTGCAGGATGAATGGGTGACGTGCCCTACCACCGCAGGATGGGCAGGGCTCGCAGTCCCCTGCGAGCCGCCAAGGGCTGTTCAGATTACCGGGCCCCGGCGGGGCACAGTTCGGACGGCGCGCGGAGCCAAGGAGGATGCTCTACGCGTGCCCGACCGAAGAACCGACCACGGATTTCGCGGGTTTCGGGGATGGCGTCCAAGCCGAACGGCCTCCGGCCTGACTGACCCGCCTACCTGTCAGTGACAGCGCCATCCTTGACCGCAATCCTCTCTTACGCTTGCTCATCCGTGCCATCCACGCCATCCGTGGTCCTATCCACCGCATGGATACGGCTGCGGGTTGAGGCGCAGCCCGGGCGTCCAGTTCTGCGTCCGTCTGCGTGGTCTGCGGGCCTGCCCCCGGCGTTGAAACGCCGGGCTATTCTCGGATTGTCCCTCCGGGATGGGGAGGGGCGCGGAGAATTTCAACTCCCGCCGCCGCGGCGCTCTGGATTTTCACCGCGTGCGGATTGGAATCCCGCGCCGCCCCACTTCCCGCTCTGCCCCTCCCCGAATCGTCTTCAGAACCCCGAACGGGGTTCCAGACAGTAGCCCGGGTCAGGCCTTCAGGCCGCCACACCGCGTCCCAGCTCCCATAGCTCCAGCCCCCGCCGTTTGCGGAGGGGGTTGGGGATGGTGGCGGCATCTCGCAGTTTTTTTGCTTCCTCGAGCATTGCCCTGGGGCGTTCCCACGAACCCGCCAACCTGAGGCAAGTCCCCGCCCTGTAGCATTCTGCGGACGCCGCAACCAGAGGACCGGAGGCCTGTGGCGCAATCAAGCCCGCCCCACAACTTTCGACGCGTCCGAAACCACCAAACTCTGTTGGGCAGGCAGGGTCTCGCCGCCGCGCTCGCGAAGGTCCACGATCCGGGCGCGCGGGGCGCAGAGCGCAATCACGCGCCACGAGAGGTTGAACCAGCGCTGGCAGCGATCCAGGATGGCATGGTCGGCACTCGAGACGATCTCAGGCGCGGTCGCCAGCACGCGGTCGGGATTGGGGACCAGCTCCACCTGCCAATCCCAGCCCGCATCGAGCGCGACCTGCAGAATAATTCGCTTCAGCCGCCCGGAGTTGTCCACGGGGCTGTCCAGCCACCAGCGGCATCGGACCACCCCGCAGTCGGCGGCATAGAGTCCGATGGCTTTCAGGGCGGGGAGGGTTTCCTGGACCTTGTGATAATGGGAATAAACGCCGGCGACATCGCGGCAACAGCCATCCCGGCCGATGAGCACAACGCCCCCGGCGAGAGCCGTTTCAATGGCGGTCAGCACGTTGAAGCCGTCCAGCCAAAGTTCCTGGCCGCGCAGGTGCTCGGGGCTGACCTGGCGGGCTTCCCGCCGCATTCCAGCCTCGTTCGAACAGGCGCAGCGGGTGACGGCGATTCGCTGCCGGCGCGTCAGGTGATAGCGGTCCCCCACCAACTCCGCAGAAGAGGCAATCCCGTAGCCGTGGTCCAAGAGCCAGCACAAATCCCTCACCGCCTGACGCAGCGTTGGCAGCCGGCTGGCCCCAAAGGAAACCTCATCCTCCGGGTCCGCGCCGCGATGTCTGAGAGCACGGCTCATGAACTCTCAAAGGTGTTGCCGGGGCTCGAACCGAGGCCCTAGCCCTCGCAGCCATGGAAACTGCACCGGCACAATCCAAAGTAAGGCCAGGCCCCTCGGGCGGTCAAACGCAGGAAATCTGCGAGTGGGAAACAAGCGGGGGCGGACGAGTGCGGGAGGGAGGAGCCAGGCAACCTCGTTTCAGTTTAGGGGAAGGTGGTCGCCCCTTTTTTCTCGACCCAAAGGTGGGGAAGCGGCTACTTTTCAGCACATTTTATCCGAGGCCGATTATGGACGAACTGTTGAAGATATTGCAGTGTAACGCGTTGGAACCGCGGGAGCACATTGCCCGCATGCTGGGCATCCCCGCCGCCGAAGTCAACCAGCGCATAGCGGATTACGAGAAGCGCGGTGTGATCCGGGGTTACCAGGCGATTCTGAACGAGGACCAGCTTGATTTGGAGAAGGTCACAGCGGTCATCGAAGTGAAGGTCACGCCGCAGCGGGAGGGCGGGTTCGACACCATTGCCAACCGGATCAGCCGGTTTCCCGAAGTTCGGTCGGCGTACCTGATGAGCGGCGCGTACGACCTGTTGCTGTTTGTGGAGGGCCGGACACTGCGGGAAGTGGCCAACTTCGTGAGCGAGCGGCTTTCGCCCTTGGAAGGGGTTCTCTCGACGTCCACTCATTTCATGCTCAAGACCTACAAGCGGTTTGGCGTGCTGATGCACCAGGAAGGCTCGGATGAACGGCTCAGTGTCACTCCGTAACCGGCTCAATACGACGGTCCGCGACATCCCGCGGTCGGGCATTCGGGACTTCTTCGACATCGTTTCGACGATGAAGGAGGTGATCAGCCTTGGCATTGGCGAACCCGACTTCGACACGCCGTGGCACGTGCGGGAGTCCACCGTGTTCGCCCTGGAGCGCGGGGCGACGCACTATACGAGCAATTTTGGCTACCTGGAGCTGCGTCGCGCGCTTTCACGTTACGTGGCCCGGACGTTCGGGGCCGAATACAACCCGGAAAACGAGATTCTGATCACGGTGGGGGTCAGCGAAGCGCTGGACCTCGCCCTGCGGGCGTTGCTCAACCCCGGAGACGAGGTCCTGTACCATGAGCCGTGTTACGTGTCCTATCGCGCCACCATTCTGTTTGCGCACGGAGTGCCGATCGCGGTCGAGACCCGGCCGGAAAACGGGTTCCGGCTGACGCGAGCCATGCTGGAGGCGAAGGTAACGCCGCGGACGAAGGTGCTGATGCTCAATTTTCCGAACAACCCGACGGGGGCGATCATGAGCCGGGGGGACCTGGAGGCCATTGCGGCGTTCGCCCGGGAGCGCGACCTGGTGGTCATCACGGACGAGATTTATGGGGAACTGACCTACGACTCGCCGCACTGCAGCATTGCGAGCCTGCCTGGATTGAAGGACCGGACGCTGTTCCTGCACGGTTTCTCGAAGGCGTGGGCGATGACGGGTTTCCGCCTTGGCTACGCCTGTGGCCCCGCCGAGCTGATCGAGGCGATGATGAAGGTGCATCAGTACACGATGCTTTGCGCCTCGTCGCTGAGCCAGAAAGCCGCGCTGGAAGCGTTGACGCGGCCCGAGCAGGATGTCGCCGAGATGGTGGAGGAGTACCGCCGCCGCCGGAATTTTCTCGTGGCCAGCTTCGCGGACATGGGCCTGGATTGCCACCGGCCGCTGGGCGCGTTTTACGCGTTCCCGAGTGTGGCCCGGTTTGGTCTGACGGCTCGCGACTTCGCCCTGCGTTTTCTGCAAGAGGAAAAAGTGGCCGTGGTGCCCGGCACCGCCTTTGGCGAGTGCGGCGAAGGATTTGTTCGTTGCGCCTACGCCACCAGCATGGACAACATCAAGGAAGCCATGGTCCGGCTGAAACGGTTTATCGGCCGGCTTTAACCCCGGGCCGGGCCGGCCCTGCGGCAGACGGGGATGAGGCCGGGGCTGGAACGTTCCGGCGGCGGCCCGGTCAGAGTGGTTGGAAACGCGTGAAAAGAAGATGACAACCGGCCGCCTGGCATCGCTCCGGGAGCTGCGGCGCATAGACTGGCGCCACGTGGCGATTCTCTATCGCCGCGAAATGCGGGCGGCCTTCCGCGA
>JARKQH010000299.1 GCA_029974925.1 Verrucomicrobiota bacterium
CGTCGCGCCAAGGCCGGAGAGCTGGATGCGTTCGAGACGCTGGCCAACCGCCATGAGCGGAAGGTTTATACGTTGGCGTTGCGCATGTTGCGCAACGAGCACGATGCCGAGGATGTGACGCAGGAGACGTTCCTGAGCGCCTTGGAACACTTGCCGGGGTTCCGCGAGGAAGCCAGCTTTTCGACGTGGCTGCTGCGGATTGCGTCGCATGCCGCCTTGAAGGTGATCCGCAAACGCCGTGGGCTGAACACGGTTTCGCTGGAAGAGGCCACCGATCCGCAAGCCGACGGGGAACCGATACCGCATCCCGAGTTTATCGCCGACTGGCGCGAGTCGCCCGAGCAACTGGTTCATTCGCGCGAGGTGCAGCGGCTGCTCGAGGACGCGCTGGCGGAACTGGACGAGAAGCACCGGCTGGTGTTTTTGTTGCGGGATGTGGAGGGGCTTTCCATCGCGGAAACCGCAGCGGCTTTGGAACTTAGCGAAGCGAACGTCAAGGTCAGGCTGCTGCGAGCGCGGCTGCAGTTGCGCGAGCACCTGACCCGCAAGCTGGGGCAGCCGGCCCGCCAAATTCTTCGGTCGCATGCGCATTAAGACGTCGGGTTGTAACCATTGGTGTCCTGCCGGCTCTGTTTCTTGTGAGCGCGCCCTATGAAGTGTGAAGAGTTGTTGAAATTGCTGAACGAATACGTTGATGGGACGGTGGACCCGGCGGTGTGTGAAGAGTTCGAGAAACACATGTCGGGCTGTAATCCCTGCCAGGTCGTGGTGGATAACATTCGCAAGACGATCACGCTTTACAAGGGGGGCCAGCCCTGTGAGTTGCCGGAAGCCTTCCGCCAGCGACTTCACGCTGCCTTGCGGAGGCGCTGGAAGGAAACCCACCCGACGGATTCGACGGCCGGCCGTTAGCCGGCGGCCCCCTGATGTTCGATTCCGGTTCCAACCCTCCCACGGTCGAGCCCCTGCCAGCCCCACAGCAGCATTTCCTGCCCGAACTGCTCGCCCCCGCTGGAGATTGGGAATGTGCGCGCGCTGCAGTTGAGAACGGGGCGGACGCGATTTATTTCGGCTTGGAAAAATTCAATGCCCGGATGCGGGCGCAGAATTTTACCGAGGCGGATTTGCCGGGGCTGATGGAGTTTCTCCACCGGCGGGGAGTGAAAGGCTATGTGGCTTTCAACATCCTGGTGTTCGAGAATGAGCTTGCGGAAGCCGAACAATTTCTTCGCAACATCATCGCCGCGGGGGTGGACGCGGCCATTGTTCAGGACGTTGGCCTCTGCCGCCTGATCCGGGCGCTGTCGGATGATTTTCCGATTCACGCTTCGACCCAAATGACCGTGACCAGTGCGGGGGGCATCGAGTTTGCGCGGGAACTGGGCTGCAATCTGGTGGTGCTGGCCCGGGAGTGCTCCCTGAAAGAAATCGAGCAGATTCAGCGCGCGGGCGGGGCCGGGAGACAGCTTCCCCTCGAGGTGTTCGTCCACGGTGCTTTGTGCGTGGCCTACTCTGGCCAGTGCCTGACCAGCGAAGCCCTTGGCGGACGGTCGGCCAACCGGGGTGAATGCGCCCAGGCGTGCCGGCTGCCTTATGAGCTGGTCGCCGATGGCCAGCCGGTTCCGCTCGGCGACCGCCGCTATCTGCTCAGCCCGCAGGACCTTGCCGGCTTGGAGGTTTTGCCCGAGCTGGTTCGGCTGGGGGTCGCCTCGCTCAAAATCGAAGGGCGCCTGAAGTCTCCGGAATACGTGGCGAGCATCACGCGCATTTATCGCAACGCCCTTGACCAAATCGCGGCCCAAGGCGGTTCGGGATTCGCCGCGCCGGCGGGGGACCGTTATGAAATGGAGATGGCATTTTCACGCGGGCTTTATACCGGCTGGTTTGGCGGGACCAACAACCAGCAACTGGTGCATGGCCGATTCGGAAAGAAACGCGGGGTTTTCCTCGGCGAAATCACCGCCGTGCATCGTGACGGCGTGACCGCCGCCCTGCAAGGTCCGTTGAAACCGGGGGATGGGGTTGTCTTTGACGCCGGCAAGCCGGAGGAGCCCGAGGAAGGCGGGCGCGTTTACGAGATCAAACCGGCGCGCGAGGGGCGCGGGCGGCGGCTCACGTTTGGGCGCGGGGACGTCAATCTGGGGAGGGTGCATGTCGGAGACAGACTTTGGAAAACGAGCGATCCCGAGCTGGAGCGCCGGTTGCGCCAGAGTTTCGCGGGCGATGCGCCGCGATATCAGCGGCCCGTGACGATCGAAGTGCAGGGTCGGGCCGGGTCTCCCCTGAGCGTACGGTTTCGCGATGAAACGGGGTGCGAGGCGTGCGTGGACTCGTCCCTGGCGCTGGAGCCCGCGCAACGGCAGCCGCTGACCACGGAACGGTTGCGGGAGCAGCTTGGGCGGCTGGGGGGGACGCCGTTTCGACTGGCACACTTGGAGAACCGGCTTGAAGGCGAGGTGATGCTTCCGCTGAGCGAGCTCAACCGCCTTCGCCGCGACGGGGTGGCTCAACTTGAAGCCTTGCGGGCCCGTCCTTTGCGCTGGAGCCTCCGGCCTGTCTCCGGCCTGGAGAACCTTGAGGCGGGGGGCCCTTATGGAAGAGAGGCGGGACCGGCTGCCAGCGAGGTTTGCCTCCGCGTCCTCGTCCGCGACCTTCCGCAGTTGGAGGCCGCGCTCGCCGCCGGTGTGCGCCACCTCTATTGCGAGTTTGAAGACCTCAAGAAATACCGTGAAGCGGTGAGCCGGTTCCGTGCCGCGACCGCCGGGCGGCCGGGAGCCGAAATTTTTGTCGCGCCGCCGCGCGTTTTCAAAACGGGCGAGGAGTGGACGCTCAACCAGGTCCGGTCATCCGGAGCGGATGGTTATCTGGTGCGGAATTACGATCACCTGCGGTTTTTTGCCGCCGACCGGCGGGTGGGGGACTATTCGTTGAACATCGCCAACCGGCTGAGCGCGGCGTGGTTCATGGAGCGGTTTGGCCTCGAGCGTGTCACCGTTTCCTACGACTTGAATGTGGGGCAGCTCGAGGCGCTGTTGCGGGGCGCTTCCCCCCGCTGGTTCGAGGTCACGATTCATCAGCATATCCCCATGTTTCACATGGAGCATTGCGTTTTTTGCGCCTTTCTTTCGCAAGGCGTGGATTACCGCGACTGCGGCCGGCCGTGTGACCGGCACGAGCTCAAGCTGCGCGACCGCGTCGGGGCCGAACATCCGGTGAAGGCGGACGCCGGCTGCCGCAACAC
>JARKQH010000472.1 GCA_029974925.1 Verrucomicrobiota bacterium
AGGTGCTGGCAGGCGTCTCCGCCATCCTTCCCGCCATCCCGCCGGACCTCATTGTGGAATTGCCGATTCGCACCGGCCCGATCTGGGTGTCGGTCGTGCCCGAACCGGCGATGCTGCCGCTGGCGGCGGGTGGCGCGGCGGTCTTCCTGGGTGTTACCAGACGACGAAAAGCCGTTGCCATTGCGGGCGGGAGTTGACAACTTCCCTGCATGATGTCGCTTGCTTCTCGCTCCGCCGTCCTTTTGCTCGGCGCGGCCTTCTTCGGGGTCCTTTCGGTGCTGCCCGCGGGGGCTGCCGCCCCGAAGCCCAACATTGTTTTTCTCCTGGCGGACGACCTCGGCTGGAGTGATGTGAGCTATCATGGAGGCGAAATCAAAACGCCGAACCTTGACCAACTGGCGGCCCGCGGGGCGAAACTCGAGCAATTCTATGTTCAACCGGTCTGTTCCCCCACCCGCGCCGCCCTGCTGACCGGCCGCTACCCGATGCGGCACGGGTTGCAGGTAGGGGTGGTCCGGCCGTGGGCCCAATACGGTCTGCCGCTGGAGGAACAGACGCTCGCGCAGGGCCTCCAACAGGCCGGCTATTTCACCGCCATCTGCGGCAAGTGGCACCTGGGCCATTTCCAGAAATCCTATCTCCCCACCGAGCGCGGCTTCGACCACCAATACGGCCACTACAACGGCGCCCTGGACTACTTCACCCATGAGCGTGACGGTGGCTTCGACTGGCACCGCAACGGCGAAGTCTGCCGGGACGAGGGCTACACCACCGAGTTGATCGGCAATGAAGCGGTGCGGCTGATCGAAAACCACGATTTCAAACGGCCGCTGTTTCTTTACGTTGCCTTTAATGCGCCCCATACCCCCCTCCAGGCCAGGCCCGAAGACCTTGAGCTTTACAAGCATATCCCCAACCGCAACCGGCGCGCCTACGCCGCCATGGTTCATTGCGAAGACCTTCAGGTTGGCCGCATCGTGAACGCCATCGAAAAGCGCGGCGTGACCCCCAACACTCTCTTCATCTTCTCCAGCGACAACGGCGGCCCGCTGGGCAGCGGCGCCACCAACGGCCGGTTGCGCGCGGGCAAAGGCACTTTGTACGAAGGCGGTGTCCGCGTCGCCGCTTTTGCAACGTGGCCGGGCCACATCCCGGCAGGCGCCGTCATCCAGGAACCCCTGCACATTGTGGACTGGTATCCGACCCTCCTAAAGCTCGCCGGCGCCACGGTAACACAACAAATGCCCCTGGATGGCAAGAACATCTGGCCGGTGCTCACCCAGGGGGCCCGGACCCCCCACGCCGACATTCTGCTCAACACCACGCCGAACCACGGCGCCATCCGCAGCGGCGACTGGAAGTTGGTCCTCAACGGCGGCCGGCCTGAGGCCGCCGGTGAGACGTCGCCCGAGCCGGCCGCCCCCAAACGCAAGGCCAAGCGCGCCAACGTTGGGGGAAGTGAAACCGTGGAGTTGTTCAACCTCGCGGAAGACCCGTTCGAGCAGCGTAATCTGGCCACTCAATACCCCGAGAAAGTCAGCGCTTTGCGCGCGCGGCTCGACGCCTATGCCCGGCAGGCCGTCCCTCCCAAGGCCGCGCCGAGACCGGCTGATTTTGTCTCGCCCAAGGTTTGGGGTGACTTCAAGTAAGCGCTCCACCGGGCTGGTGGCCGGGGGCCGCGAAAGCCGCTGGCTGCGGCCGGGATTAAAGGCCAAAAAACTTCTGGATTTCGCGCAGCACCTCGACCAGCCGGTCAATTTCGGCGGGAGTGTTGTAGAAGTAAAAACTGGCCCGGGCGGTGGATTCCACGCCCAGTTTGCGCATCAGCGGCTGGGTGCAGTGGTGCCCCCCGCGCAACGCGACGCCCCATTGATCCGCCACGGTGACCACGTCGTGGGCGTGCACCCCCCGCAACAGAAAACTCACCAAGCCGGCCCGGCCAATTCGCGGGCCAAACAGCCGGATTCCTTCCTTGAACTCGGCCAGCCGCGCGTAAGCGTAGGCGCCCAATTCCTGGTCGTGGCGGGCGATGTGGGTCCGGCCGATGGCGTCGAGGTAATCCATCGCCGCCGCCAGCCCCACCGCTCCCGAGATGTCCGGCGTGCCCGCCTCGAACCGGTGGGGGGCATGCTTCCAGGTGCTGGTGTGATATTCGACCGAGAGGATCATCTCGCCGCCACCCTGGTAGGGCGGCAGGGTTTCGAGCAGCTCCTGGCGCCCGTAGAGCACCCCGATGCCGGTTGGCCCGCACATCTTGTGGCCCGAAAGCGCGAGAAAGTCACAGCCGATCTCCTGCACGTCCACCGGACGATGCCCGGCGCTCTGGGCCGCGTCCACCAGCGTGGTCACGCCCGCTTTCCGCGCCCGGGCGCAAATCTCCGCCACGGGATTGATTGTTCCCAGCGAGTTCGAGATATGCGTCAACGCCAGGAGCTTCACGCCGCTGCCCAGCCACTCGTCCAGGTGGCTCAGGTCCAGCAATCCGGCATCCCCGGTGACTGGCAGATGCCTTAATCGGGCCCCCGTGCGCGCGGCCAGCAACTGCCACGGCACCAGGTTGCTGTGATGCTCCATTTCTGTCAGCAGAATGATGTCCCCCGCTTTCACGTTTTGCGCCCCCCACGTGGCCGCCACCAGGTTGATCCCTTCGGTGGTCCCGCGGGTGAAAACAATCTCCTCCGGGCTGCGGGCGTTGAGGAAACGCGCCGCGCGCGCCCGGGCGGATTCAAAGGCGGCGGTGGCGCGATTACTCAGTTCGTGGATGCCGCGGTGAACGTTGGCGTTGTCGCGCTCGTAGTACCGCTGGAGCGCCTGAATGACCGCCCGCGGTTTCTGCGTCGTCGCCGCATTGTCCAGGTAGAGCAGCGGCCGGTTGTGCACCTGTTGGTGGAGAATCGGGAAATCGGCCCGCAAGGCGTTCCAGTCGGGACCGGCCTCGGCGGCCGAAGCGGCGGCTGTTTGCGGGGTGAGAGGCGCGGGTTGGGACATGGACAAACCCTAAAGAAGTCCGAGCTGAAGTTTCGCCGCCTCGCTCATCATGCTCTGGTGCCAGGGGGGATCCCACACCAGTTCGACAGCCACATCATCCACTCCCTCGAGGCTCAGCAGCTTGTTCTGCACGTCCTGGGCCAGCATGGGCCCCATGCCGCAGCCGGGGGCTGTGAGGGTCATTTTGACGTCCGCTTTGTAGCTGTTGGCGCCCAGCGGGGTGAGGTGGCAATCGTAGATCAGCCCCAGGTCCACGATATTCACCGGAATCTCGGGGTCGTAACAGGTTCGCAACTGGTTCCAAATCTCCTTCTCGAGTCCTTCCTGGGTGATCGGGGCGCCCGTGCTCACCGGTTTCGGCGCCACCTCCATCCCCAGCGCGTCCGCGTCCTTGCCCTCGATGCGGAACATGTTGCCGTTGACAATGACCGTATAGCTGCCCCCAAGCGACTGCGTCACATAGGCCTGCTCGCCCTTCTGCAGGGTCACCTTCGTTCCCACGGGAATGATCGCGGCTTCAACGTCCCGCAGCAAGGTAATGGGTTCGTTACTATTCATCATAAGGGTAAAATATACCCGCTCTGCGCCGGATTGCACCTCCGCCTGCGTCCCCCTCGGTCACATATCCTCCGTTTCGGTCGAGACCGGTTGGGTGTCTCCCTTCAGCGCGGACATGATCGCATGCCAGGCCAGGATCGCACACTTCACCCGTGCCGGGAACTTGTGCACCCCCGCGAACACCGCCAGCTTGCCCACCTCCCCCGCCGCCTGCCCCGTCGTCACCATCTGGTGCACGGCCTCGAACATGCGCTCGACTTCCGCGCGGGTTTTCCCCTTGGCCGCCTCGGTCAGCAGCGAGGCCGACGCCTTGGAAATGCAGCACCCCGAGCCCACAAAGCTGATGTCCTGGATGCGGTCGCCGTTCATCGTCAGAAACAGCTTCAACTGGTCCCCGCACAGCGGGTTGTGGCCTTCCGCCGAGCGATGATGCCCCGCCAGCTCGTGAAAATTCCGCGGGTGCTTGCAGTGATCCAAAATCACCTGCTGATACAAATCGCTCAGGTCGTCGCTCATTTACTGGATCTCGCTCACGTGGGGGTGGGCCTCGAGCCGGTCCCAGATGAGCCGGTCGAGTTCCTCGCGCGCGCCTTCATGCTGAATCCGCTCGATGATTTCGCCGGCAAACGCGTGAATGAGCATGCGGCGGGCGGTCGGAGCGCTGATGCCCCGCGCCCGCAGGTAAAAAATTGAATCTTCGTTCAACTGCCCGACGGTCGCGCCGTGCGTGCACTTGACGTCATCGGCGTAGATTTCCAGTTGCGGTTTCGTGTCAATGGTTGCGTCTTCGCTCAACAGGAGGTTCTTGTTGGTCTGCTTGGCGTCGGTCTTTTGCGCTGCCTGGTGCACGTAAATCCGGCCATGGAACACGCCCTTGGAACGGCCGTCGAGAATCCCGTTGTAGTATTCGTGGCTGTTGCAGTGCGGTTCCACGTGCTCGACCACCATGTGATGGTCGGCCAGTTGGTCGCCTCGCGTCACATACAGCCCGTTGAGAAGGCACTCCGCGCCCTCGCCTGCCAGCCGCAACCGGATGTTGTTCCGTGAGAGTTTCCCGCCGGTGACAATCGAGTGGGAGGCAAAATGGCTCCCGCGCCCCAGGTCCGCGTGCAGCGCCGCCATGTGAAAGGCCGCCAGGTTTTCATCCTGAAACTTGCAATGCTCGATTCGCGTATTGTCCCCCGCGACCACCTCGGTAACGCCGTTGGTGAAATGCGCGGCCGGGCCCAGGCTCAGGTAACTTTCCAGCACCGTGGCCCGGCTGCCGGGCTCGGCGAGAATCAAGTTGCGGGGATGGGTCGTCGCGCCGGCCTCCCGGGCGGTCGAAATGAACAACAGGTGGATCGGGGTTTCCAGCGCCACACCCGGGCCGAGATGGATGAAGCCTCCATCCTGGAAAAAGGCGTCGTTGAGTGCCGTGAACGGCTGCCGCGACCCGTCGGCGTAGCGGCCCAAGTGCCGCTCCAGCAGCGCTGAACCGGCGGATAACGCCGTGGCGAGGCTGGTAATCATGGCTCCCGCCGGCTGGGAGTCCGCCGAAGAGAGTTCGGGCGCGTAATGGCCGTCCACAAACACCTTTCGCACCGCCGACAGCTTCCCAAAGGTCAATCCCCGAATGACTTCGGTTGTGATCCCCGAAACGTTGGCCGACAGCACCGGCTTGAAGGGCAGTTTCGCCAGCGCCGCAACGTTCGTGAAGCGCCAGTCCTCATCCTGCAAAGTGGGAAACCCAACCTCCGCAAAACGCGCCATGCCCGCCCTGCGCCGCGCCAACAACCACGAGGGCTGCTCCGCGGTCCGCTCGAATTTCTCGAATTTCTTGCGATGTTGCTCGATCTCTTTTGTCCGCGTCGTATTAGCTAACTCAACCATGTCTGCACCATTGTCTTGCTGCGTCCATCCGTCAAATTGCGAACGATAGTCTCCCACGACCTTCCGGTTCGCGCAAGTGACAGAATTTTCCCGCCCCCCGGGGGGAGGCAGCGTTCGCTCGCTTGCGGCCCAAACCCGCCGCGGCCGGCTGACGGCTGGCATCTTGCGATTGGCCTGGTTGGGGCGTTATTGCCCCGGGCCGCCCAAGGCCCGCGTCGCTTCCGCAATGGCCACGGCGCGGCTGCGGGGCAGGCCGCCAGCTTGAAAGATGGCCTGGACGTCCGCAAGGATCGCCTCTCTCCTGGCCTGGGGGTATTTCGACGGATTGATGATACCGTCCAGATCCTGAACCAGCCGCGCGCGCGAAGCCGCCGGGAGGGGATTTGAAGCCTGGGCTTCGGCCAGCAACTCCACCAGTTTGTCGGCCGCGGCCGCGCTCGGCTTCGCTGGCCCTTCGGCCATGGCCAGCAGCAGCCGCGACAGCCTCTGTTTCTGTTCCGGCGTGGCCGGCGCTGTGGGCTTGACCGCCGCCAGCTCCATTTGCAGCCGGCTCATGTTTTGCTGGGACGGCGTCGGCGCGACCGGAGCGGCCTTGGGCGCCGGCGCCGGCGGCGGGGCTGTGGCCGGGGGCACCCCCTGGCGGACATTGTTCTGGTCGCGCAGTTCCTTGGCGCGCTGTTTGATGATCGTTTCCGGGCCAGCCCACGCGCAGGCTGCCGCCAAACCCAGAGTTGCACCGGCTAAAGCGATTTTCTTCATAACAACGATAATGCACACTGCGCCCCAGTTCCTTGCCTGTCAATGACCCACTGGCGGATAAGCCGTCGTACCGGCCCGCCGGTTCACCCGGAATTGTGGGTTGGCATGGCCCCCCGAAATCGTTACATGTAATTCGCGCAATGAATATCGCTCCAGCCACGCCCAGTCTGTGCCGTGAGCCGTTTGCCGAATGAACCTGCCTAACAAACTCACCCTTTCCCGGTTTCTTCTCACGGTTGCTTTCCTCGGCGTCATGTTTTCCCAGATGCGCGGGCACGAGACCCTTGCCCTGGCGCTGTTCATCGCCGGTGGCATCACTGATTTCCTCGATGGCCAGATTGCG
>JARKQH010000024.1 GCA_029974925.1 Verrucomicrobiota bacterium
GGCAGTTCGCTGCTGGTGGTGCTCAATTCGTTGCGCCTGCAACCCCGGGAGGGGCGATAGCATGGAAATCCTTTACTTGCTGATTCCCCTGTCGGTGGTTCTGGTGTTCGCCATCGGCGTCGCCTTCTGGTGGTCGCTGCGCAGTGGGCAGTTCGACGACCTCGAAGGGCCGGGGCATCGGGTGTTGATGGACGACGACAAGGCACGGGAAGAGAACCCAGGGGAAAACAACCTGCAAGATAAGAGATGATCACGGCGAGGACAGTGGCGGACCAGACACAAGCCTGATCCGTCGCCTCATTCGGTTTCCAGACTGTCTTCGACCATGCCGACGTTGCCATGCGCTCGGTTCGTCTTCGTGTTGCGACCGGTCTTTATGACCGCATTGCACTGGCGAGACGCCTCCGTGCCGGCTTCTCGCGGGCCGGGCGGGCCGGTCGAGGCGAAGCTCTGCGAAAACAATGAGGGCTTGGTTTGGGCGCTCCTCGGCGGAAGAAGTCTCTCGACTTCGTCCCGTCGCGACTGTGCGGCCTTCAGCGCCCCTGCCTCGCCCTGATACGCCGAATCCGCGAAAAAAGCGGCTACGTGAACCAACTTGCCGTCCATTTGCCGCTGGATCAGCAATTGCCAGCCGGGTCCGCCACTCCGCGCCTGGGTCGTCCGGTACAAGCACCGTTGTTCCTGCGGATGCGGTCGATTCTTGCGGCGAATCTTCGTGATTCCGGTGCGTTCAGCTAGGCGCGGCGGTATGCGGTGCAAGTACAAATCCCATTTCGTCAAACCATGTGCGATACACCACAACTCCCGCACCACGCGCCGCATGGTGATCGGTTTCCTCTCTAGGCGTTCGGAGGCCACGCGGATCGGCAGGCGATTCACCAGCACATCGTAGGCCGCCTCGATATTCCCTTCCTCGTAGCGATTGGTTTTGCGTTGCTCAAGCGTTTTGCGCAGTTCGCCGAACCGTCTTTCGGTCAGAGTGAATTTTTGCTTTTTCACCGTTGTGATTTGCCGTGTTCAGCCGCCAATCGGAGTCTGTACTGACTGCTGGCCGGACGATGACCGTGGGCAAGACCATGACCCGCGGGAAGCAGCGCTGGCGCTTTTCGCCAGCGGCCCGGGTGGCCGCGCATTCCCACAAGCCGGTCTGCGGGCAGGGCTGCAGCGAGGCGGCGGTCGTGCCGAGCGGGAGGTTCGGCGCCGAGGCTTGTGCCGGGGTGTTGGTCGATGCCGGTCCTGAGGGTTTGACGGTTACCGGCTTCACCGACGTGACCAGGCCGCTCGTTGAGCGCATTCGCAGCGTTGCCGTTGCACCTCGGGAACATCGTCGTTCACCTCAATCCGACCACCCCTGCATGCGATCCGCCGCGGCGTCGTGCCGGCGGCTCCACCAAGGCAGATGCGCGGTGCCTTCGCCGCGGGCGCGGAACCAGTTCTTCTTCGGGTCCAACGGCGTCGGCTTGGCCGGCGGGCGGATGAGGATGGCCGAGGCAGCGTGGACTCGGGTCTCAGCAGGCGCGGAAGTGGGACGGGAATCCGTCTCGCGGGTAGCGGCGACCAGTACCGGGGTGTTCTTGTGATGCGCGTAGGCGATGCCGAGCACGAGGCCCGTCGGTACCGACCCGGCGTTCAGTTCGCCGAGGACGGTACCCGTATTGAAGCCCTGCTTCAGGAAGTCGAGATCCGGCAGGGCTGTGGTCATCGCCTGTGCCAGCGCGCCGACACGCTCGGAAGCGGCCTCCGAGCCTTGGCCGGCGTCGTGGATCACGTACCCGATCCGGTCGGTGGTCAGGTTGCCGCGTTCCGCGGCGTCGGCGAACACGCCCTGCCACGCGGCCGCGATGCGCGGCGCCGGCTTGCCGCTCCCCGGCGCGACCGGCACGCGGCTCTCGCGATGCACGAACGCCAGCGGCTCGCGGCCCGTGGCGTAGTCCGGATGCGCCAGCACCAGCAGCACGCCGGTCTCGTTCAACTGCGCATCCGTGGGGAAGGACGGCGCATCGAAGGCCATCACCCACACCGTGCGTTGCGGGTTTTCTTCAAGGTAATCGAGCGCGGCGGACAACGCCTCCAGCCCCGCTTCCGGGCCGCCGGCATGCACGCGCACCGTGGGTAGCTTCAAAGTACTGGAAAACTCCGGGTCGTTGAGGCCGACGTACGTGTCCATCTGCTCACGCACGAAAGCGGCGCTCTCGGCGGGCGAGAGCGACGGCGGCAGGACGAGTTCGACGCGCATGTCGCCGACTTCGCGCCGCGCCCAACGGCCCTGGGCGACCGAGTAGAAATAGATCTTGTCGGCAAAGTAGGGTTCCCAGATCTTTTCGAGTATCCGACGAAGGTAGCTCCTGGAAAACTCCCCGAAGGATTTCTTGCCGGATATGTTGCTGGCAATCGGCCCGATGGACTGGACGGTGGAATACTTCTGCGGTTTCTTCGGCAGGACGTCGTCGTCGGCGTTGGGCTTGGCAAGCCCGAGGGTCCATAGGGTCTGCCACTCCGTCGGGTAATCGCGCCGCTGCAGCGGATTGAGCCACTGCAAGCCGACGACCTGGGCGGCGAAACGGTGCTTGGACTGCGCCGCGGCTTGGCGGGCGGCTTCGGTGTCCGCGGCGTGCTGTTCGACGCGGGCCTGCTCCGCCGCCGCGCGGCGGGCATCCACGCGGTCGTTGAAACGGTGGGCGCAGCCGATCAGGAACGGGCCGATGAGGACGATGAGGTACAGGGCGGTGGGAAAGCGCAGGCGGGTCATCCAGAGCTCCTCGAAGGTCAGTTGGGACAGTGGCGGCAACGCGCCTTCCATGCGCAGCCAGATCGTATAGGCGAAGGCGGCGGCCGCCCACAGCAGGGCAAGCCCGGTGATGATGGCCACGGCGATGAGCGTCCGGCGCCAGCGGGAACGCGTCGGCGCGGCCGGCGCAGCCGGCGTGGCCGGGAGCTCAGCGGTAGTAGTCATGGGAAATCTCCTGGACGGGTCGCATGCTGCGCTCGTCGACGATTTTCGCGGGCATCGCGGAAGGATTGGCGTGCGTATTGAAGTCGGGGTGTTCGTGCAGGGGCTGTGGCTTTTCTTCTTTGGTGTCGTCTTTCCACAGACCGGAGTCGAAGTATTTACCGAAACGCTTGAGGGGATTGTCGTCTCCGAGGTCGTCCCACAACCGCCAGTCCGCGGCGATGCGCAGATCACGCCAGTCCGCCGAGGTCAATTTCGTCGCTGCTCCGACCGGAATGTCGTAAGCCAGCACCTTCTCGGCATTGAGGGCGCAGCACATGATCGTGCTGTGGTCGGTGGCGTGCTGGTCGATCGATTCCTTGAGGAATGCCGCCGCGTGCTCGCGCCCCCACGGGGTCCAGGCGCTGGTCTTGCCTTCGGTGTTGTCCGCGTCGGCTTTTTCACCGTTGCCGCCGTTGCGGCGGTCGTGCATGCGCAGGCGGGCGCGGTGCTCGTACTTGAGCTGCGCTTCGTCGGCGCGGCGCGCTTCCCTGCGCCGATCGGCCTCGTCGGGTGTCTCCCCGTGCGGGGCGTCGGGCGTCTCCCGGCGCAGGGCGGCGTAGGGGTCGTCCGCGAGGGCGGATTCGTCCATCTCCGACCTGGCGCGCAGGCGGTCGGTGTCGGGGTCGGCGCCCTGGTCGAACCGCGGCGTGGTCTGGCCGAGGCGTTCGGCGTGCGGCGGATGGGGTTCCGGAGTTTTCGGGGCGTTGACCGGGACCCGCCAGTCGGGCGGCGGATCGGCGTTGATGCGCGGGGCGATGCCGTCCTTGACCATCTTGTCGAGTTGTTCGACGGTGAAGAACACCACGTACAGCACCGGCGCGCTCAGCAAGGAGAGGAGGCGCGCGATGAATCCGCGCGACGCGTCCCAGGCGCGCGTGAGGCTGTACTTGGCCAGACGCGACGGCGGGTTCCAGAAGCCCTGGGTCGGCCCGTAGGCATACTCCTCGCCGGGCGGCATCCCGACCGCGTGCCCGTCGGCCCACACGCGCTGCACGAGCGTGCCGCTCGGCGCTTTGGGCGAGCCTTTCGGATCGATTTCGCGCAATTCGTAGGCGCTAAGGCCCCGCCAGCCGATGCCCTGCACGGTGAGCGCCGAGATGACCCGGTCGTGAGGATTGCAATAGACGGTGACGCGGCCGTGGCGGGCATAGTTTTTCCGGTCCTCCGCCGGATCGTAGGGGGGCGATTTTCCGTCGCGCGGAACGAGGTTCTGGCTCCAGCATACGAGCGGGGCCAGGTCCTGGTCGGTGCCGCGGCGCTTGGCGATCAGCTCGACGAAGTTCTCGAGTGTTTGGAAACGCGCCTTTGCGGTCACCCGGCCGCGCTGGCCGTGGGCGTTTTCGTTGTTGCGCTGCGCCCAGTTGTCGGTGGGGACCTTCCCCTCCAGGCTGTAGGGCGCGTTGGCCAGCACGTAGGCGTCCGCGATGGCCGGGGCGCTCTTGCCGCAGGGGTCGGTGACGTTGCCGATCTTGTCGCCGTAGAACGCCGCCGCCAGGCCGATCATGTTGCCCTGGCTGTGGCAGACGATCGTGATCGGAAGGTCGGCCTGCTTCTTCCGGATCAGGGCCACCAGTTCGGCCAGGCGCCAGGCGGCCAGGGCGTAGTAGTGGCGCGGCGGACAGGTATAGACTTCGCGCCCCGGTTCGGGGTTGAGGTCCTGCGCGGTCAGCCAGAGGAACAGGCGCGGATCGACGCCCTCGCCCCACAGGTCGGGCAGCGCCGAGCAGCCGTTGGCGAACGGGCCGCCGCCCCAATAGTTGCTCTCGTTGAGCCAGACGTTGCGGCCGACCTTTGCCAGGGATTTCTTGTCCGCCTTGAACCCCCAGCGGAAGCGGAGCACCGGCGACCAGGCCGGGCGGTCGGTGACGAAGTTGCTGGCGTTGCGGTCCGGGTTCAGGAAACCGTTGTCGGTCAGTTCCGCCAGATAGTCGTTGGGCGTGAGTTGGCCACCCTCTGGGCCGGGGTAGGTAAGCTGCTCTTTTTTCCGGGCGAGGCGGGTGTTGAGCCCGGCGCACAGGCCGCGCTCGGTCGCTTCGTACCACTCGCCGTCCGAGTTGACGCCGTGCACGAAGATGACGACGCCGGGCAGCGGGAGTTTGGCATACCGGTCCTGGCAGCTCTTGTCGGGCAGCAACAGGGCGTTGCCTTCGGCAACGCAGCCGTGGAACGTGTCGGAAGAAGGTGATGGCGGGATCGACATGATTAAGGAGTGGCCGGAAGAGGTTCAGCGTGAGTTCAACGTGTTTCGTCGCCGAAGCGGACGTTGGCGATCTTGAAACGTTCGTCTTCGAGCAGGTCGGTTTCGCCGTTGGTATTGGTCTTGCCTTCGCGCACCGTGCCGTCGGACAGATCGATGCGGTAGGGGGTGTCGGCGACCGGCTGGCCGTCGGTCGGGCGCAACAGCCGGAAACGCCGCCCGAGCCCTTCGTCGCTGAACGCGGGCAGGTCGGTGGCGAGGCTGCCGGGGCCTTGCATCAGGTGCTTGGCGGCCTTGTAGCGGAGGGGGCCGGGGCACAGGAAGTCGATCTTGTCGCCGTAGAGGCGGATGGCGGCGCCGCCCTCGACGCCGAGAATGATCTCCTTGGCGGCCATCAGGTGGATGCTGCCGTGGCTGGCGGTGGCGTAAAGGTTCTCGGAGGCGTTGATGCGCGTGTTGCCGTGCTGGCTCTGGCAGAGCAGTTCGCCGTGATGGGCGATCGCGCGCAGCCCGCCGTCGTGGGCGAAGAGGCCGATGCCGGTGCCGGCGTTGAGGGTGTAGCGTTGGCCGGCAGTCTGTTGCAGGTGTTGCTGCGCCACGGTGTCGATGTTTTCTCCGGCGTAGCTGACGAGGCTCTTGGGGGTGTTGAGCGCGATGCCGTCGGGGGCGCTGGCCAGGATGGCCGGCGCGCCGCCCTCGGTGCCGCCCTGGGCGGTGTTGCTGCCGTTCTCCCAACGCTGCAGGGCGTCGCGGAGTTCGCGCTGCGGCTGCACGTCGGTTTCCTGCCCTTGGTGTCGGGCCGCGTAGTCGCCGAACTGCTCGAAGAGTTTCAGGCTGTCGGCCATCAGGGCCAGGGCTTCGTCGCGGTCGAGCTGGCCGCCGCTGGCCTTGAGCCGTTTCCACGCGCTCAGGAGCAGGCCCTTGGCCGTGCGCAGCGAACCGGACTGGTCCGTGCGCAACTCAAACCCCTCCCCGCGCGGCTCCCCCTGGCCGTCGGTGCGGGGATGAATCAGATACCCCTGGTTGAGTTGGGTCGTGCCGTGTTCGCTGGAGAGTCTTGTCCGGAGTTGCCCGGTGGAGTCGTCGAAGACGAGTTCGTTCCAGCCGGTGCCTTTGTACTCCTTGCTCTTGTGTCCGGAGAGCGTCTTGTTG
>JARKQH010000052.1 GCA_029974925.1 Verrucomicrobiota bacterium
AGTTGGCCGCCTTGCGTTGGGCCACCGTCCAGTCAAAGATCAGTTTCACGTCGTCGCCGGTCTTGATCATGCCCAGCGCCAGGGCCGGAGCGGGCGGCTCGATCTTGAAATCAGTCATCTTCACGCCCACCGAACCGGTTACGCGCAGCCGTCCCTCGCCCAGCGGCGTGATGTTCACCGGCATCGAAATGGTGTTGGTCACCCCCGCCACCGCCAGCTCGCCTTTGGCATCGAAAACATACGGGGCGTCCTTGGACTTGGCCGGCTCCTTGAGCGTCAGCTCGGTCAAACGGTAGAAGATGCGCGGAAACTCCTGGGCCTTGAGCTTCTCATACATGATGTCGTCCATCTTGGTGCTGTAAGGTTTGCCGTCTTTTTCGACGCTGGCCATCGAGCGCACCGGGATGAAGGCTTCAACCTTGGCCTGGACTTTGCCCGGGGTGGCGGCCTGGCCGGGCTCGACGGGGAAACCGGGGCCGACTTCCAGGTAGCCGCCGATGAGTTTGCCCTCGACCTGCCAGTCGTGAATGTTGGAAGTGCCCTCGATGCGCACCTTGAGCGTACCCGGCTTGGAGTCGAAGCGAGTGGTTTGCGCGGCGGCAGTCAGGGTGCCCGAAGCAACAAGGGCCAGCAGGAGGTTTCCAGTGATCAGTTTACTCAATTTCATGTTCGTTGTTTCGTATCAGTTTTGGCGTAAATTGGACGATTTGTGGTTCAAGTCAATTCATAGAGTTCCGCGGGGATTTCCACGCGCGCGCGTTTCATGATCGCCTCCCGGGCTTTGAGGACCAGCATGGTGGCCACATAGCCGTCGAGGTAGGTGGCGCCGCGCTGGCGGGGCACCTGCAGCAGATGCTCGCGCAACGCGCTGGCATCGTCGGAGCCGAAGCTGTTGATGAAATCCTCGGCGGCGGCGGACAGGTCGCTGGCGGAGCGGAGGAAATTGGCCAGCGAGTAGGAGAGGGGCGTGTTGGTGTAGGGGACCTCCTCCTGGGGCTGGTCGGAGGGAGGTTTTTTCGAGGCGTCCGCCACGAGCATGATGCCGGTTTCCTTGTAGAAAGTTTCCTTTTTGGCATACACTTCCCAGCCCAGGAGGGGGGAATCCACTTCCTTGAACATCCACGCCTTGCTTTCGCGCATCATGACCGCGGCATCGCTGCCGTAGAGGATTTCGTAGTCGGCATCGAACGAGTTGGCCAGCGTGGCGTCGAAAATGAGGTTCAGTCCGCCGGGGAATTCGAAGATGACTTGCTCGGTGTCGGGCGTGTCGCGGCCGTCTTTCCAGAACGCGATGGTGCCGTAACCGGAAACGGCGATGGGCCGGGCGTTGAGGAACCACGTGGCTTGGTCAACGGGGTGGATGCCCAGTTCGCCCGTCAACCCCAGGGAGAGCGCCCGGTCCAGCCGCCAGTTAATGGCCTTTTCGCGCTCGGGGTTGGGGGAGGTGGCTCGCCAGCTCTGCTTCTTGTGCCATTGGGCGCGGGCCATGACTGGCTGACCGATGGCGCCGGAGCGGATGAAAGGCAGGAGAAAATGGCGCTGGGGATCGGCGCGCATCTGCAGGCCGGCTTGGAAGGCAAGCTGGGGGGCGGCTTTGGCCGCCGCGGCAATGGCGCGGGCATCCTCGAGGGTATGCGCCAGGGGGGCCTCGCAATACACGTGTTTGCCCGCTTTCAGGGCCGCCAGGACGATGTCTTTGTGCTGGTGGGTCGCCGTGGCAACCACAACGGCCTTGATGTCCTTATTCTCAAGGATTTTGGTGTAGTCATCCACAGCCATGGCGCCCGGAGCGGCGGCCGCGCCGCGCTTGAGGAAGGCCGGGTAATTGTCGCAAACAGCGGCGATTTCAGCGGTTTCCAGTCGCGCCAGGGTGTTGAGGATTTCCCGCCCCCAAGGCCCCAAGCCGATGAGGCCCACCTTGGTTTTGGGGGCGCCCGGCTTGGTGTCCCCGCCCGGAGCGGGGGCGTTCTGGGCCACCAGCGGCACGCCGCCGAGCATGGCCATAATCGTCGCCATCGAACCGCTCTTCAGAAAATCGCGGCGGTTAAAATCAACAGATTCGTTCCAATTCTCGTTCATATCGCACAATCAATCTTGCTCGCCCCGCCGGCGCGAGGCATTAAAGTTTCTATTGTGTCCAAAGTCCGGCTTGGGGGCAAGCCAAGTTGCAGCCGGCTACTCCACCGCGCCTTTTGCGGGCTTCCACGGCTCCAGACCCAGCGCCCATTTGATTCCGCCCAAAATGTGCTGCTGATAAGCCCGCGCGACTTCCTTCGAATTCATGCGCTTGAAGTCCGCCGGCGTGTTGGGGTCCCAAATGTCCTCGCGGTGGCCCAGCGAGGTGTAGAAGACCCGGCCTTTGCCGTACTCCCGGCACCAGGAGATGGGATAATTGCCGGGGGTCTTGTCGTTGGGATGCTTGTCGAGGGTGAGGAGGGTGTGAACCTTGGCGGGGTCGAAATTCTTGAAGAGGTAGATTTCGTCGAACACCTTCCACTCGCTGCCCAAGTGGCGGCAGGCGGGGCATTCCTTGTCCTGATTGAGCGCGTCCACCTCGACCTGCGCGCCATGGGATTTGAATTCGCCGCCGATCATTTCGATGTAGGGCGCGTAATTGTGGAAAGTGTCGGTGGCGGAGTGCATGCCCACAAATCCCTTGCCGGAGCGAATCCACTCGAGGAAGGCTTCCTTGTCGGGAATGGGCAAATCGCCGGTGGTGTTGGCGAAGATGATCGCATCGTAATTTTTCAAGGCAGCCGGACTCATTTTTTCGGCCAGCACCGCGCCAATGGCCGCGTTGACCTTTTCCTTGCTGGGCTTGCCGTCCGGCCCGCGAAACTGCGGGTCGTTAGGCTCCACCCGCGCGTATTCGACGGTGAACAGGTTGCTGTCTTGGGCCAGCTCGCCCAGCACCTTTTCCGCGGTTGGGATCGAACTGTGCCGGAAACCGGTGGTGGTGGTGACCACGAGGACCTTTTTAGGCGCCGCCAGTGCCGGGGCAATGCCGGCGCCAAAGGTGAGGAGGACAGCGAGTGCCGCGAAGGTGGTGGAATAGAAGCTGATTCTTCTCATAAGTCTATATCGTTAATGATTGCCTGTTCGCTCGATGATTCAGACTCAATCAGGCGCGATGGAATTCATTTTTCCGCCGCCGGTCAAGGCTGGTCTCAAGAAGGGCGAGACGGCAACTCGAGCTCAAAGACCTGATAGGCAGTGGCTTTCATGCCCAGGCGCTCGTAAGCGCGACGGGCGGCGGCGTTTTCGGCATGCATGTAAAGGCGAAGGGAACAGACCTCCTTTTGACTCCGCGCCAGGCTCTCGATGTAGCGAAACAGGGCGGTGAAGACTCCCCGGCCGCGGAAGTCCGGAAGAACATAGACGCTTTGGATCCACCAAATCTGGCCGTTCCGCCAGTCGCTCCACTCGTAGGTGATCATCAGTTGTCCCACCACCGCGCCCTCGGCCTCAACCACGTAATAAATGCCCTTGGCGGGGTCTTGGAGGACGGCGCGCACGCCTTGGTTGACCGTGGCGGGGTCGAGGCGCAAGTCCTCGGTTTCCAAGGCCAACTGGAGGTTGTACTGGGCCAGGAGCGGCGCGTCGGAGAGCGTGGCTTGTCGGATGCGAAGGTTCAGTGGGAGCAAGCCTTTCCTGAGGACTCGGAATGGGATTACTTGCCTTTGAGGGCGGCCAGTCCGTAATCGCGGTTGAGTTTGGCAATAAAGCTGAGGCTGATTTCCTTGGGACAGACCGCTTCGCAGGAGCCGGTGACGGTGCAGGCGCCGAAGCCCTCCTGGTCCATCTGGCGGACCATGGCGAGGGCGCGCCGGTCCTTTTCGGGGTGGCCCTGGGGCAGGAGGTTGAGGTGGGAAACCTTGGCCGCAACGAACAACATGGCGGAGGCATTCTTGCAGGCAGCAACACAGGCGCCGCAGCCGATGCAGGCGGCGGCGTCCATGGAGCGGTCGGCGGCTTCTTTGGGGACGGGCAGGGCGTTGCCGTCGGGTGCGCCGCCGGTGTTGACGGAGACAAAGCCGCCGGCCTGGATGATGCGGTCGAAGGCGCTGCGATTGACGATCAGGTCCTTGAGGAGGGGAAAGGCCTTGGCGCGCCAGGGTTCAATGGTGATGGTCTGGCCATCCTTGAAGTGGCGCATGTGCAACTGGCAGGTGGCGGTCCCCTTGTGTCCGCCGTGGGGCACGCCGTTGATGACGAGGGAGCACATGCCGCAGATGCCCTCGCGGCAGTCGGAGTCGAAGGCGATGGGTTCCTGGCCTCGTTCGATGAGTTCCTCGTTGACCACGTCCAGCATTTCCAGGAAGGACATGTCTTCGAGGACGTTTTTTGCCTCGTAGGTTTCAAACCGGCCGGGAGTCTGCCCGTCCTTCTGTCGCCAAACTTTGAGAGTCAGGTTCATGGATCGAGAGTTACTTGTAGCTGCGGGTGCTCATGTGGACTTCTTCGTACACCAGCGGTTCCTTGTGCAGAACGGGGGCCTGGCCCGGTCCTTTGTATTCCCAAGCGGCGACGTAGGCGAAATGCTCGTCATCGCGCTGGGCTTCATGGTCGGGGGTCTGGAATTCCTCCCGGAAATGGCCGCCGCAGCTTTCGCGGCGATGGAGGGCGTCGAGGCACATGAGCTCGGCGAATTCCATGTAGTCGGCCACGCGGTTGGCGTACTCGAGCGCCTGGTTGATGCCGGCGGAGTCGCCGGTCACGGTCAGGTTCTTCCAAAATTCTTCGCGCAATTCCGGGATACGGGCCAGGGCCTGTTTGAGGCCGGCCTCGTTGCGGGCCATGCCGCACTTTTCCCAGAGCAGTTTGCCCAGTTCGCGGTGGAGCGAGAGAGCGGTGCGCTTGCCGCGAATGGACAGCAGGCGGTTGAGCTGGGCTTCAACCTGCTGCTGGGCCTGTTTGAATTCGGGCTGGCTGGTCGAGGGTTTGGGTTGTTTGGACGTGACGAAATAATGGCCGATGGTATAGGGGATGATGAAGTAACCGTCGGCCAGCCCCTGCATGAGGGCGCTGGCCCCGAGGCGGTTGGCGCCGTGGTCCGAAAAATTGGCTTCGCCCAGCACAAACAGGCCGGGGATGGTGCTCATCAGATTGTAATCCACCCAGGTGCCGCCCATGGTGTAATGAACGGCCGGGTAGATGCGCATGGGCACCTCATAGGCGTTTTCGCCGGTGATTTTTTCGTACATGTCGAACAGGTTGCCATACCGCTCGCGGATGACGTTGATCCCGAGACGCTTGATGGCATCGGCAAAGTCGAGGTAAACCCCCATGCCGCCAGGCCCGACGCCGCGGCCCTCGTCGCAGACTTCCTTGGCGGCGCGGGAGGAGATATCACGCGGGGCGAGGTTGCCGAAGCTCGGGTATTTGCGTTCGAGGTAATAGTCGCGGTCGGATTCGGGGATTGAGCCCGGGGGCTTGGCGCAGTCCTCCTTGCGCTTGGGCACCCAGACGCGGCCATCATTGCGGAGGGACTCGGACATGAGGGTGAGCTTGGATTGATGCTCGCCGCTGACCGGGATGCAGGTGGGGTGGATTTGGGTGTAGCAAGGGTTGGCCAGGAAGGCGCCGCGCTTGTAGGCGCGCCAGATGGCGGTGGCATTTGACCCCTTGGCGTTGGTGGACAGGAAGAAGACGTTGCCGTAACCGCCGGTGGCCAGGACCACGGCGTCGCCCGCATGGGCGGTGATCTGGCCGCTGACCAGGTCGCGGGCAATGAGGCCTTTGGCGTGGCCGTTGATCACCACCAGGTCGAGCATTTCGGTGCGCGGGAACATCTGGACGCCGCCGAGGCTGACCTGGCGGCAGAGGGCTTGGTAGGCGCCCAGCAGGAGCTGCTGGCCGGTCTGGCCCCGGGCGTAAAAGGTGCGGGAGACCTGGGCGCCGCCGAAGGAGCGGTTGGCGAGCAGGCCGCCGTATTCGCGGGCGAAGGGAACTCCCTGGGCAACGCATTGGTCAATGATATTGCCGCTGAGTTGGGCCAGCCGGTACACATTGGCCTCGCGCGCCCGAAAATCGCCGCCCTTGATGGTATCGTAGAACAGCCGGTAAATGCTGTCGCCGTCGTTCTGATAATTCTTGGCGGCGTTGATGCCCCCCTGGGCGGCAATGCTGTGGGCGCGGCGGGGGCTGTCCTGGAAGCAGAAGCACTTGACCTGGTAGCCCAGTTCGGCCAGGGAGGCGGCGGCCGAGGCGCCGGCCAGGCCGCTGCCCACGACCAGCACCTCGAATTTGCGTTTGTTGGCAGGGTTGACCAGCTTGAGGTCGAACCGGTGTTTGTCCCACTTCTGCGCGAGCGGGCCGGAAGGGATTTGCGAGTCGAGTGCCATAGTGCGTCAGACGTCTTTGCCGTAACCGAGCAGGATCGCCACGGGTATGGAAATATAGCCGAGAAAAATCGCGAGGGCCAACAGCCGCGCCAGGCGGTCCAGCCACGGACGGTAGGCGTCGTTCTTCCAGCCGAGCGACTGAAACATGCTGCTGGCGCCGTGGCTCAAGTGCAGGCACAAAAGCCCGACGCCCAGCACGTAAAACGCCGAGACCCACACGCTGCGAAACCCCACGATCATCATCTTGTACACATCGTGGCGGGATTCGCCGTTGGGCAGCGCCTCTTTGAAAGCCGCAAAATCCTGGCCCGTGAGGTTCACCGCCTGGGCGCGGACGGTGTAATGGAGCAAGTGAAAGACAATGAAAGCGAACACGATCAGTCCGCTCATCAGCATGGTGCGCGAGGCATAGGTCGAGCCGACAGGCTGGTATTGGGCGTAGGCCACCGGCCGGGCCGCCTTGTTCTCAAGGGAAAGCTTGATCGCCGACCAGACATGCAGCGCCACCACCGCCAGCAAGCCCAGCCGCACGACCCAGAGCAACTCGCCGCTGGATTGCAGCAGGTGGCCATACCGGTTGATGGCCTCCCGCCCCGCGAAAATCTGCAGATTCCCCAGCATGTGGCCGATGACGAACAGGAGGAGCAGGCCTCCGGTCACTGCCATCAGGTATTTCATGCCCACCGATGAATCTAAAATACGCTTCAAGATATTCATGAGATCCAATGCTCAGCGGCCATCACCGGCCCGGCGACGGCACCTTATGCAGGAAATGTCCGGCACGATGCGAGAAATTAAACTGATAGGGTAAAGAAGCAAGCGTCAAATTTAAGAAAAAACCCGGCGCGGTGCGAAGGCCTCAGGTGTAGGACGCCGCGGGCGCGACCGGGGCTTGGAGGGGCTTCCTCTAGGACGCGCCGAGCAGCCGCAGCAGTTCGGCCTCGTTGATTACGCGCACGCCCAACTGTCGGGCTTTCTCGAGTTTGGACCCCGCTTCTTCCCCTGCCACCACGTAATCGGTTTTCTTGCTGACGCTGCCGCTGACCTTTCCGCCGGCGGCTTCGATTTTGGCGGTGGCTTCCTCGCGCTTGAGGTTGGGGAGGGTGCCGGTCAGGACGAAAGTCTTCCCCGCCAGCGGGCCGGCGGGCGAGGCGGGGCGGAACAATTCCGATTTGAAGTTGACCCCGGCCTTGCGGAGGCGTTCGACGAGCTTGCGGTTGCGGGGGTCACCGGTCCATTGGACGATGCTGCTGGCGATCACTTCGCCCACATCTTCGCATTGCGTGAGCTGGTCCACACTCGCCGCGAGCAGGTCATCCAGCGTCGCGAAGGACCGCCCGAGGGCCTTGGCGACCCCGGCGCCGACGTGGAGGATGCCCAGGCCGAAAATCACCCGCCACAGGTCCCGCTGTTTGCTGGCTTCGACGGCTTCGAGGAAATTCCGGGCGGATTTTTCGCCCATGCGTTCGAGGTTGGCGACCTCGTCGAGCTTGAGGGAATAGAGGTCGGCCACATCGCGGACCAGGCCGGTGGAGACCAACTGCCGCACGAGGACCTCGCCGCCGCCTTCGATGTCCATGGCGCCGCGCGAGCACCAATGTTCGATGCGGGCGCGGACCTGGGCGGGGCAGTCCGGGTTGAGGCAACGCCAGACGACGCCCTCGTCGTCGCCGCCGCCGCCGGCGCCCGCGGCGCGCGCGACCTTCGAGCCGCACTCGGGACAGGTTTGCGGAAAGCGGAATTTTTTTTCGGTTCCGTCCCGTTTTTCGGGGACGACGTCCACGACGGCGGGGATGACTTCCCCGGCTTTTTCGATGCGGACCAGGTCCCCGATGCGGATGTCTTTTTGCTGGATGTAGTCCTCGTTGTGCAGCGTGGCCCGGCTGATGGTGCTGCCGGCC
>JARKQH010000123.1 GCA_029974925.1 Verrucomicrobiota bacterium
CCCCTGTCTCGCTTTTGATTTGCGAGGGGGGCGGGGAATTTGGATGATGGAAGGGATGAGTGGATATCATATTGTGGTGTGCGGGAGCATTGTGCCGGACCCGCTCCAGACTTTGGAGCCGGTGGCGGGGCCCGCGCTAAAGAACGAAGCCATGCTGCCGGCGGTGCTGGACCCCTGGGCGAGCCATGCCCTGTACGAGGCGGCCCATCTGGCGAAGCAGGCCGCGGGAAGCAAAGTCTGGCTGGTGAGTCTGGGACCCAAAGCCAGGCTTCAGCAGGTGATGATGACTGTGGCGCAGAAGGTGCCTTTCGAGCTGGTGGCGCTCGACGGTCCGGCCGGCGGGTTCACGGATGCCGCCGAAACGGCGGCGGCGCTGGCGGAAGCCGTGCAGGCGATTGCCGGTTTGGACCGGGCGAAGCTTCTGTTATTTGGCGGGTGGGAGTCCGCGTCGCGCGGGGCGGGAGTCACACTGCAGTTGGTGGGCGAACGGCTGGGCATCCTGGACCAATTTCAGGGCGTGGACGAACTGAAGGTTAACGGGGACGGGTCGCTGGAAATTCTGGAGCGAATCGAGGGGGGGAAGCACCAGGTTTCACGCTGCGCGGGACCGCCGGCGGTGCTGGGCTGGGCGACGGGGAATCTTCCCGAGCCGAAGAACAATCCGCAGATTGGGATGGCGAACATGCGGGGGGTGATGCCGGCGCTGCAAAAAGCCCGGCCGGTGAAACTGCCCGGCGACGGCTTGAGCTTCACCAGCGTGACCTTGCCAAAACAGTTGCGCGAAACCCGGATCGTCAAAGACAAATCTCCGGACGAAATCGCCCGGGAAATCGTGCAGTGGATCACCCAGTAATTTTTCGACGTCATTCTTTGCTTCCGAGGATCAATCATGCGAAACGTTTTATTTTTGGCACATACCGAGGCTGACGGCACGCTGGCCAGGCCGGCGCTGGAAGCTCTCGGGACGGCAGCGAATGTGGCGGCAGGCCTGGGCGCGTCAGTGGTGACCGGCTTGATCGGCGAGAACGTGAATGCCGCCGCCGGGCAAATTGGCGGTTGCGGCGCGGTGAAGTTTCTGGCCGTGGCCGGGCCGGATTTTGCGCAGTCCCGGTACGGGAGTGACGCGGCGGCGGCGGAAGCCATTTGCCGGACGGCCGAGGCGGAGGTGGTGGTTGCCGCGGGGACGTCGCGTTTCAGCCGGGTATTGCCCGGCGTGGCGCAGCGGCTGGGCGGCCGCGCCGATACCCACGTTACCGCCGTCTCGGCAACGAACGGCGGACTTGCCGCGGCACGGTGGTTTTACCGCCAGCGCATGGAAGGGGTGTTCCAGCGCAGCCAGCGCCCATGGTTTCTGCTCCTGGACCCCGGCAGCCAGCCCCCCTGGCAGGGCAGCGGCGCTCCCGCGACCGTCGAGCCCGTCGCCGTCACCTTGACCGAGGCCCACCGGCGCACGAGTGTGGTGGGACAACGGGCCCCGGCGGCGGATGCGCAAACGATCCGTCCGGACGCGGCCCTGTTGTTTGTGGCCGGGGCGGGCTGGACCAAGAAGCAAGCCGACGGCCAGGCTCATGTCCAGGAGGCCGAAAAGCTGATCCTCGATTTCCTGCGGCTGACCCGCGCCTCGCTGGGCAGCACCAAGTCGCTGGTGGACCTGGGCGGCGAGGGACAGGCGGTGCTGTCGTTTCTGACGCATCTGAACCAGGTGGGGCAAACCGGCTCCACGCCGCGGCATCCCAAGGGCTTGGCGGCTTGTTGTCACGGCGAGGAGCCGCACACCGTCGGCTGGCGGTTCATTAACGAACGGCGCGCCATCAACCTGGACCCCAATTGCGGATGGGCGCGCGGAAAGGCCGATGTGCTGTACGTGGCCGACGCCTTCGCGGTGATGGCGAAGGTCAATGCCCTGCTGGCGGCGAAATCCTAGGGTTTCGCGGGCAGCGGTTTGAGTTTCAAGCGGCGGGGAGCTCCGTCCGTGAATCGGACGGTTAGCTCGTCGCCCGCCAGTTCGAGACTGGCGAGGCGGGAAGGTTGCTCCGGCCGCAGCGGGGACAGACCGAAGAGCAGGGTGGTTTTGCCCGGGGCGGTGGTGCGGAAAATTGCCGTGGGGACGGGCCGGACGCCGCCGTAGCCGGCCGACGAGTCGGGCGACCAGCCCTGCACGACGGGCTCGGTCTGGCCTTGGACAATCCGGACGTCGCCGACGCCGAACGCTCTCACTTCCAGGTTGGGTCCGCGGTTGACGGTTGTGACGCGGAGGCCTTCGATTTTCGCCAAACTGCTGTTGAGATGGAAGAGGGCTTCGTAGGTGTGAGGGCGATCATCGGCGGGCTCGAGTTGGTCCACGATGACAAAGCAGTCGGGTTTCAGAAAGAACACGTGCCGGGTGTGGATGGCGATCGGGGCGCCGTTTTTTCCCCAGCCTTCGTCGTAGCGGCCGGCGGCATAATCGGTGTCGGCGCTGGATTCCCAAAGGTGCGGAAGGGGGGATTGGACGACGAAGGTTTCGCGGGGAAGCCGTCGCCGGTTCTGTTCGAGGCCGTCCACCAGCACGAGGTTGTGAGCGTGGCTGCCGAGGACATAGCGTCGCCATTGGCTGGCGTCGTAAGTGTAAACGCCGCCTTCAATGAGAAGGGGCATGCCATAGGCGGTGAGGATGACGCTGAGTTTGTCCTCGTGCTGATGGCCCAAGCCGAAAGGGCCGGCTTCGAAGCCCAGCCAGACGGCATCCGGGTCCCAACCGGAACGCATGAAGAACTGGCCGGCGCAGGGGAAGGCGCACGAGGTTGGCGTGGGCGGACGGCCGCGGTTGCCGCCACTGGCCGCCCACTGGAAGTCTTCGCGGGCGGGAAACAAGGCGGCGGCTTCGTCCATGTAACTGGTGATGCTGCCGCTTCCCGAATCATTGAGCGGTGGCATGTGGAAGCCGGGCTGCATGGACAGGAGGAGATAGTCGAACATTTTCTCGAGCTTGGGCACGTAGGCGGCGGGCAGCTCGAAGCCGGTGCGGGCGATCAGGCGGACGGGGCCGAGGAAGTTCCGCAGCGCCACGGCGTGATAGCCGGGCGCAAGCTCCATCTGGGCGCCATCGGGATAGACCTGGGCGTCCAATTCGCGGAGCAGCCGGTCTGCGGCCGTCTCACGCCAGCGGGCGGAGTCTTTGAATTCCGGGAACAAAGCGCCAATGTGATAGAGGCCATTGGCTTCCATGGTCAGCCAGTTGCCGTGGGTGTGAAACTTCATCAGGTAATCGGCGTGTTCGACAAAGCTGCGAAGCATCAGGACCAGGCTCTCGTCGTCGAAGGACCTGGCCGCCAGCACCCGCGGAAAAATCTCCGGCCAGACCGAGCCGGTGCGAATGCCGGCTTCGATGGTGCGCCAGCGGGAGAAGGCCCGGTTGTTGGCGCTTGCCTCGGGGACGGGGCAGGAGGAGACCCAGCTTCGAAGCTGGGCGGCAAACTCGCGGGCGTATCGTTCCTCTCCCGTGGCGTGGAAGGCGCGCGCCAGGGCGAGCCAGTGGGCATGGCGGTTGAGCTGCCAGGTCCATTCATGATTGACGGGCCATTTCGAGTCCGGCTGGGTGGTGGGGTTGAACCCCCAGTCAATGTTCGTGCCAAACTGCCATTCGATTCCAATGCTGCTCAAGCGATGCGCCAGGGCCTTTTCGGCCGCCGGGTCCCGGTATTGCGGCTCCCGGCCGATGGCCTGGGGCTCCACCTCCCAGCGCGGCCGGGCGCGGCGCCGGAAATACGCGGCCAGCTCGTGGCGGGCCGCCGGCCAATCGCTGTGCGTGACGGCCGCCTTGACGGCGGACAGTTCGGCCCGATCGAGGTCGAGCCGGTTGAAGAATTCGGGCTCAGCCAGCCGGGGACCGGTTTCTGCCGCGGCGGCGGGGTGGAGGAAGGCGGGCAAAAGCACCAGCAGAAGGCGGAGACGATTTGACATGCGGGAACGCTAACGGGTGGAGGCCGCTTGAGGCAAGTCCGGGCCGATTTCGACGGTTCAGGCGGACGGCGGACGGCGCGTTGCCGGCCGGGAGGCGGCTGCGTGCGCGGCGAGCTCGCGTTCGGTTTTGAGGCGCAACTGGCCGCACGCCGCGTCAATGTCGTGGCCTTTTTCCTGACGAAGGGTGACGGGAACCTTTTGTTTTTGCAGCGCGGCGAGGAAGGCGCGCTGAACCGGTTCGGGAGGCCGGCGCCAGGGGAGGCCTTCGACGTGGTTGTAGGGGATGAGATTAATTTTGGCGTGGAGCCGGCGCGCGAGTTCAGCCAGGGGGCGGACCTGGTCCAAGCCATCGTTGACGCCTTCGATGAGGATGTACTCGAAGGTGATCATGCGGCCGTTCTTTTGGAGGTAGTACTCACACGCGGCCGCCAGCTCCGCCAGCGGATACTTGCGGTTGACGGGCATCAGCCGGTTGCGGGTTTGATCGGTGGCGCCGTGGAGCGAGATGGCCAGGCGGAACTGCAGCGGTTCGTCGGCCAGGCGGCGGATTTGCGGCACCAACCCGCTGGTGGAGATGGTGATCTTCCGGGCCCCAATGGCCGCTCCCCAAGGCGCATTGAGAATCTTCAAGGCTTTCAGCAAGTTCTCGTAGTTGGCGAGGGGTTCCCCCATGCCCATGATGACGAGGTTGGACACGAGCCGGCTGGAAGCGAGCCGGGCAGCATCCGCGTCCTGCGGCGCGCCCTCGCCGGAAGGGGTTCCGGAGGGATGCCACGGGTTTTCCTCCCGTTCAACACCCAGCACCTGGCCGACGATTTCCTCGACCGCCAGATTTCGTTTCCAGCCCTTGAGACCGCTGGCGCAGAATTTGCATCCGTAAGCGCAGCCGACCTGGGTCGAAACGCACAGCGTGTGGCGGTCGCTGGGGTCCCCGTAAAGCGCCGGATTGGCGGGGATGAGAACGCTTTCCACGAAGGAAGAGTCTTGAAGCCGCCAGAGATATTTTCGGGTGGTGTCGCGCGCGCCCTGGCGGCGCTCGAGCCGCAGCGGGTCGCAGGTGAATTCGGCGCGCAATCGCTCGCGAAGGGTCAGGGGCAGATTGCTCATGACCTCCCAGGAGCCGGCCTGGCGCCGGTAAATCCACTCCAGCAACTGCCGGGCCCGGTAAGCCGGCTGGTTCCACGACTTCAGGCGGTCCTGGATTTCCTCCAGGGTCAACGATCGAATATCGGTCAACACACCGTCAATGCGTGAATGGCCCCGCGGGCAGGTCGCTCCCTCCGGGCCGGGTGCGGCCCCGCGGTTCCGGCGTCAGGCTAACCTGCGGGTGGCAGGTAGTATTTCTGCACATACTCGCGCACCATGCGGTCCGTGGTAAAGGCCGGCACGAGCGTGACCATGGCGCGGCGGATGCGCTGAATCCACTTGCGCGGAATGCCGCGCTCGTCGCGGTCATAGAACAGGGGGATGACCTCATGAGTGAGCACCTTGTAGAGGTTCGCGCTGTCCACGCGGTCCTGTTCCTCGACGGATTCGGGGTGGGAATCTTCGCCGATGGCGAAGCCGTTGGTGCCGTCGTAACCTTCCCGCCACCAGCCGTCGAGAATGCTGAGATTGAGGCAGCCATGGACCCCGCATTTCATGCCGCTGGTGCCGGAGGCCTCGAGGGGGCGGCGGGGGTTGTTGAGCCAGACGTCGCAGCCGCTGACCATCTGCCGGGCGACATGCATGTCGTAGTTTTCGAGGAACACCAGGTGCCCCTGCAAGTCGCTGAACTTGCTCAGGTGAATGATGTGCTGGATGTAGCGTTTGCCGTCGTCATCGCGCGGGTGGGCCTTGCCGGCGAAGATGAATTGAATGGGCCGTTCCCGATCCCGTGTCAGTTTCACGATGTTTTCGAACTGCTGGAAGATGAGCGGGGCGCGTTTGTAGGTGGCAAACCGGCGGGCGAAGCCGATGGTGAGCGCGTCCGGGTTCAAGAGCTGGTCGAAGGCAATGAAATCGCCGTGGCGGAGACGCTGGCCTTGGAGGAGGAGGCGGCGCCGGGCAAACTCGATGAGCTCCCGGCGGAGGTGGTAGCGCAAGGCCCAGATTTCCTCGTCCGAGATGAAGGCCGGGTCGGCCATGCGGGCCCAGAATTCGGGGCGGGTGAGCTGCTTGTCCCAGCCGGCCAGCGGCACGCGCTGTTCGGGGGGCACGGCGTTGAGGGACTGGCCGGTGAGTTTGCGCCGCCAGAAGTTGCGGACGGTGCCTTTGGTCCAGCCCAGCAAATGCACGCCGTTGGTAATGTGGCCGATGGGCACCTGCTCGACGGGGCGGTCGGGATAGAGGGAGTGCCACATGTGGCGGCTGACGCGGCCGTGGAGTTCGGAAACGGCGTTGGCGTGGCGGCTGAGCTTCAGAGCCAGCACGGTCATGCAAAAGGGTTCCTGGGCATTGTCCGGCTTGACACGGCCCAGCTTGAGGAGCTCATCGAGCGGGATTCCCAGGGCCGCCCGGTACCGGTGCATGGCGTAATCCATCAAATCGCGGCTGAACCGGTCATGTCCGGCCTCGACGGGAGTGTGGGTGGTGAAGATGCACTCGGCGCGGGTTTGGGCAATGGCATCCGGCAGGTTCAATCCGGCCTGCAGTCGCTCCCGGATCAGCTCGAGGGTCAGGAACGCCGCGTGCCCCTCGTTCATGTGGAAGACGGAGGGCTGAATTTTCAACGTGCGCAACAGGCGCACGCCGCCGATGCCCAGCAGCATTTCCTGCAGGATGCGGGTGGTGCTGTCTCCGCCATAAACGCGGAGGCTCAGGTCGCGGAGGAGCTGCTCGTTTTGGGGAAGGTTGGTATCCAGGAGGAAGACCGGGACGCGGCCGACATTAACGCGCCAGGCCTGGAACGACACCAGGTTCATGCCAATCTCGACCTGGCAAATGAGCGGCTGGCCCTTTTCGTCCAAAACGGGCTCGAGGGGCAGGTTCTTTGGGTTGAGCAGCGTGTAGTACTCCGTCTGCCAGTTGTTGTTATCTATGGCCTGCTGGAAATAGCCCTCGCGATAGAACAGGCTTACGCCGACCATCCCGAGGTCAAGATCGCTGGCGGATTTGGTGTGGTCGCCCGCCAGCATGCCCAGGCCGCCGGCGGCGATGGGCAGGGTTTCGTGGAACCCGAACTCGGCGCAGAAGTAGGCGACCGGCCGGGAGCGCAGCGCCGGCGCGTGCTGTTGGCCCCAGGTCTGCGACTCGGCCAGATACGCGTCGAAGGATTTGAGCAAGTCCCGCACCCGCTGGGCAAAATCCGGATTGAGCAGCCGCATCCGGAGTTCGTAGTCCGAGACCTCATGGAGAATGGCCACGGCATTGTGGTAGAGATTCTGCCAGCCGCGCGGGGAGAGCTCCTGAAAAATCTCCTGCGCCTCCTGGTTCCAGGTCCACCACAAGTTGCGAGCCAGCCGGTGCAGGCCCGCGGTCAGTTCGTTCAGTTCGCCCGTTGTCAAAGTTTGGTTCGTCATAGCTTGCCGCTCCTCACCGTCGGGAGCCCAAATTGCCGCCTTCACCGTAGTGGCGTGGTGGATTCTTCGCAAACGAAAACTCCCGGACCTCGAGGTGCGGGTGAGGAAGTTTTGAGCAATTTTTTCTTGTGCGGGCGGGCGGGAAATTGCATAGTAACAGCAGTAGCGCGCCGCATCAACGGAGCGCGGTTCTTTGCCAAAGCTGACAGGGCAAATTCAAGATTTTACCCTGCCCATGCGCGTGATTAGAAACTATGTCCTTGAACCGTAGTAAATAAATCAAGGGACCTCAGTTGCGCCTGCGGCCGACAGGCCTTAACTGGAAGTCGAAAGCAGGCGGGCGGGTCCCATCTGTTTCTAATAAGTTCAAAGGAACTGTTACACACGGCACGGGTGGGGTCTTTTTTTTGGCGAGTTCCGGGTTGAGTTCGGCGGGCGGACCGGTTATCACTCGCGGTATGCGCGGAATCGGAATTGTTCTGCTGTTGGGCGGGGTGTTCTTCGGCATGCCCTCGCCGGCGGCGACGGGCCGGGTCCTGAAGGTGCTTCCCCATTACCTGGACGCCAGCGGGAAGCACACGGTCTCGCCCAGTTTGTATGACCGGGACGCCTACCAGTACCAGTTGCGCGAACAGCCCCAGCGACGGGGCGGCATGCGGTTCGATATTCATTGGAAAACCAAGGGCGCGGCGTATGCGCCCCTCCGGTTGATTCTCGAGTTGCGGGGAGTGGCCCAGGGGAGCCTGCCGAAACAATTGGTGCTGGCCAGCCCGGCCGAAGGGGGCCGGGGATGGTTCGGGCGCTGGACTCCGATCACGCTGACGGCTGCGGAGTACAAGCACATCGGAGAGGTCACAGCCTGGCGGGTGACCTTGTGGGAAGGGAACGAACTGCTTTCGGAACAAAAATCCTTTTTGTGGTAGCCTTACGGACCTGCATGGCTTGGAGCCGCGCTGCCGGATGCGTTCGGGGCGCACTGGCGGCGGGCCTGCTTGCTGTGGGCGGGTCGGGGGGGGCAGCGGCCGGCGTCGTGCCGGATTACCGGGTGGGAGAGGTGGCCACCCAGGCGGTGGTGACGCCGTTTCCGCTGGTGGTGGTAGATCCCGAGAAGACGGCTGTCCTCAGGGCGAAGGAGGCGGGCAAGGTCCAGGTGCTGTGCCGGTATTACACCAACGCGCCCGATATGGCCGAGGCGGATTTGCGCGAGCTGTTTTTGCAGACGCGCACGAACTTCCTGCAACGCATGCAAGGGAGTTTCAAACGGGCCCGGCTTGACGAGGCGACGGTCGCCTCGCCCCGCTTCGCGCGGTTTGTCGAGAATTTTCAACGGCAGAACCGTTTGCTGCCGGTTACCACGAACCTGGCCGCGCTGTGGGCGCAGCGACAATCCGACCGGGTGTTGCAGGCGTCGCTGGCGGCCGCGCTTCGGGAAACCACTTCGCGGCCGATTCGAGCCCAGGCGGTTCCGGCCGAGTTGAAATTGGGGCCGACGCTTCGGCTGGTGCCGGTGGGGGCTGGGGAGGAGTCGCTTTCGCTGGAACTGGCCAGGCAGCGCGCTTATCCGGTGGCGCGCAGCAATGTGGTGCTCCTGGCCCAGGCGCGGGCGGACTTTGTGGCGGGGCTGCCGGAAGAGGCAAGGGGCTTGGGGCAGTTCCTCGCCGGACGCATCCAGGCGAATTGCATCCCGGACGCGGTGCTGACGCGGCAGGCGCGCGCGGAGCAAACGGAACACTTGCTGGCCGCGGACCGCTACCAGGCGGGGCAGGTGCTGGTCAGGGAGGGCGAAATTGTCACGGCCCGCGTCCGTGCCGCCTTGGACTTGTTGCGCGAAAAAAGCGCGCTGGCCGAGTGGAGTCAGGCGCGCCAGGCACTGCCACCCCGGCAAATCCGGCGCGAGTGGATTGTCCTGGGCGGCGGCGGGGCCCTGGGACTGGCGGGGGTCGCGGCCTGGCTGATTTCGAGGCGCCGGAGCGGGATGCGCCTGTTGCCCGCGCGGTTGGCTGGCGATGGAAGCCGGGCCACCATCGTTTCCTGTCCTGCGTGTTCCCAGACCATTGTCGTGCCCGGGCCAGGGGAGGAAGTGGCCGGGGTGCCGGAGTCCTGGATTCCCCACGTGATGCGGCTGTTGAAGGACCGGCTGCTGCAGCGGTTGCTGGCCCAGCGGGCGGGCTTGATGGATACCCAACAACTGGCGGCGGCGGAGCTGGCGGAGTTGGAGGCCCGGCTGCAGAAAATGCAGGCGCCCTTGCAGGAACGCCTGCGAGCCTATGAGGCCCGAATCATCGAGTTGGAGCGGGAGCTGGCCCGGAAGGGAGAGGAGAATCGCGAGCTGATCCGGGCGAGAATCCAGGTCATGCGGACCCAGATGGCGGCGGTTCGAAACCGGCTGGAGGTCAACTGAACGTTGGCGGCCTCGAGGGGGCTGGCGCAAAGGTCCGACCCCGCCAAAGGCAGCGACAGCCAAAGGCAGTGAGGGTGGACGAGATAAAAGTGGGGGCTAAGGGGCGCGAGAGGCCCAGAAGTCTTCAAAGCGGCCGGACATAATGCAGCAGCGCAGGGCAATGATCGCATTGGCTCCGCGGACCGACCAACGCATTCCCGACTGCTTGAGGCGCTCCCCGATGACCGTACGGCAGCCCGCCTCGACCACGCCGGATCCGATGAAGAACTTCTTTTTCCGATACTCGGCGTAGTGCATGTGTGAGGCATTGTTCTCGAAGTAGCCCAGTTCTTGACGCAGGGCCTTTCTCCTTTTGGCCGAACTGGGCAACCGTTTGCCGGCTTGGTGGATGAGCCGCCCGATGTTGCCGTCCTCCAGCAAGTCGCGCCAGGCTGGTGGAGACTCTGCCTGTGGTCCCCAGAAGATCCGGGCGATGAGCGTCAGGTGCTCGAAGGCGTGGAACAGATCCACGATATGCACGGCGTCTGGAAAATGGGTTTGAGCGATGGTGTGGTTGTAACGCTGGCCATCGGTGAGCACGATGACGGTTTGGGCTTGCTCCAGGCCCCGCCGCAAGGCCTCAGCATACATCCGCCAGCCAAAGAGCGTGCTCGACTCAATCGCCCCGACGTAGGTGGTCGAATCGGGATCGCGCTGGGGACGGCCCTCCCTGTCCAGGCCAACCTGGGTGAACACGCAGCCCAGCTTGACCTCGCGGGTCCGAGCCGACCCGTCAGCCTGTTTGCCGGGACGTCCGACCAGCTCGTTTTTTCGTACGGGAACGCCGGTGCCGTCGAAGCTCACATAAAACTTGGTCCCGGTTTGCAGTTTGGGGGGAGCGTGGATGCCGTGCTGCACGAGGTGCGCCTGTTCTTCGGAGAGCCATTGTTCGACCTGCCGCCCCACCTCTTCGGCGACGCGCTCGATTTCCCGGGGCTCAATCCTCAAACCGCCGTAACAGAGCAGATCTTCGGCGGCCTGCTCGAACTGGGTTTGGCTGCCCGCCCGTGCCATGAGGCGTCGGACCCCGGGCGAATAGGTGGTGTTAACGATGTCCAAACGCTCGTCATCGGGGAAACGGCTCTGATGGCATTGGTCGCACTGGTAAAAGGAGCGGGCAAACGGCACCGATCCAAGCGTGGTTAACAGTCCCTTGGCCCGGCGCCCCCGGCTGGTCATGCGCTGGCCGCATTGGCACCGGATGACTGGCCGGGGATCATGCGCTTGCCAGTGGGTGAGCAAGCTGCCCAGCACTCCCGCTCCGCCCTGGCGAGCCGCTTGGAGCATGAGCGTCTCCCACGCCTCGAAATCAGGGCTCTGCCGGCTCGCCAGGGCCGTGGCCAGACCCCGCACCTCAGCGCTTTGTTCCAGTTCGACCAGGAGTTTTTTTTTGCACGACCTCCGCCACCGCCAACGCGCCCAGTTCTTCGCCCACGCGCACCAACTGATCGACCACCCGTTCAAATTCGCGCATCGTTTGAATCTGTCGGCGGTAGAGCGGGACCAGGGCGGGATCGGTCAGTCGCACCGAGACCGTCTTCTGGGCCTCTTTGCGGGTCAGCAACGGATAGGGGCCGCGTTTGACCGTGGAGCCGTCGGCGTGTTTGACGGTCAGGAACTGTTCGGTCAGCGAACCGCGGCGCAATTCGCGCAAGTCGGCCAGTTGCCGCAGGAGACCCTGACGCTGTTGTTCGAGGGGGGAGTAACTGGCAGCAGGAGTTTTCATATTGTAGTCATCATACTACAATATACCGGGCAAAAACAAGGAAAAAACTCCAAAACCCACTTTTATCTCGTCCACCCAGGCAGTGAGCTTGACTTGGTGGCGGGATGCCGCAACATCAGTTTGTGGGCCTGTTTACAATTCAGAGCGAGTTCCACTACGACATCGTCCGCAAGCTTTACGAGGGCGGGATGGGGATCGTGTACGAGGCGGAGCAGCATGGGGCCCGCGGTTTCATCAAGCGAGTGGCCATCAAGGTCATCCGCCAGAATTACGCGGATCAAAAGCAGTTCATCGAGAATTTTATCGGGGAGGCCAAGCTGGTGGCGGACCTGATCCACACCAACATTGTTCAGACCTACCACCTGGGCCAGACCCAGAATGTTTATTTCATTGCGATGGAACTGATTCGGGGGGTGAATCTCGAGCAGTTCTCCCAGCAACTGGCCGCGAAGCGGACCTTGCTTCCGGTCGAACTGGCCGTGTTCATTGTCAGCCGGGTGGCCCGGGGCCTGGCGTACGCGCATGCCAAAACCGACAGCCAGGGCCGTCCCCTGGGGATTGTGCACCGGGATGTGAGCTTCAAGAACATCATGATTGCCTTCGAGGGGGACGTCAAACTGACGGATTTCGGGATCGCCAAGGCCCGTGGCTTTCTGGTGGACAATGAAGGGGAGGTGGTGGCGGGGAAGGCGGATTACATGAGTCCCGAGCAGGCGAATTTCAAGATTACGGACAAGCGGTCGGACCTGTTTTCGGCCGGGGTGGTGCTGGCGCACCTGCTGCTGGGGCGCAACCTGTTCAAGGGGGCGACGGCGGAGGAATCGCGCAAGCGGATGATTGAAATGCCGATTCCCGATTTTCGGGCGCTGGACCCGCGGGTGGACGATCGGTTGAACGAAATACTGCACCGGGCGCTGGCGCGCAACCTGGATCAACGGTATCCGAACGCCGACGAAATGCTCTACGATCTCGAGCACTATATTTACCACTCGGGCTATGGTCCGACCAACGAGACCATGGGGCGGTTCATGCGCGAGCTGTTCGACCAGCAGGTGCCGGCCGCTCCCGCGCAGCGCACCCGCGGCACGACGGAACTGCTCGAACCCGCCAACATTTACGCTTCCAAGAAAACGAAATGACGTCCCCCACTCGCGACCCGGTTACGGTCGGCCTGATTCAAACCTCGTGCTCGGCGCATCCGGCGGAAAACGTTGAAAGGACGCGGTCGCTGGCGGACCGCGCGGCGCGCGAGGGCGCGCAGATCGTCTGCACGCAGGAGTTGTTTCGCTCGCAGTATTTTTGCCAGTCGGAAGATCATCAGTATTTTGCGCTGGCCGAGCCCATTCCGGGGCCGACGACGGAGGTTTTTCAGCACCTGGCGCGGGAGCGTCAGGTGGTGATGGTTGTATCGCTTTTCGAGCGCCGGGCGCCGGGAGTCTATCATAACACGGCGGTGGTGATTGACGCGGATGGAACGTTGCTGGGCCGCTACCGCAAGATGCACATTCCCGATGACCCGTTGTTTTATGAGAAGTTCTATTTCACGCCTGGGGACTTGGGCTTCAAAGCCTGGACCACGCGTTATGGACGGATTGGCGTGCTGGTCTGCTGGGATCAATGGTATCCGGAAGCGGCGCGGCTGACGGCGCTGCAAGGGGCCGAAATCCTGTTTTATCCCACCGCCATCGGGTGGCATCCGGCGGAGAAAGCGGAACACGGCGTGGCGCAGCATTCCGCGTGGGAAACCATCCAGCGGGGGCATGCAATTGCCAACGGCTGTTATGTTGCGGCGGTGAACCGGATTGGACACGAGAAGCTGGCGGGAGAGGGCATCGAATTCTGGGGCCAGAGTTTTGTGGCGGGCCCCTCGGGGCAGATTCTGGCCAAGGCCAGCGCCGACCGGGAAGAGATTCTGATGACGACCGTGGATTTGCGGCGGGTGGAGGAGACGCGCACGCATTGGCCGTTCCTGCGCGACCGCCGCATTGACGCGTACGGGGACATCACCCGGCGCCTGCTGGATTGAACACGATCTGGATCACCGGAGCAGGGGGGCTGATCGGGCACTGGCTGGTGCAAACGGCACCCGAGTTTATGCCTGGCACGGCGGTCGTGCCGCTCACGCGGGAGGATTTGGACCTCACGGACTTTCGCGAGGTGCGGGACCGTTTCCGGCGGGAATCACCCGCCATGGTGATTCATTGCGCGGCCCTGAGCCGCAGTCCGGAATGCCAGCAGAACCCGGGGCGGGCCCGGGCGATCAACGTGGGCGCGACCGTGCTGCTGGCGGAGCTGGCGGCGGACCGGCCGTTTTTCTTTTTCTCGTCGGACCTGGTGTTTGACGGGCGGACCGGCAATTATGATGAATCGGCGGCGGTCAATCCCCTCACCGTGTATGCCGAGACGAAGGTTGAGGCGGAGGCGTTCGTGCTGTCCAACCCGCGTCACACGGTCATCCGCACGTCGCTCAACGGGGGCTGTTCGCCCACGGGGGACCGGGGGTTTGATGAGCAGATGCTGCGTGCCTGGCAGGCCGGCCAAACGCTGCGACTCTTCACCGACGAGTTTCGCTGCCCGATTTTCGCGAGTGTCACCGCGCGCGCGACGTGGGAACTGGCGCGCCGGTCGGCGGCCGGCTTGTATCACGTTGCGGGGGCGGAGCGGGTGTCGCGTTGGGAATTGGGCCGCCTGGTGGCGGCCTGTCATCCGGAGGCCGAGGCGCGGTTCGAGCCCGCGTCGTTGGCGGACTATGAGGGGGCGCCGCGCTCGCCGGACACGTCGTTGAACTGCGGCAAGGCCCAGCAGTTGCTTTCGTTTGCGTTGCCGCGGATCAGCGACTGGTTGCGCCCCCCGGGTGGCGGATGCCGTTAGCCTATGGAATTTCAGACCCAGCCTCCCAGCGGGTATCGCGGACGGTTGGCGCCTTCTCCCACCGGCTGGCTTCACCTTGGACATGCGCGAACCTTTTGGATTGCCCAGCAACGCGCGCGGGAGCAGGGGGGCATTCTGATCTTGCGGGTGGAAGACCTGGATCGGGATCGCTGCAAGCCGGCGTACGAGGCGGGGCTGATCGAGGATTTGCGTTGGTTTGGGTTCAGATGGCAGGAAGGGCCGGACTGCGGCGGCCCGGCGGGGCCGTATTGTCAAAGTCAGCGAATGGGCCTTTACCGGGCGGTGTTAACCCGGTTGCACGAGGGCGGGTTCATTTATCCGTGCGCGTGCTCGCGGCAGGACGTCCTGCGCGCGCTGCAGGCGCCGCATGCCGGCGAGGACGAACCCATTTACCCCGGGACCTGCCGCGCCCGAGCCGGCGGACACCCGCCGCCGGCCGCGGCGGAGACCCAGGGACCGACCCGGCGATGCAACTGGCGATTTCGCGTGCCCGACGGCGAGGTCATTGCTTTTGTGGACCAGAACCGGGGGCCGCAGCGGTTCGTGGCTGGCAAGGACTTTGGGGATTTTGTGGTGTGGCGGCATGACGGGGTTCCGGCCTATCAGTTGGCCGTGGTGGTGGATGATGCGGCAATGGGGGTGACGGAGGTGGTGAGAGGTGAGGACCTGCTGAAATCAACCGCCCGGCAGTTGTTGTTGTATCGGGCGCTGGGATGGCCGGCGCCCCGTTTTTATCACTGCCCGCTGATGACGGACGCGGCCGGGGTTCGTCTGGCCAAGCGCCACGACGCGCTCAGTCTCCGGGCTCTCCGCGCGGCGGGCCACAGTCCGGCCGGCCTCCGTCGCGCATGGGATGGCGGATAGGAGGACCCGGCGCGTGGAAGTTTGCAATTGGGGGCAATCGCTTTATGCTTTCTGCCCATGGCGAACCTGAATACCGCTGGCAAAGAGCCACTGAACCTGATTTTTGGCCGTCGCAGCGTGCGAGTTTATGCTCCGGGTGAGGTTACCCCCGGGCAAATCCAGGTGCTGCTTGAGGCCGCGATGGCTGCGCCGTCCGCGATGACCAAGGACCCCTGGCGTTTCGTCGTGGTGCGCGACCGGCAGACGCTGGGGCGCCTGCCGGCGATTCTGCCGGGGGGAGGCATGCTGCCGGCGGCGGCGGCGGCGATTGTGGTGTGTGGTGACTTGGATGCCGCCTTCGAATGTCAGCTCAGCTACCTGTTGCAGGACTGTTCGGCGGCGATTGAGAATCTGCTCCTGGCGGCGCACGCGTTGGGGTTGGGCGCATGCTGGGTGGGGATACACCCCAGCGAAAAGTCCATTGGAGGGGTGCGGGAGCTGCTGGGGTTGCCGCCGCGAATCGTGCCGGTTGCGGCCATCAGCCTCGGCCACCCGGGCGAAGAGTTGGACCCGCGCACGCGGTTTGACGCCCGTTACGTGCATCAGGAACGCTGGCAGGGCTGAGGCCTGGCTCACCGGGTTCCGCCGGGCGCGGCGTTGATGGGGATCACTTTGCCGTTCTCGAGAATCACGAGGCCGGAGATTCGCAGAGGCGCCCCGGGACTGCCGCCTTCCGGTTGGCGTTGGACCTCGGCTGCCGGAGTCGCCGGCGCCCGGGTGGCGCGGAGTGTCGGAATCGCATTGGTGACAAAATTCCAGGAGAACACGACGGATTGCTTCAGCGTCAGGTTGGTGCCGGCCACCCGGAAATGCCAGACCGACTCGGGAGTTTGGGCGGGCGCATAGCCCGTGGAGCCGCGCCGGGCGCCGGGAGCCGGCGAGGCTTCCGCCGCGCCCAACCGTTTATCCCGCGAGATCGCATCAGCCAACACGGGGCCGGTCGCTGGCTCGCTGAGCGACCCCACGTAAACCGAGCCGTCGTGATCCACGACGCGGATTTCATTGCCAGATTGTTCCACAGAGAATGAGGACAAAATCGCCAGGGAGTCGGCGGCGGTCCGGCCAGCGGCCTTGGGGTCCGCTTCCGCCTTGGGGCGAACCCAGATGGTTTTTGCGGGTTGGGTCTGGGGTTTGAGCGCGACGCCGAATGAAGGGGCAACGGACTTCTCCGGGACTGAAGCCGTCGGGGCCGGGGAGGGGGGCGGCAGAGCGGCAGCTTTTCCCATGCTGCGCGCATCCGTCGCCAATGCGTCAGCATAAGAACTGCGGCGGGGGAGGGGGGTTGGAGGCGCCGCCGCCAACGCTTCGCCTTCTCTGCGGGCAAAATACGCCTCGGCAGGCGCCGCTGACTTTGGCGATTCAGACGTCACCTCGGGGGCTGCGAGCGGCGGGTGAGGCTCATCGGCCTGAGATGGCTTTGCCGCCGCGCGTTCAGGGGTCTCCCGGGATTTGGCCAGCATGGCGGCCGGTGGGCCGGAAGCGACAGAGGAGGGCGGTGGAACGGTGGGGGGAGGGGCGAGTCGTTCCGGTTCGCGCAACGGGGCCTGCGCCAGAGTCAGGTCTGCCTCTTGGGGAGAGCGATTTGGCAAAATACCCCAAACGATGATTCCAAGCACCGCCAAGAGCCCCACGGCCCAAACGAGCCTCGGCCAGAGGGGAAGCCAGGCTGGCCAGCCGGCGGTTCTGGCTGGCGGTGCGGCGTATTGGCGGGCCACCTCGTCCTGCAGCGCGCGGCGGTCGGCCGGGTGCAGTTCAAAACGTTCGCCGGCCTGGGCTTGGCGGCGATGCGCTGTCTGACGCAGCAACTGTTCGATTGGCCGTTCCGGTTCCATCTTACGCTACTGAAGATTAGACGGGAAAACAGGGGATTGCTCCCCGGCAACCATTCGGCGGAGGATTTCCTCGAGGCGGTCCAGGCATTTGCTGAGCCTCGAGCTGACGGTTTTGACGTTCAGGCCGAGCGAGCGGCTGATTTCTTCATAGCTCAAATTGCCAAAGTAGCGCAGGTCAATGACTTGGCGGCAGGGTTCGCCGAGTTGTTCGAGTCCTTGGTAAACCAGCTCGGCCCGCTCGGAGGCTAAAAGAGCCGAGTCGGGGCCGGGTGTGGCGGCGGGCGGGTCCAAAGTCAGGCCGGTGTCAGGGTCCTCGTGCTGGAGGGAGATTGGTTGCTGGCCGCCGCCGCGTTTGGCCGCGTGCAGCTTTTCCCGGTAATCGCGGGCCTTGTTGGCCGCGATTCGAAACAGCCAGGTCTGAAACCGGCTTTGGCGATTGAAGGACTTGAGATTGCGGATGACCGAGAGGAAGGTTTCCTGGCAGATTTCCTGGGCATCCTCCCGGCTAAAGTCGTAGGACAGTTGCCAGATGAAGCGGCAAGTCGCATCGTAGTGCTGACTAAACAGCTCATCCCACGCCGCCGGGTCGCCCTGGACACAGCGGGCAAGCAAACGGGATTCAACATCGGCGTCCATGCCGGTAATAACACTAGGCCATCGGCGTGGTTTTGAACAGACCCTATCGAACCACTCACGAACGCCTCGGAAGCGCCGGGCGGGGGATTGCCGCGGCAATCCTCGTTCTGACCGTGGGAGACGGGGATGCTGCCCGAGTTGGTTGGGATTGGTATCCTGGCCGTGTTGGCGGGAGGGGCATCGTGCTCGTGCAGCCCACGGGGCGGGAGGTGAATGAATCATTGGAGGGGGCCTCGGCTGCGTTCCCGAAGCCGGTCGCGGGATGCCTTGACTGCGGTTGGGGCATTCGGCTATCACTCCCAACAACGAAATATGAATGACTCGAATACCTCCCTCCCTTCGCGCCGCGATTTCCTGAAGACCTCCGCCCTGATCGGCGGGGCGCTGGCTGCTCCCGGCATTTTGCCGCAACCGTTGTTGGGCGCGACGTCCCCCGGCACGCTGCGGGTGGGCTTGATCGGGTGTGGAGGCCGCGGGACCGGCGCCGCCAACCAGGCGCTGCGGGCGGACCCGAACGTGGTGCTGACCGCGTTGGGTGATGTGTTCGAGGAACAGGTGCAAAAAAGCTTGCAAAGCCTGCAGCGCGAGCTGCCGGACAAGGTGAAAGTGACGCCGGACAAATGCTTTGTGGGGCTCGACGCTTACCAGAAGGTGATTGATAGCGGCGTGGACGTGGTTCTGTTGGCGGCGCCGCCGGGATTCCGGCCGGAGCATCTCAAGGCGGCCGTTGCGGCCGGCAAGCATGTTTTCTGCGAGAAACCGGTTGCGACGGACGCGGCCGGGATTCGGTCGGTGCTCGAGACCGTGAAGGCGGCGCGGGAGAAGAGCCTGGCTTTGGTGGCGGGCTTTTGCTGGCGTTACGAAGCGGCGCGGCGTGAGTTTTACCAGCGCATTCATGAAGGCGCGATTGGCGCCATTCGGGCGATTTACGCCACCTACTATGCCGGGCCGGTCAAACCCATGCCCCCTGCCAGCCAGCGGACGGCCGGCATGACCGACTTGGAGTGGCAGCTTCGGCACTGGTACAACTTTGTGTGGTTGTCCGGCGATGGGTACGTGGAGCAAGCGTGCCACAGCGTGGACAAAGTCGCCTGGGCGATGAAAGACCAGCCGCCGCTCAAAGCCGTCGCGGTGGGGGGACGCCAGACGCCGAACAACCAGGGGAATATCTTCGACCACATGTTCGTCGTTTATGAATATCCCGACGACGTGCGGGCTTTTGTGGGCCAGCGCCAGATCGGCAACACCTACACGGACAACTCGGACTACCTCATGGGGTCGGAGGGTTTTGGCAAGATCGCGGGCTGGCAGGCGCCGTTCATCCGGGGCAAGGAAAACTGGCGCTATCGGGGTCCGAAAACGGACATGTACCAGCAGGAGCATAATGAGCTGTTTGCGAGCATCCGCAGCGGCAAGCCCATCAACGACGGCCTCTGGATGACCCACAGCACGTTAATGGGTATCATGGGCCGGATGGCCGCTTACAGCGGACAGGAGATTACTTGGGAGCAGGCGCTCAACGCCGACGAGCGGCTGGTTCCCGAGAAGCTGGACTGGAACATGAAGCTCGACATTGCGCCCATGGCGATGCCGGGGGTCACCCGCTACACCTAACACCGGAATTTCGCTTTATCCCAAGCGTCCCCGGCGGCCCCCGCCGGCCCTTACTCTTTCTTGAGTTGCTTAAGCTGTGCCGCTTCCGGCCGGAGCGAATAATACCGGTCCAGCGGATAGCAACCGCTGATGAGGCCCTTGCGCGGGGCCGTGGTGCAGTCGCTGAACGTGCGGCAGATTACCTTGCTGTTGAGAACGCCTTTTTCCAGGGCGTCCGCCAGCATTTCGGGGTAGGAGAGCACGGCGCGTCCGATGCCAACGAAATCGGCCCAGCCGTGACGCAGGACGTATTGCGCGACCAGCGGAAGGTATTCCTGCAAGTAACTGTAGGCGGTGCCCACGAGCCGCAATTCGGCGGGGGCTTGGGCGCGGAGCTGGCGCACGGCCTGGATTTGCCGGGCGACCCCCACCAAGGGGTCTTCCGGCGGCTGGTAGCCATCTGAGGGCGGATAAGCGGCGGGACGCTGGATATGAGGGTTGTAGTAAGGCGAGCCGGCGGTGAGATTGACAATTTTGATGCCCAAGCGGGCGCAAAGCCGCAGGAACTCGAGCGGTTCGGTCAAGTCCCATTCCAGCGGGTTATGCGGATTGAGGCCAAACGCGTAGCGATAGGGGAGGCAATGTTCGAAGGGTTCGGGCACCCCCACGCCGGGCTTGCCCGGCCGCGATGAAACCGGGTCGGGCCGAAACGGCACGGTGTCGAAGGCGCTGAGCCTGACGCCGATTTCGATGCGGTTGCCGCTGGCGCGGATGGCCTCGACCATTTCCCGCAGGATGCGGGTTCGATTTTCAAACGAACCGCCGTATTTTCCGGGTCGGGTGTGCGCCCCGAGAAACTCGTGGAGCAGGTAGCCGTGGCAATGCTTGATGTCCACAAAGTCCGCCCCGACGTCCCAGGCGATGCGCGCGGCACGGACGTAATCTTCGATCAGCCGCTCGATTTCGTCGTCGCGGAAGACCTGTTCATCGCTTGACACTTGGAACTTGCGGTCGAGGATGGGGTGACGAAAAGCGACACGGGGTTCCATGCGGAATTTGTCCACGGGCTTGCAGAATCGGCCCGAGTGAGTCAGTTGGAAGCCGATGACCAGGTCGTCGGCGGAACCAAACCGCTCGCGGTGGGCCTGGACGAGGGTGTCGCGAAGGCGGGCGAGGCCGGCTTTGTTCTGTTCGTTGATGACAAGCTGGTTCGGGTTGGCGCGTCCGTCCGGCCGCACGGCCATGGCTTCGCCGCCGAAGATGAGTTTTGCCCCGCTCAAGCCGAAGCGTTGCCAGCGGCGCAGGACTTCCGGAGTGATGCCGCCGGTCGGGGTCCCGTCCCAGCCCTCCATGGGTTGAACCGCGTAACGGTTGCCGGGTTGTTTGCCGTTGAGGGTCCAGCCGGTGACGGGTTGGGCCAGGGGTGAGGCCGAGCCGGTCAGAATCTGGTCTTCGCACGGAAGCTCGATGCCGAGGGCGGCGACGTGGTTGCGAAAATCCGCAACGGTTTTCAAGGAGGGAATGCGAGTGGTTTTGACACCGGAATTATTCATGAACAGCCGTCGGGCATGATTTGCTTCCATTCACCGAACCGCAGCCAAGGCTATGGGCAGAGGGGACGGCCGGTCAAGCAGGGCGGGGGCCAACTTGCACGACGGGGTCACTGCCGGGTGCGATAGAACCTTTGGGGCGAATTCACAGCCTCATCATCCACGAAATCAAACCAGCCGTTCGAGCCGCTGATGGGGCCGCGGTCCCACCAGTCCAGGAAGTCCGCGTTGGTGGTTGTTTGGAGCGTGTAGCTCCAACCGGGCTCGCCGCTCCAGAGCAGTTGAATCCGGCCGTCCGGCAGGGCTTTGATTTCTTCGAAGCGCACCGGTTGCGGGGGGAGGACGGTGAGCATCGCAGGCTGGCTGGTGACTGCTCCCGCCACATTGGTGATTTGAACCTGGTAAGGGCCGGCATCGGAGTATTGCGCGTTGGGGCGGGTGTAACTGCTGGCGGTTGCGCCGGGGATGCTTGTGCTGTTGAACTGCCACTGGTAGGCGAGGGGCTCTGTGCCCGAAGCCACCACTGTAAAGGTGGCATTGCTGGTCCACTTGACCGTCTGGGGCTCCGGTTGGAACAGGATCACGGGTGCAACCTGCGCCGGCGTGGCGGGAATGATCTGCATGGCGATGATCCCGTTGCCGGAGCCCAGCGCATACACGCGGTCTCCGCCGAAATCCACGGCCCCCGTCCCGCTGTAAGTGTTGTCGTTATCCGTGGCGAAGTTGGTCGAGGCGATGAACTGAGGGGTGCTGCCATCCAAGGTGAGGTCAAAGAGGCGGAAATCGTTGCCCGTGACCCCCACATTGATGCCTCCCAAGAGATTGAACGCTGTGCTGACGCCGATGGGGGCGACGGTGGCGGGGAAGTCGGGAGCGGGATGGTTTCGCACCGTGACCCCTGTGCCCGACGCGAGATCGAAGGCGACTTGTCTCAAGTTCTGAGAGGTTGCCTTTCCCCAGAAGGTGTTGCCCGCGCCGAAGGCGGTGCCCAGGCCGAACGCCCCGGCCGGGGCATCGGCCACGACAACCAGTTTTGAGGTGAACGTCAGCCCATCGGAGGTGGTCAGGATGGCGACGGTGTTTCCGGCGCGGGAGCTGAGGATGATCTGGGTGTAGGGCCCCGAGCCTCGCACGTCGAGGGTGTCGCCCCACCGGTAGGCCGTACCGTTCCCGGGATCTCCCGCATAGGCCACGGTCGGAGCCGTGGCCGGGTTGTCATTGGCCCAGCGATACAATTTGAAAGGGGTGGTGGTGCCGTTGAGGGTCAGATTGCCCGCATACACCACCCCGTCGTCGGCCACCCCGACCATGAGGAGGTAATAGCTTGAGCTGTATCCGCCGCTGATGCCGCTCGTGTTGAGGGTCCACAGGTCAGCGCCGGTGTCCGCGTCCAGCACATGGACGCTGGGGGCGGTGCGGTTGACCAGGATCAAATGGCGGTTGAGGGGGTTGTAGGCCAGACCGCGTTCATTTGGCGGGGAGGAAAAGGTCAGGTAGCTTCGCGAGCCGGGGGCGAGGCTCCAGAGCTGCTTGAGGCCAATCGCGACAAAGGCGGGTGTGACGGTCAACTGGGCCGTGCGGCTGGTGACTGCCCCGTAAGCGTTGGTAATCAAGACGCTGTAGCCGCCAGCCTGATTGGTTTGAATGCCCGGCAGCAAGAGTTGGTTCGCCGTGGCGCCGGGGAGGTCGGCCTGATTCAAGCGCCATTGATAAGCCAGCGGCTGCGCTCCACTGGCCGTTACGCTGAAAAGGACCGTCTGGCCCGCCGCCGCCACCACATCCAGCGGTTCGCTCAGAATCGAGGGGGGCACCGGCGCGGGATGCACGGTCAGAGCTGCATTGGCGCTGGTGGCGGTGCCGGCAAAATTGGAGACAATCACCGAGTAATTGCCGGCGTCCGACGGCTGGACATTGGTGATGGTGAAAGCGCTTTGGGTTGCCCCGGCGATGGGGTTGCCGTTGAGGCGCCATAGGTAACCGAACGGGGCAGTGCCCGAAGCCGCAACGCTGAAGGCAACATTCATTCCCTGGGTAACCGTCTGGCTTTGCGGATGCGTGGTGATGGCCGGCGGAACAATGACCGTCAAAGTGGCCACGGCGCTGGTGACACTGCCCACGGGGTTGGTGATGACGACGGTGTAGTCCCCCTCGTGCGCAGGTTGAACGTTGGACCGGGTGAAGCTGCTGGCGGTTGCGCCCGCGAGGTCCGCGCCATTGAAGCGCCATTGGTAACCAAAGGGCGGGGTCCCGTTGGCCGAAACGCTGAACGTTACATTGCTGCCCTGGGCGACGGTCAGGCTCTGGGGTTGCGCGGTAATCACCGGGGGTCCGCCGGCGCTCAAGGCGAAATTCTGCTCGTACATATTGCCGGTGACGGCGCCGACCGCGACGGTCACGGTTGCGGTCGCGGGGCTGTAACCGTTCAGACTTGCGGTGACGTTGTAAGTGCCGGGGGGCAGGTCAATAAACGCATAAAATCCGGTCCCATCCACGTACGTGCTGCGATTGACAGGGCCGGCGAGAGTGACGACGGCATGATCAGCCCAGGCGCCCGTGGCCCCAATCGCTACGCTTCCCATCACGTGCCCCTTGGTGGGGGAGGTTTTCCAGGGCATGGACGGAATGTCAGCCCAGTTGGTGGTGACCTGCGCGACGAGGGACGGACTGAACCCGGCCCAGGTTCCGCCGCTGTAGGGCACGCGATACGAATAGCCGCTGAAACCGTCGGCGTAATTGCCGGCCGGGGATGCGCTGCGTGTCATCTGCAACTCCAGAATCGCGTTGTTCAATGAGTTGAGATAAGTGCCCGGGCCGATGATCATGTGGCGGTTGAAGCGCCGGTCCTTCTCGAAGTTGATCCAGCGGGTGTAATCATTCGGCAGACTCGCCCAGTTGTAATAGGTCATGGGAACTGCCATATCCACGATGCCTTCCTCCACCCAACTGTCCCAATCCGAATAGACGTCGTAATAAGGACGGGTGGCGCGGAAGGCCGCGCGCGTCGAAGCGGTGGGCGAGGGGTTCCACGTGACAAACGCGCCCGATTGCTTGATCCACGGTTTGGTCTTCTGAATCCGGGCGTACATCTGGCGCACAAAGGCGGTCACCTGGTCCCGCCGCCATTGTTTGAATTGCTCGTCCGAGGCCAGCGGTTCGCCAGTCAGGCCATAGCGGGCATTGTAGCGGGCCACGCTGGTGGGATTGAATCCTTCGGTGTTGCCTTCGAACCGGATGTAATCGTAATGGATGCCGTCAATGTGGCCATCCGTCCCGTCGGGCCCGGCGGTGGTCTGGAAATTGACCAGGTCCATGTGCGCGTTGACAAGGTACTCGAGGACTTTGGGATGGCCCGGATCGAACGCGCCGTCGGCGTTTTCCTCCCCGGTGGTTGAACCCAGGCGGGTCGGCCAGTAGTTGTCCGGGTTGTTCGGGTCGCTGTGCTGGGTATAAACCAAACCCTTCGCCGTCTTGAACACCACCGACCAGCAATGGACTTCGATGCGCTTTTTGCCCCCGGTCGTGTCATGAGCGGCCTTGATCATGGCGGCCAGGGCGTTGAAGTTGGCGGGGGAGAGTCCGGACATGTAGGGTTCGCCCACCCCGGACGGGTAACAGGTATCAAAGCGCCGCCGCACCTGGACGATGACTGCGTTGCAGTTGGCCTGACGGATGGTGCCGAGGTTGGTGGCATTCCCCGGCACCCCCAGAAGCGTGTCCACCTGGCTCTGGTTCAGAAACCCGGCTCCCCATCCGTCCACCCACCAGGCGCGGTATTCTTGTCCCCCCAACGGCTCCGGCGCCGCCCACAGGAGCATGGCGGCGGCCAGCCCGGCCGCCGCGTCGCGCCAGCGCGGGCGGTTATGGCGCAGTGAGCCGGGGGAATTCGCTGGGGTTTGATGGGAGGGGGTCATCGGGGAGGTCACGGCTTTGAACTTGATTGTGAAATGGTACTGCATATCCGGACGCGCACCCGGCTGTCCGCGCCGTTCGCCCGGTTTCCTCCATAATAAACCGCATTGAGTCCCCTCCAATCAAGCAAAAAGGATGGAAAAAAGGACCCCGGGCGCGCCCAGGCGCGGCTGCCAGCCGAAATCCATTCCCGTGGAGCACCGGCACAGGGTAAAAGCCCCGCCGCAGTCTGGGAAGGTGGCTGGAGGGGCCGCCGACAACAACGCGGGCGAATTTGACTTTCAAACCGCGCTGCTTTTGGTTCAATCGCCGAAAGCGAAAATTATGAAAAGGATGCTTTTTTGCGCGCTCACCGCCGTCTTGGCCCTGGGCGCCTGGGCGCAAACCAACGTGGTGTTTCACCGGACGGAGGACGTCATCTACGGGCGGAAGTTTGGCACCGCGCTGACGCTGGACGTGTTCCAGCCCGCCAATACCAACGGTGTCGGAATCATCCTGATGGTCAGCGGGGGGTGGTTTTCCGCTCACGAATCCATCAATCCGGCTTTTTTCCGCCCGCTGCTGAACCGGGGATACACGGTTTTTGCCGTGGTGCATGGGTCGCAGCCCAAATTCGTCATCAGCGAAATCGAGCAGGACATCCACCGCGCCGTCCGGTTCATCCGCCACCATGCCGCGCGCTACGGGGTGGACCCGGGCAAGCTGGGCATCATGGGCGGGAGCGCCGGGGGGCATCTTTCCCTCATGATGGCCACCAAGGGCGGGCCGGGGAAACCCGACGCCAAGGATGCGGTGGACCGCGAAACCAGCGCTGTGCAGTGCGTCGCCTGTTTCTTTCCGCCGACCGATTTCCTCAACTACAGCCAGCCGGGCGAGGACGCGGTGGGGGTGGGCACCTTGGAAGCATTCAAGCCGGCATTCGGCCCCCGCGCCGACTCGGCTGAGGAGCGGCAGAAACTGGGCCGCGAGATTTCGCCGATCTACTTCGTGCACTCCAACATGCCGCCGGTGCTGATTGTGCATGGCGACGCGGACAAATTGGTGCCGATTTATCAGGCCCGGCAGTTTGTCAAGCGTTGCGAGGAACTCGGCGCCAAAGCCAAACTGGTTGTTCGCGAGGGCAAGGTGCACGGCTGGCCCGACATGGGAAAGGACCTCGAACTGTTCGCGGATTGGTTCGATGAGCACCTGCGCGGACTTCCGTCCAGGCCCGCGGGTTCGTGAACGGCGCCTTTGAATGAAAAACTCCCGGAACCCATGAGCGACCCATTCCACACTCGAAGCGCAGACCTTGCCAGCCGCCGGCAGTTCCTCTTGCAGGCGGGGACGGCGGTTCTGGCCGCGGCGGTTGCTCCAGCGGCGGCTCTTCCGGACGCGCGGCCGGCGGCCGCGTCGGGGACGACCATTTTGGATTTCGAACGCAAGCTCAAGCGGATGCGGTTCGAGCACTACCGCCGCCCGCCGGTGGACATTCTTAAGGAAGGTTTCCGGCCTGTGGGCGGCAAAATTGCCGACTTCGCCACGGCGCGGCACCGGGGGCGCGACCATTTCTTTTACATTGAGCGCCGCCTGCAGGAAGGCACCCCGTTTTATCCGGGGCATGAAATCTACTTTGGCCACGCGTCCACTGCGGATTTCTTCGAGTGGGAAGTGCATGACCCGGTGATGCTGGTCCGGCCGGGCACGTGGGAGGAAGCGCACGTATGGGCCCCCTGCATTTTGGCGGAGAAGGCTGAGTTTATCATGGCCTACACCGGCCTGAACCGGCACTTGTCGCAGAACATTGGGCTGGCTTCCAGCCGGGACCTTTTCGGATGGAAACGCTGGCCCGGGAATCCGCTTTCGCCCTGTCGCAACGCGGTTTGGGCGGCGTGGTGGGACGACGACATTGCCAGTTGCCGCGACCCGCACTTGTTTCGCCACGACGGCCGGGTGTGGATGGTTTACACCGCCAACACGCGCGAAGGGGCGGCCTGTCTGGCGCTGGCAAGCAGCCGGGATTTCAAGCGCTGGAAGGACCACGGGCCGATTATCACCGGGCCGACCTCGGGGTATGAACCGAACCTGGGAGGCGGCCATCTTCAAGGCAGCTTCGAATCGGCCAACCTGTCCTTCCGCGAAGGCCGCTGGCTGCTGCTAACCAAGGCGCCGATCCGGGACGCGACGGTACGGACCTGGGCGGCTGCGAGCGACCGCTTCGAGAGCTTCCGCCTCGACCAGATGTGGCCCTTTTGGAGGGACGCCATTGGCATTGAGGTGGTCCGCGACCGGGGGACGCGCTCCTTGCTGGCGGGAATGGTGGGCGGCTACCTCCGCTTCGCCGAGGTGGACTGGGCCGAGACTCGTCCCTCAGCCCGGGAGATCAAGGACCGCGAAACCTTGGCCCGGTGGAACTCGGTTTGAGGGCACGAAAAAAGGGGTGGAAAAGCAAATGGCGCACCCATCAGGAGTTGAACCTGAAACCTTCTGATCCGTAGTCAGATGCTCTATCCAATTGAGCTATGGGTGCCCCAAATCCATGGTTAAACTACAAGCTGGGGTCCGGGCGCGCAAGCGGTATTTCCACGCGTCTTTCCGGGCGGTTTGGAGCGGAATCAGGAGTTGGGATTGGAGTTTTGAAGGAGGGTTTATTGGGTCGCGCGTTAGGGGGGTCCGGGACGGCTGACGATTTTATTACCGCAGCCAGCCGCGCAGGGTGGCTTGGTCCTGGCTCAGGGCCTTCAACAAGGTGGCGCGGTTGCGCGAGGCGCCGCCTTGGTGCCAGTCGTACTCCACATGCAGCGAAAAAGGGCCGGAATAGGGCATTTGGGGCAGCAGTCCGAAGAAGCCGGTTTGGAAAATCCCGCCGCGGCCCAGCGGGAGCCAGGTGCCGGCGGGGGTGACATCCTTGACATAAACGACGCGGATGTGCGGGCGCAGGGGGTCGAAGTGTTGGCGCCAGGCGTCTCCGTGCACCACCAGGGCGTGGCCAATGTCGAAGGCCACGGCCACCTGCGCGGGGTCCAGGTCGGCGACGAGCTCCCTCAGTTCGGTCAAATCGCCGCCCAGATACTTCCGGCCGGAGGGCGAATGGTTTTGGAAGATGGCGCCGATGCCGATTTCGCGGTTTAGAGCCGCCAAGTCCTTCAATTCGGCTTTGGCCTCGCGGATTTGCCTGGCCAAGGGCACGTCCCGGGCATGGTGCCGCGGGCCGAGGCGGTAGTATTGCACGCCAAGTTTGCGGGCCGTCCGCAGCACCCGCTCCGTGTGGGCGGTAGCGGGGCTGGTAATGGCGGTGGTCAGCAGCGGCAGCGAGAGCTTTCGCTTTCGCAGCGCCTCCAAGTAACGCGGTAATTCCTCCGCCGCCCGCTCGGGCTCGATTTCGCCTTGGGGGCGCACGGGACAATCCACACCATCCAGTCCGGCTTCGGCGGTGAGTTCGGCCGCCTCGTCATAGTTCAGTTTCAGTTCCTGGTAAATTTTGCTGAACACCACAATGGGAAGGGGGGCAACGCTTCGGGTTTCAGCAGCGAACGTGGCGCCGGGTCCCAGCGCGGCGGCTGCGGACGCCGCAACGGTCGCCAGGAGGAAGTCGCGGCGCGAAAGTCCGGAGTGTTCGATCCCGGTCATGGGGCTTGGGGTGCGGGTTCGAGCTTCAGGTAGTCCAGCCCGAACATGTAGCTCTTGATGGCTTTGGGATTGGCTCCCACGATTTCCACCTTGAGCGTGTGCTCGCCGGCGGTGAGGTCATGGACGCCCGCGCGGATCGGTCCGCTGGGAATCACCTGGGGATTGAACAGGTCAATGGGGCCACCGAGTTTCTTGCCATCGAGGTAGAGCTGGACAATGCCATAATCGCGGGCCTTGGTGAGGTGAAGGGAGAGCGCGTAGCGGCCGGATTGGGCGACCGGAACGGCGAGCTCGAGGGTGTGGCCCGGCCGGGCCTGGGTCCACCACAGGTGCGCGTCGTTGCTCCATTGGCCCTCAAAGCCCGTCAAATCCTGTTCCTCGGTTCCGCCGCCGGTTTTCGAGAGCACCTTGAGACTTTCGCCTTCGATGGCGCCGGGCACCCGGGTGGGTTGCACGGGGACGAAGTACCCAATGCGCTCGTTCAGCGGCACAGGCTGGTAAGGGTCCTTGCCGCCGGAGGAGAGATACCAATACGCCGTGGCGGCGTAGAGGGTTGGCCGCTGGTTGGGATAGTATTTTTCGATGCAGCCCTCAAAAGACTTCTGAAAGGGGATATTGTCGGCGATGTGCCAGCGGTTGACGGAGACGTGGCCACGGTTGTTGCCGTCGTTGCGCGTCTGGTTGTGATAGGCGTTTTGGAACAGTCCGGGGTTGCACCACGCGTAGCCGAAGTAATCCTCCGACCCCGTGCCGATGGTGGAGGGGAACTTCTCGCCATCCACAAAGAATTTCTCGTCGCCCTCGCCCCACCAGCCGCCGCGCGGGTTCCAAACGTGCAGCATCACGCCCAGGAACCGGCCGGCGCCTTCGGTCTTGACGATTGGCCAGTCAATCCAGCGTTCCGGCTCGGGGGGCAGGAAGACATCGCGATGCCACTTGGCGTGGAAGCGGCCGTAGCGCGAGATTTCGCCGCGGAGCGGGCGGGAGGCGATTTCGTATTCCAGCTTCAGGGGGTGGGGTCCTTCCTTCTTGAACGTGATTTCCGCGCTCCTGGCAAAGGGCATGAACCACTTGCAGTACCACCAGCCGTCATCGGCCAGGCCCAGCGGCAGCGAGCGGTAAGGATTCTTCCCCGGGGCGGTGCCGAAGAAATCGCCCAGCGGCGACCAGACGCTCGGTTCGGCCTCGCCATCCCAGCAAATCTGAATCGTGGCGCTGCGCAGCGGCTCAGGGTCACGCGGCGAGCCGCCGGTCTCGGTGCGAAGGCGAATCGCAGTGATGGCCGCCGGCCCCTCCAGCCGGACCACTTCGGTGAACTCCTCGGTCATCGCCCGCGAGCTCTTCCCCCGGATGGCATCACGAAAGTCTTCGTCCCTTGCGCCGCAGCTTTCCAGGGTCCGGTTGGCCAGATCGAGCGCGGCCATGTCGGCCGGGCTCAGATTGAGTTGGAAGGTGGGCACCTGGGTGCCTTTGGGGAAGGTGGAGTAGGTGAATTGGAAATAGTCCCCCCAGCCCGGCTCGGCCACGATTTTGCACGACTTCTGGTAGGGAATCGGTGTGTAATTGTTCCAACCCTTGGCTACGGTGTGCACCAGCGCCGGGCGGGTGAAGGGCGCCGCGCTCTGGTCGAAGTACTGGATGAAGGGCAAGTCCACCGCCGGTTGAGCCTTGCCGTCGAGATAAATCCGGACGCGGCCCTGTTTTGGCGTGGCGGACCAGATGCGCCAGATACAGCCCGGCCCCTCCATCTCGGCAAGCACCTGCTGGTCGCCCTCTTTTCGGATGATGCCGTGGCCGTCGCCATTGGCGTCCCATCCAACATACTTGCCGGTGGCCTGGTCGTAGCGGCTTTTGCGGTCGTAACTGGACCACTGCGCGCATTGCTCGCCCGGGACGGGGAGGGTGGCCAGCGCCTCGAGGTCGGTGAGCCGTTTGACGAGGTCGGGGTAGGTGAGTTTCAGCTCCGCCGAGCGCAGCGAGGCGGTGGCGGCGGCAATCAGCAGGCAGGCAAGAGTTTTTTTCATGGCAATGAAACGGGTGGGACTATTTCAGTTCGCGGCCGCCCTGGCCGACGGATTCCTTGTCGAAGACCCGGGACCCCAATGTGACTTCCTTGGGCACCTGCTCACCGGCGAGGATTTTTAGGGCGATGTCTATGGCCTCGGCGCCGCCGGTGGGATACTGGAAGGAGGCGTCGAGAATGCCTTGCTGGACGTAGGCCACGCCTTCATGGGGCAGCGCGTCAATCCCAACAAACAACATCTCCTTCTCGCGGCCGGCCTGCTTGGCGGCCAGCCACGCGCCGTGCGCCCCGGGGTCGTTGTGGGCGTAAACGCAATCTATCTTGCTGAAGCGCGCCAGGGCGGACTCCATTTCCTTCCGCGCATCGGGCTCGAGCCATTTCATGTCAGCTTCGAAAATGACCTCGATGCCGGTGCCCTTGATGGCCTCGCGGAAACCGGCGTTGCGGTCCTGGCCGGGGGTGGAGGTCATCAGGCCCTTGAGTTCGACGACCTTGCCTTTGCCCCCGAGTTTTTGGACGATCCAATCGCCGGCCGCGCGGCCAATCTTCCGGTTGTCAGCGCCGATAAAACAAGTGTACTTGTCGCCCAGGAGCCGGCGGTCCAGCACGATCACGGGGATGCCGGCATCCATCGCCCGCGCGACCGGCTCGGTCAGAGGCTGGGCCTCTTTGGGGCTGATGATGATTAGGTCCACCTTGGCGCTGACGAACTCCTCGACATGCGCGCGCTGTTTGAGGGTGTCATTTTGCGCGTCCTTGAACACCACCTTGAGCTGCGGGTGCTTCGCGGCCGCCGCCCGGATTTGCGCGTTCATTTCCACGCGCCACGGTTCTCCCAGATTGCACTGGCTCATTCCAATCACGTACCCGCTTTTCTTGCCCCCCTCAGTTGGGCTGCCCGAGGGTGAGCCGGCATCGGGCTTGCCGCAGCCGGTCAGGAGCAAGGTCAAGGCAAGAGCAGGCAACGCAAGCATTGCGAGGAAGTGACGGCGTTCGTTTGACATGCGCCTTTCAATACCGCTGCGAAGCCAAAAAGCAACAATCTTTTGACTGGAACCTTTTGACTTCCTTTTCGCATCCCACGCGCGGCCTGGACAAAATCGAAGTTATTCCCGGACTCCTGCGGCTTGCCGGGGCTTGCCATTTTGTCTATACATCACTGTGCGAACTCGCATGTGTAAAGTCTTCAAAGCCCCGCCCGATCCCCTGTTGGTCCCCCGCCGCCCGGATGATGGTCGTCAGGCTGCCGCAGGCTCCCACGGCAGGGGCGTTTTGTTTTGGGTGGGATTGATCGTGGGGGGATGGCTGGCCGGCCCGGAGCTGAACGGGGCGGTTCTGTTCCAGGACGATTTCAACGCCGGCATACCGGGGTGGACGGCGGTGCAGCCGCCCGGGGCTTACCTGGACGGGCCGCTGCAGTGGCAGTACGATATTGTTTCCGAAGCGTTCGTCGAACAGAGCAATGTCTATACGGACAATGCCACTTACTCCCCCACGGCGGTGGCCCCCATGCTCATCAACGACACGCTGGCCACGCCGCCCTTTACGTTTAGCGCCCGGCTGACGGCCGGGGATGATGACGGGTTTGGCCTCATCTTTGGCTATCAAAACGAGACGACGTTCTACCGCGTCACCTTTGCGCGGCAGGCGCGGACGGGGTTTCCATGGACGGGATGGAGCGTGGACCGGAAAGCGGGGGGAGTCACCAGCAATTTATTTGGCGCGGGCACACCGGGCTATGTTCAAACCTTTGTGAATACCGCCGGCCGGCCGTTCGATGTCACCCTTGCGGTGGATGCCCTGAACCGTTTGACGTTGGGGGTGGTGGATAACCCGACGGGGACCCCGACCGTTTATGCGCTGGTGACCGACCAGCCGCTGCCCGGGCCGGCAAGCGGGCGGGTGGGGCTGATGACTTGGGGCATGGCCGGGGGCACCCCGAAAGGGTTCCGGATTCAAAATGTCAACCTGACGCCCGTCCCCCTGGCCGGGAATCCCAACGCATTGACAAACTGGACCCCGGTTGTGCCTCCGCGCGCCAACGGCAGCACGGCGCTGACTGGCGGCACCGGCCAGCCGTTCTGGTCGCTGGGACTGGGCCCCGGCGGGGGGACCGGAGTGTTGCTCGAGAACGGCGATTGTTTTGGGGGCAATGATGCCGCCGGGCAGGTGGACTTCACCGGCCCGACCCTTGTGGCCGGCAACGAATCCTGGTCGGATTATGTCGTGGCGGCGCGCATCCTGCCCCTGGACGATGACGGCCACGGCCTTATCTTGCGCTACCTGAACTCGACGAATTTCTACCGCGTGGCCCTGAGGTCGCAGGCGTCCACCATTGGCGCCCCGCGGGGCCTTTCGGTCCAGAAGAACGTCAACCGCACCTACACCGAGATTTTCCGTGAGAGTGCGGTGCAGTACGACCCCGTGGCCGGCGTGCCGTATGACCTGGTGGCGGCGATTTCGGGCGATACCTTGCAGGTCTTGCTGGTTGCGGACCCGGAGGGCGCGGCGCAGGCGTATAGTTACGGTCCTTGGACGGTGTCCGGCGTGCCGAACGGGAGGGTCGGGGTGTTCAGTTGGGCCATGTCGCAGACCGAGTTCGACTGGGTGACCGTCCAGGATGGCACCCCGCTTTACGTGAGCTCGGCGCACGCTTCCTGCAGTCCAGGGCGGGGTTTGAACGGCTTCACACCGGGCGCCCAAGTGACGGCGACCGCCTTTCCGCCAGCCAGCCCGCCCGGCGTTCGGATAACTCCGGCAGGTTGGGTCGGCTCCGGGTCGGTGCCCGCCAGCGGCACGGGCTCAACGCTCAGCTTCAGGCTGGCGACTTTTTCACGGCTGCATTGGCTTTGGCGAACCGAGTATCAACTGATGGTGACCAACGGACCGGGTGGCAGCATTGTCGTCCCGACGAAAGAGTGGTTTGAGGCGGGGGAGCAAGTCACACTGTCCGCGCAACCTGAACCCGGATTCGCTTTTGACGGCTGGCGCGGAACGGCATTTTCTTCGGCCCTGACTCTGAGCCTGACCATGGACCAACCGCACCAGCTCACGGCAACTTTCACTGCCGACACCGACGGGGACGGTCTGCCTGACGCGTGGGAGATGGCCTGTTTTGGCTCGCTTGACGAGTTGCCGGGGGGCGATCCGGACCAGGATGGCCGCAGCAACGCGCAGGAGCATGCCAACGGCACCCATCCGCTGGCGGCGGACATTTTCCGCATCGAGAACCTCACGCTGAGCAACGGCATGGCGGTCCTGGCGATTTCCAACAGCAGTGGGACGCGGTTCAACCTCGAGCGCGCGACCGGGCTGAGCAACGGTTGGTCAACCGCCGTCACCGCCCTGGCGACCAACCGTGTGGTTTTGCCCGTGCCCTCCGAAGCCAGCAGCTACTGGCGGTTGCAGCAGCCCGCGCGGCCGCCGGAGGCGCTGCCTTTTGTTCCGGGTTCCTGGACGTTGGTGTTGTTGCCCGACACCCAGGTGTATGCCCAGAGCTATCCCGACCTGTTCATGGATCAGACGCGATGGATCCTTGAGAACCGGGTGCGGCACAACATCAAGTACGTGCTGCACCTGGGCGACATCACCAACAACAACCTCACCAACCAATGGGCCAACGCTCAAGCCGCATTGTCGCTGCTTGACGGGGTGGTTCCCTACGCGCTGGTGCCCGGCAACCATGATTACGGCCCCAACGGGGGGACGGCCGACCGCACCACCTTTCTGAATGACTATTTCCCCGTTTCCAATTTCGAGTCCTGGCCCACCTTCGGCGGGGTTAAGGAGGCGGGCCGGATGGATAATTCCTATCACTTATTCTCCGCCGGCGGCGTGGATTGGATCATTCTCTGCTTTGAATTTGGCCCCCGGAACAGCGTCATCTCCTGGGCGCAATCCGTGTTGGACGCCCATCCCAACCGGCGCGTCATCCTGGACACCCACGCCTACGTGTACTACGACGACACGCGGTACGATTGGGCGTCCAAAGGCGCCACCCAGCGCTGGAGTCCTTACGCCTACGGCACGGCCACGGATGCCGACGGGACCAATGACGCTGAAGATCTGTGGCGCAAACTGATCAAGGGCCGCCCCAATTTTGTTTTGGTCGTCAGCGGCCACGTGTTGGAGGATGGTTTGGGCCGGCTTTCGAGCACCAATGATTTCGGCCAGGTGGTGCATCAGATGCTCGTGAATTACCAAATGAAAACGCTGGGAGGAGAGGGCTTTCTGCGTCTGGTCGAATTTCTTCCGGACGGCAGGACGGTTCAGGTTAAAGCCTATTCCCCCTTCCGCGGCACGTACAAGACCGACCCGGAAAACCAGTTCACCCTTACGCTGGATCCGCCGCTGAACTGAGCGCTGACGTTCACTCGCCGTTGGGGTGGCGGTGGTAATCCCCCGGGGTCATGCCGGTTTCCCGCTTGAAGACCACGCTGAGGTAATTGGGGCTGTGAAACCCGGCCATTTCGGAAATGGTTTTCAAGGGCAGGTTCGTCTGCCGCAGCAGATTCTTCGCGCGGGCCAGTTGGGCGCGGAGGATTTCGGCGTGGGGCGAACTGCCCAGGACCGAGTGAAAACGCTGGTAGAAGACGCTGCGCGAAATATGAAGGGCGGACAGGAGTTGCTCCACGGTCAAGCCTTCGCAGGCCCGCTCGCGGATAAGCCGCAACGCCTGGGCCACCAGGGGGTCCGCAATGGCGCTGGCTTCCGTTGAGCGCCGCGTCGCCACGCCCAACGGCGGAATCAAAACCCTGCTCCGATCCGCCCGCCCGCGCCGGCCCCGCAACAGGGTGTCGAGCAGGGCGGCGCCCTCGTAGCCCACTTGCTCCCCATCCAGGATGACGCTGCTCAAAGGCGGATTGGACAAGCGGCAGAGTTCCTCGTCGTTGTCCACGCCAATGACCGCCACCTCCTCCGGCACCACCAAACCGGCCCGCTGGCAGGCGTCGAGAATCCGCTGGGCGTGATGGTCGCTGCAGGCCATCAGGCCCACGGGTTTGGGCAGGGCTTTGACCCAATCGGTCAATTGTTGTTGCACTCGTTCCCAGGCCACCAGCGTGCTCGGCCGCTCGACCGGCAGGCAGTGCGTCGTTTCACACCCCGACGATACCGCCGTTTCCGCAAACCCTTGATACCGCCGCTCCGACCACAGCGTCTGCGCGTAACCGGAAAAGGCGAAGTGGCGGTAGTGCCGCTCCACAAAATGCAGGGCCGCCACCCGTCCGACTGCCAGGTCGTCGTGGGCGACCAGCGGCAACAGGTTGTCCTGCCGGTAGGCAAACAACTCGACCGTCGGAATCCGGCTTTGGCGAAGCCGCTCGGCCCGCTCCCGGCTTTCGATGTAAGTCAGGATGCCATCCCCATGCCAGTTTTCGGAGCGGCCTTTGGGATAATTGCTGTCCGCCAGCGGGTCAATAAACAGCGACCAAGGCCCGTAGGTCTCGACATATCGGGCGATGCCCCGGAGCACTCCGCGTCCATGCGCGCGGAATTGGTCCACACAAATCGCCACGTGCGGATATCTCGCCGGCCGAATCGGTCGTTTCATGGGTAATGGTTTACGACACAGTAAAGTAGTCAATAGGCGCCGCGGGTCAAGCAAGGACCCGCCGGGTCCGGCAATCCTGGCAGGCCTCGAAATCCAAAACCCCGGAGGCCCGGCGCGGAACAACAGGCGGGGGCTGTTTCGAGCGCGGAGGAAGGGTGTGCCAGTGTCAGGCCGTCCTTTGTCACAGAAAGGTCACCCCGCCGACGTCCAGCCGTCACAGCCCCCGGCTTTACTTGGGGGGGGTATGTGGGTGTCGAAACAGTTCAGGCTCCGGTTCGTGAGGGACGCCGATGGCCGTTGTCGGTCTGGCCGTGGCCGGAGGGCGGGCAGTGAACCGGATGTTGGGGTGCCATGCGGCCGCCTAGCGGGCCGCGGGTTTTGGCGGTTCGAAGGTCAGGACAAAATTGAAGTTTATTTAGGACATCCGTCAATTGCCCTTCCGTCCCCTGGTTTTACACTACCACCAGCCCAAAAAATGAATTTACCTTATGAAAAGGAAAGCCTTTCTTCCCCCCATCCCACCCCGCAATTGTCTGCCTCTCCTGGCCGTGCTGGCGCTCGTTTGTGCTTGTCCGCGCAGCCAGGCGGTGCCGGCTGAACTCCTCTTCGAGGATGATTTCGACCAGGGGATTCCCGGTTGGACCTCGGTTCTGCCGTCCGGGGCGCTCTCGTGGAACAACGGCCCGCTGCTCTGGCAGTATGATATCGAAACCACCTGGATTTGGGAGAACAGCAACATTTATTCCGACAACGCCACGTATTCGCCCAGTCGGCGCGCGGCGATGCTGATCAATGACACGGTGACTTCGGCGTCCAACTACACCTTTACCGTCCGGATTCGGGCTGCCGATGACGATGCGTGCGGTTTAATCTGGGGATACCAGGATGAAAACAACTTTTACCGGGTGTCGTTTACGCGGCAGGCGGGGCGGTTGGGCTGGCCGTTCAGCGGCTGGAATGTGGACCGCATGGCCAACGGCGAGTTCAGCGACCTCTTCGGCCGGGGCAACACCAACCTTGCCTATACGGATTTCCTTTACGGCGCCAACCGTTTCTTCGACGTGATCGTCGGCATGACCAACGGTTTGTTCAGTTTGACGGTGGTGGATGACCCCACCAATGATTTCCCGGTCATCTATAACCTGGTCACCAGTTCCCCCCTCCCGGCGGCGGTTCCGGGAAAGGTCGGGCTCTTCACCTGGGGCCAATCAGCAACGGTGGGGGATGGGCTTCCCAGCGTGGGGGTCAGGTTCCACAGCGTCCTGCTGGAGCCGACGCCGCTGACCGGCACGACCAATCCGCTGGCCCCGACCTGGACCACGCTGATTACGCCGCGGGGCGACGGAACGGCTGATGTTGGCGCCTCTCCCCCAATTTGGGCGTTGATGATGGATGCCAACGGTTCCACGAGCCGCCTCCGGGAAACCAGCGGACGCTTCGCGGGCGGCGATAATGTGGCGGCCGGCTCGACCAATTTCTGCGCGGCCACCATCGTGGCCGGTGATGCGGAAAACTGGTCCAATTATGTTTTTTCCGCGCGGTGCATTCCTGCGGATGACGATGGCTGGGGACTCATGGTTCGGTATCAGAATCCGAGCAATTGGTACCGGATTGCCTTCCGGCGCCAGAACAGCGCCAGCGGCTGCAAAGGCGGATTGTCCATTCAGAAGTGTGTGGACGGGGTGTTCGACCAGATCATGTACGATGCGAACGCATTTCCGCGGACGTTCCCGACGGTCAACACGCCGGCAGACGTGCATGTGGCTGCGATTGACAACCAGTTCCAGGTGCTGGTGGTCGCCAACCCGACCAGCGCCAGCCCCACCTTTTACAGCTACGGCCCTTTCACCGACAGCAGTTTGACCAAGGGCAAGATCGGTTTGTTCAGTTGGGCGCAACTGTATCAGGAATATGATTATGCCAGGGTCGAGAAGATCGCCGGCCAAGGCTTGCTGGTCGCTTCGGCATTCGGTAGCCCTGATCCGCCGGTGGGGCTCAACGATCTAACCCCCGGTTCGAGTGTCACGGCTTCGGTGGCCACTCCGGTTTATGACGCGCCGGGTGTGCGTCGGGTTTTGACCGGCTGGCAAGGCGGCGGTTCTGTCCCCGCCAGTGGCACCACCAACAGCGTGACCTTCACGCTCAGCAGTTTGTCGCTCATCAACTGGACGTGGCGCACGGAATATCAACTTAGCGTGGCGGCCAGTGGAGAGGGGCAGGTCACGACCTCGGCCGGTCCCTGGGTGGAAGCGGGGGTTGCTGTGACTGTTACTGCCCAACCCAATCCGGGACATATCTTCCTCGGCTGGTCCGGCGCTTCTGCGTCCACGGTCGCCACCCAGGTGTTTGCGATGGCCGGTCCGCGCAGCTTGACCGCACACTTTGCGGCCGACGCGGACGCCGATGGCCTGGCGGACAACTGGGAGCTCCAATACTTTGGGAGTCTGGCGCAGGATGGTGCGGGTAATCCGGATGGCGATGATGCGTCCAACCTGGCCGAATTCCAGCGTGGGACCAATCCGAATTTTGCGGAACCCTTGGTGGTGACCGACGGCCTGGGTTCGCAGTGGGTCAACACGGGGCGTGACGGTTTTGGTGGGGGAGGGGCTCCGTTGGCCGGTCAAGTCTATGTTGTGAACCTGGGACCCGGTTATCGGGGGGCGTGGGATACTTCCAACGATTACCGCTACGGCAACGACAGCACCTTTGTGCCAGCCAATAATCTCTCGACCAACTACGACAGCTTCCAAACTCCGATTGTGGTGGTCCGCCCCGAGGTCTGGACCAACGAGGCTTGGGGCACGAACTTCAGTGCCACCTGGGAACTGTCGGTGGGGGACAACGACGGCAGTTGCTTCTACTTCCGCTACAACAACGAGTCCAACTGGTACCGCGTGACCCTGTGCGGTGAAGTCGAAGGCGCCTCGACCTGGCGGCCCCGACTCGGCGTAAGCGTGCAGGGCCGTATCAACGGGTTGTTTACCAATATCCCGCTGACGGAACTGGCCGGCCCGGGCTTCGCGTTCAGTGCTGACCCCTTTGATGGAACCTTGAATCCACCGCTGGCCAACACGCCGGCCGGCTTCAAGAAGTCGCGCATCACGGTGAGTGCGACCAACGAGAGCTTTGAAGTGCGTGTGATGGGATGGGACTATTTTACCAGCGCCTTCAACCCCGCCTGGGAATGGGTCTATTCCTTCACCGACACCAGTTTGGTCAACGGCCGGATTGGATTTGGCATGTGGGGGCAGGGGACCTTCAGCACCGAATACGCAGACCTTTCGCTCAACGGGATTCCGGTTCCGACGGGCGGGTTTGTGGACAACATTGTGGTGAAGTCTCCCGCAGACGGCCCGACGGTGTTCAGCGAGGATTGGGAAACCGCTCCCCTGTTGACCGAGTTTCCTGCCGGCTGGGTCAACCCCTGGCAAACCAACGATATCCAGGCGGGCGAATGGTACGTCACCGCCCACGGCACCATTGCCCAGCAAAGCAACTCCGGCGGCGCCACCCCCGGAACGGCCTTGGCGCCGAGCGGCGGCACCGATTGTCCCATTCTGCTGGCGCCTCCGCCCCCCACCAACAACTATTATCTCAAAATCGGGTTCCACCCGTTCGACAACGACGGCATTGGCTTCGTTTACGACTTCCAGGACACCAACAACTATTCCCTGGTGCTATTCCGGCAGGAAGCGACCTATGCCGGTGCCGTCCCGCCCGGCTTAAGCGTGAGCCGCAAGTCGGCGGGGGTCTGGACCGACATCGTGGCCGGGGACCCGGGCTTCCTCTACACGCCGGGCACGCCTTTCGAGATCGAGTTCGCCAACAACAACGGCAGCTATCGCCTCTTGGCCCGCGATCTGGACGACCCGTCCAAGACCGGTCAATGGACCTGGACCAGCGCGCCGGCCGCGGTCGGCAACCGTTTTGGTCTGGCCACCTGGGCGGAGACGGACGCTCACTTCCTTTACGCCCGGGCCTATGCTCTGGCAACCGTGGAGCCTTTCGCCCCCTTTGCCATTACCAATATCTCCCTCGCCGGGGGGAATGTGGTCCTCAACATTTCGAAACCCGCAAGTTGGAACTACGACGTGTTGAGCGCCGCCACGGTGCTCGGCCCCTGGACAACCAATGCGGTAAACCAGTCTGCGGCGCAGTATAGCGAGCCGGCGCCCGGCAGCGGCCGGTTCTATCGGTTGCAAAAATCTCCCTAGATGCGGATATTCGGATAGACACACGCTATGACTCTGTATTCCTACTCAAGGCGGGGGGCGTGGGCGGGGCGCCGCTCCCGGTGGGGGGCCTTTACTCTGATCGAGCTTTTGGTGGTGATTGCCATCATTGCCATTTTGGCGGCGATGCTCCTGCCGGCGCTCTCGAAGGCCAAGGAGCGAGCCCACCGCATCGCCTGCTTCAACAATGAGCGGCAGATCATGATCTCCGCGATCATGTACTCCGAGGAGTGGCCCAACTATTACTACTACACGACCAGCATCGGCGACGACTCCGCCCCGTGGTCCTTTTATCCCCAGTTTATCCGGCAAACCAAGACGTTCACGTGTCCCAGCACGCGCAACACCATTCGCACCGACAACGCGGACCGCAACGGTCGGTTGCCCGATTTGGGCGTGACCTGCCATGGCGACCGGCTGTCCACCGTCTTCAAGTACGGCACCAGTTACGAGTTCTTCGGCAAGTTCCAAAAGGAACCCTACGCCGACGTTTACAAGAATCCCAAGACGGTCATGCCCATTGGGGCCGTCCGCGTCGTGATCGTGGTGGACGCCGATGACACCGCCACGGGATTCCCGGAGAACAAGCGCAACAACCGGCCCGACCCACCCAACAACCATGGCGAAACCGGGTGGAACTGGGGCTTTGCCGATGGCCACGCGGAATGGGTTACCGCCCGGCAGACCTACCAGAAGCTGATTGACAGTTATATGACCAGCGGAACGGAATACGGCGATGGGCCGTAAATCCCCGCGGTTTGATGGAACGGCCTTTTTCGGGTCCTGGGGCCGCAAGCAAAGGCAGCACAGCCCAGACATTTCGGTCAGCGACGACGTCGCTGAGCCAGCACGGCCGCTACAATGATTCCTCCCGTCAGCATCAGGCGGCTGGCTTCCGGCACGGCGTTGATGCTTAGGATTTTTTCCAAGTATCCGATTGTCAAGGTGCCGAGCAGAGTCAGGCCGATGCCCCCCCGCCCGCCGGTGAGGGGGGTGCCGCCAATCACCACAATCGCGATGGCGGTCAATTCGTAACCGGCGCCGGCCTCGGGGTCGCCCTGCTGTTCCTGCGCCGCCTGGCACAAGCCGGCCACGGCTGCGAACAGGCCGCTGGCCGCGTATGCCGCGAATTTCGACATCCGGACGGGAACGGCGGAAAGCCGGGCCGCTTCCTCGTTGCCGCCAATAGCGTAAAGGTACCGGCCCCAGTAATGCTTGGACAACGCCAGCCAGGCCAACAGCGCGCACGCCAGGAAGATCAAAGTTACCACCGCCACGTTGCTCCCCAGCACGCGGCTGTCCAGCGCTCGAAAAATCGAAGGCACGTCCACGTATTGATAGGTCCCATCGGCGTTCTTGACGGCCGTCGAGACTTTCATGCCTCCCGACACCGTCTTGGCCAGTCCCCGGGCAAAGACCATCATGGCCAGGGTGGCAATAAATGGCTGCAACCCGAGGCGGGCCGCCAGCACGCCGGAAACCCCGCCGCAACTCAGGCCGAGCAACAGCGACAGCGGAATCGAAATCCAGCCCGGCCAGCCCCAATGGATGGACATGAGGGAAAAACTGACCGCCACCACCGCCAGCACACTGCCGACCGCGAGGTCAATGCCGCCGCTGATGATCACCAGCGTCAGCCCGCAGGCCAGAATCCCAAACACCGAAGCCTGGCGCAGCGCGTCCCGATGCGTGCCCAGTTTGAAAAAGGCGCCCTCGGCGTGAAACAGGCAACCCAGCACCAGCACCAGACAGAGCGCCACCAGCGCTCGGGCGGCGGGGATTGCCCAGAATTCCGCCAGCCATTGCCTCAACCGGGCCGGGCTTCTCGCGGCGGCGGGTTCCAACGTCCCGTGGTGACCTGACGAGCCTGCTTTCACAGGACCGGAGCATAATAACCGGTCTGCCGGGCGTCGAGATTAATGGCTGGCCAGCGGCTGCGCCTGCGGTTCGTCCTCCAACCAGCGGGCGGCTTCCTGAACCCGCTGGAGAATCACCTCCGCCAGCAGCGGCTCGCTGCCGACGCTGCGTGCGCACCAGATGCGTTTGCCCCAGCGCTCGGTCGGGTTCCGCCAGGTTGGCCGGCCGTTTTTCAACTGTTCCCGAACCCGGTCGGCAGGTTCTCCCAGCAACACCGGGATGTCTTCCCGCACGTGAAGGCCGTCACTGGTGAAAAACGGCACCAGCACCACGGACCGGGTCTGGGCCAACTGGTAACAGCCACTGATGAGCGGAGCTTCCTCGATGAAGCAGGGATGCACTGCTGCGTAGAGTTGAAGCGAGGCAATGAGGTTGACCTGCCGTTCGATCGCCTTGCGCGAATTCTCGTTTTGGCCGGTGCCGTGCCCGGCAATGAACAACGTGGTTTCGCGCGGGCTGGGTGCGCGGGGGAACGGAGCCTCTTCGACCGCCTGCCGGGCCCGGGCCAGCAGCACGTGGGTCATGCTTTCGTGCGTGCCGACCGCGCGGCAGTACACCCAGGTCTGGCCCTTCTCGGACCGCGTCCGCCGCCAGTCCGGTCCCGGTTCGAAGCCCAAGGCTCGCGGGATGACTTCCTCGCTGAAATAGCCCTCGCTGATGAAAAACGGCAGAATGAAAACCCGCGGGGCGGTTATGCGCGTCCGCACCCCGGTGACGAACGGTTCCTGCCTCCAGAAGGCCTCGTGAACCGAACGAAAAAGCCCCCGCTGGCGCAACCGCGCCGCGTGCTCGCGAACCGGCGCGGCCGAGTCGGAGTTGGCGCTCGAGCCATGTCCCACAATCAACAGCGCCGCATCTGGGAACCCAGGGCAATCCATGATGCACCCATAACCCAGGAACCGGCCGGCGGCAAGTGGCCCCGGCCACCGTTTATCAAGCCTGGCTGTTAGTTGAGGGGCCAAGCGCGAAGCGATTTTACACCCGGGCCGAGGTGCGATACGGTGGCAGGGAGTGACAGTCAAACCCAGAATTCGAGTGGTGGCCGGCATGAGCGGTGGAGTGGATTCCTCCGCCGCGGCCGCCTTGTTGTTGGAACAGGGCTACGAGGTGATTGGCGTCACCCTCAAGCTTTGGCCGCAGGACTGCGTGTCCCGGGCGGAGGATAAGTGCTGCGGGCCGCAGGCGGTAAGCGATGCGCGCGCGGTGTGCCAGAAGCTGGGCATCCCCTACTACCTGGTGGATGAATCCGCCGAGTTTCGGTCCCGTGTGATTGAGTATTTTGCCCGTGAATACCAAGCGGGCCGGACGCCCAATCCTTGCGTCGTCTGCAACCAGACGCTCAAGTTCGGCCGGCTGCTCCAGCGGGCCGATCAATTGGGCGCCCAGTATGTCGCCACCGGCCATTTCGCACGACTGGAGCCAAGCCCGGACGGCAGGCGGATGCTGCTCAAACGTGGGCGGGATCGGCGCAAGGATCAGAGCTATTTTCTTTTCTCGCTGAGCCAGGGGCAGTTGCGTCGGGCTCTGTTTCCGCTGGGGGAAAAAACCAAGGCGGACACGCGCGAGGTGGCCCGGGGCTGCCGACTCAAGACGGCCGAGAAGGAGGAGAGCATGGAAATCTGTTTCGTGCCGGACAATGACTATGGGCGGTTCTTGGAGCAAAGCCGGCTGGTGCAGCGTCATCGGGGGGAGATCGTGGACCGGCAGGGGCGGGTCCTGGGTTACCACGACGGAATCGAGTTCTTCACGATTGGCCAGCGCAAGGGCCTCCGCATTGCCGCCGCCAAGCCGCTTTATGTGTTGGACTTGGATGCGGCAACCAACCGTGTCATCGTTGGGGGCTCCGAGGGGCTCGAGCGGCAGGAATTCCTGGTCGAGCGCTGCAACTGGATCGCGGAGGAAAACCCCGTCGCGAGCTTTCAGGCCATGGTGAAAATCCGCTACAATCATCCCGGCGCCGAGGCAATTGTGACTCCCCTTGAAGGCGGACGGGCACGGGTAAGACTCGAAGTGCCGCAGCGTGCGGTCACTCCCGGTCAGGCAGCGGTGTTCTATCAGGAGGACCTGGTGTTGGGCGGCGGGTGGATCGCCGGCCGGGCGGCGTAGTCCCGGCGGTCAGTGCGCCGGCCTTGCTGGCTGCGCCCTTGCGCTCAATCCGGCAGCGCTCGCCATTGCCAGCGGGCAATGTACGAGTCCAGCCGGACCAGGATCAGGTAGGCCCAATGTTGCTTGAGACGCTGCCAGAAGGATACCGAGCTGCGCCAGGATTCGCGGGTGACCGGCTTGGAATGCTGCAAAGCCTGTTCAAACAATTCGCTCGCTTCGCGGGCCATGCCGGGCCGCTCGAAACGAAGCATGAGCTCATAGTTGATGTTCAGGCTGCGGTGGTCCAGGTTCGCCGACCCAACATATACAGCGTCGTCAATGATCAGCAGCTTGGCATGAAGAATCTGAGGCTGGTACTCGTAAATCTCGACTCCGGCGCGCAAGAAGCGGCCGTAGAGACTTTGCCCTGCCAGTTGAGAGACGCGCACGTCGGACTTGCCGGCTAACAACAACTGCACCCGGCCCCCGGAGCGGGCAACGCGGAAAAGATGGCGTCGCAGCCGCCAGGTGGGCAGGAAGTAGGCGACCATGATCCGGACCGAGCGTGCCGCCGCCAAATCGCGCCTGAGGGCGGCCTTGATGGGTGACCCGCCGCGGGCCGGCCCGCTCAGGAGAAGCTGTTCCCCGGTCCCTTGAATCGTCCGCCGGGCATTGGACTTTCGCAACAGGACAAATCGCTTGTGGCGGAATTCCGCCCGCTCGAACATTTCGTCAAACGAGGCGGCCAGTTGGGGCACCAGCGGACCTTTCAGCCGCAGACCCACGTCGCGCCAGCCGGAGTGCACCCCGTCACCTTCATACTCCGGGGCAATGTTAAAACCGCCGACGAACGCCACCTCGTTGTCGCACACCAGCAGCTTGCGATGGTCCCGAATCCCCAACCGTTCCAACGACAAGGGGTTGAAGTAGCGGACCTGTCCGCCAGCCGCTTGCAAGGAATCCCAAAACGAGGCGGGCAGTGAGTGCGACCCCAGCCCGTCCAGCAGCACCCGCACCCGAACACCCCGGCGACAGCTTCGCACCAGCGCCTCTCGAAACCGGTCGCCGGGCGCCCCGGCCTTGAAGATGTAGGTTTCAAGCGCGAC
>JARKQH010000125.1 GCA_029974925.1 Verrucomicrobiota bacterium
ATGGTAGAGTCCCGACAGGTCGGGATTAACCGGCGGGCCGGAACCAAGATCAGTTTGGGTTCCAGAGTAGCTCAATGGTAGAGTCCCGACAGGTCGGGATTAACCGGCGGGCCGGAACCAAGATCAGTTTGGGTTCCAGAGTAGCTCAATGGTAGAGCAGCCGGCTGTTAACCGGCGGGTTACAGGTTCGAGCCCTGTCTCTGGAGCCAATTCTTTTCATGTATTGGGTTTACATTCTCCAGAACCCGGTCGGAACCTTCTACATCGGCCACACCGAGAACCTGTCACACCGGCTGGCGTCGCATAACGACCCCGGACCCACCCACGGCAAATTCACCCGCAAGAACGGCCCTTGGGATTTGGTCTGGAGCGAGGAACATCCGACGCGCGCCGCTGCCATGGCGCGGGAGCGGCAAATCAAGGCCATGAAGTCCGCAAACTGGATTCGGGAGAATCTGCTCAATGGTAGAGTCCCGACAGGTCGGGATTAACCGGCGGGTTACAGGTTCTCCCGATCCATCGGGATGGAGCCAATTTTTACTCATGGATTGGGTTTACATTCTTCAGAACCCGCGGGGACCCTTCTACATCGGCCACGCCGACAACTTGCCCGGCCGGCGTGCGTCCCACAACGACACTGGCCCCGCCCATGGCAAATTCACGCGCCAAAATGGCCCGTGGGGGCTGGTTTGGAGCGAGGAACACCCGACCCGTTCCATGGCCATGGCCCGGGAGCGCCAGATCAAGCGCATGAAATCGGCGCAGTGGATTCGGGAAAACCTGCTCCATGGTCGAGTCCCGAGCCCTCGGGATTAACCGGCGGGTTACAGGTTCTCCCGATCCATCGGGATGGAGCCAATTTTCTCTTCATGTATTGGGTTTACATTCTTCAGAACCCGCGGGGAACCTTCTACATCGGCCACACCGACAACTTGCCCCGCCGGCTTGCGTCCCACAACGACACTGGCCCCGCCCATGGCATATTCACGCGCCAAAACGGCCCGTGGGGGCTGGTTTGGAGCGAGGAACACCCGACCCGTTCCATGGCCATGGCCCGGGAGCGCCAGATCCAGCGCATGAAATCGGCGCAGTGGATCCGGGAAAACCTGCTCCATGGTCGAGTCCCGCGCCCTCGGGATTAACCGGCGGGTTACAGGTTCTCCCGATCCATCGGGATGGAGCCAATTCGGAGAATAACATCGCTTCCAGGGGGGGCCGGAACCAAAATCGGGGGCCCCTGGCTCTCGCGGACGCAAAGCTCCTGCTCCGGGAACAGACCTTGCCAAGGAGCCTCATCAGGGCTCAATGACAAAGGCTCCAACCGCCGCACGAGATGTGGAAGGCGGTACCGGCTGCGCTGGCCGAGAAGCCATGATCGGATCGCCACCCGCAAAGGAACCGTTTGACTGAAGTGGGAACACCTTGGCCCGCGGGTGCCGAGCGGCGGTTGTTGCGAAATGGACAAGCCACGTCAATCGGTGATACTGGTTGGCGCGGTTGCCGATCATGAACATGAAAAGACTCCTGAAGGTGACGGTCCTTGTTGCTGTTATCGCGTCTCCAGCCGTCGCCGAAGACCCCGGCCCGCCCCGCCTGATGCCGGTTCCCATCCCGCAGGGCGTCATTGAGCACAATTTCTGGTCGCCCAAGCTGAAAGTATGGGGTGAACTTAGCATCGCCGATTGCCTCGCGAGATTCGAGAACGATGGCGCGCTGACCATTTTCGGCCCGGTGCGTTCACGGTGCTGCGATTTGAATGAAAAGATTGAAAGCATGGCCTCCAGACGGCTGGTTCGTTAAACGCACGTGCCGCCATGCAGGCTAAACCCCCAACTTCTCCTGGTCGCCGCGCGCTCGCCGAACTCGCCGGCTTGTTCCTAAAACTCGGCACCACGGCGTTTGGTGGTCCGGCAGTGCACATTGCCATGATGGAGGACGAAATCGTCCGCCGCCGCCAATGGCTTGCACGGGAGGAGTTTCTCGATCTACTGGGGGCCACCAACCTGATCCCGGGCCCGAATTCGACCGAGATGGCCATCCACATCGGCCACCGCCGTGCGGGTTGGCTCGGCCTCTTTGTTGCCGGCGCCTGTTTCATCCTGCCCGCCACGCTGATTGTTGGCGTCATCGCCTGGGCTTACGTCCGGTTCGGCCGGCTGCCCGCGGCGGAGGGAATTCTCTACGGCGTCAAGCCCGTCATCATTGCAATCGTGGTCCAAGCCCTTTGGAGCTTGGGCCGCACCGCGCTGAAAACCCGGCTGCTGGCATTTGTCGGTGTGGTGGCGGGCGCGGCCAACCTGCTGGGAATCAACGAGCTGCTGGTGCTCTTCGGGGCAGGATGTCTGATGGCGGTGGCAATGGGCTGCCAGCGGCGAAACTCAGCCCGCACCCAAATGCCTTTGTTTGCCTTCCTGCCCGGCTTGAGTCTCGCGGGGACCTCCGGCGCGGTCGCTGCGCCCGCCGCCCCCTTCGGCCTGTGGCCGATGTTCCTGTTCTTTCTCAAGGTCGGGGCGGTGCTCTATGGCAGCGGCTACGTTCTGCTGGCCTTTCTTCGTGCCGACTTGGTGGACCGATGGCAATGGCTCACGGAGAGCCAACTGCTGGATGCCATTGCCGTGGGCCAATTCACCCCCGGCCCGCTCTTCACCACTGCCACCTTCATCGGCTACCTGCTGGCCGGAGTTCCGGGTGCGGTCCTGGCAACGTCCGGCATGTTTCTGCCCGCCTTCTTTTTCGTCGCCATCAGCGGTCCCCTGGTGCCCCGCCTTCGCCGCTCGCCGGTTGCGGGCGCATTCCTCGACGGTGTGAATGTGGCTTCGCTGGCCCTCATGGCCGTGGTCACGTGGCACTTGGGGCGCGTGGCGCTGACGGATTGGCTCACCGGGCTGATGGCCTTGGCGAGTGGCGTATGCGTGCTGTGGTGGCGCATCAATTCCGCGTGGTTGGTGCTGGGCGGCGCACTCGTTGGGTTCCTCGTGGTTGCGTGCCGCGCGTGAATCCGACCTCACAAAGCCGCTGTCACAGCCTGCGTCGGGGCCCGCTGCAACGACCCGGGTTTTTCCCATTCAAACGAGGCTGGTGAAGACCGGAATCTCCTGAACCTACCGCCTTGCCCTTCGCGCCTGGTTGACGATGTCAACAATCGAGGCAAGTTTCGAAACCGGTTCTTTCGGTTCTTCGAGTGCTGCCAGTTGTGCCTCCGAATACAGGGTCAGGAGGTGCTCGCGAATCGGGAGACGCCCTTCCCAGCACTGGAAGACAAGCCGACACGGCAGGTCAATGCTCTCCCGGACGCAATACGCAAGGGTGACCGCGTGCCCTAGCTTGCGGCAGTAAATCTCCGGATCCTTCACCATTTGCCGGAGCGAACCACCTTCGGCTTTGGCAGGCCGTTGAGTTCCCGGATCGCGCTGCCCATCTCGCTCTCAGGCAGAGGGTAGTTCGTGAGTTTGCCCTGGAAGAAGTTGTCGTAACCGGAGAGGTCCATGAGTCCATGCCCGGACAGGCCGAACAAAATCACTTTCTCCCGTCCCTCCTCCCGCGCCTTTTTCGCCTCCTGAATCGCGGCGGCAATGGCGTGGCTGGTTTCCGGGGCAGGGATGATGCCTTCAGTTCGGGCGAAGAGGACGGCGGCTTCGTAACATTCGATCTGGTCAATGGCTCGCGGGGTGAGAAGTCCCTCGATGATGGCCTGGCTCACCAGCGGCGCCATGCCGTGATACCGCAAGCCGCCCGCGTGAATCGGGGGGGGAATAAAGTCATGGCCCAGGGAATGCATCGGCAGCAGTGGTGTCATTTTCGCGGTGTCCCCATGGTCATACACGAACGGTCCCCGGGTCATCGTGGGACAGGAGGTCGGCTCCACGGGAATGACAGCAATGTCGGCCCCGTGAATCTTGTCATTCACGAAAGGGAACGCCAGACCGGCAAAATTGGACCCGCCGCCGGCGCAGCCGATGACCACATCAACCTTCTTTTCGCCCAGCTTTTCCAACTGCTTTTTGGACTCCAGCCCGATGATGGTCTGGTGAAGCAGCACGTGGTTTAACACGCTGCCGAGCGAGTAGCGCGTGGCGCCAGTCGGGTCAGTGACCGCCGCTTCGATGGCCTCGCTGATCGCGATGCCCAATGAGCCCGGGGTGTTCGGGTGTTTCGCCAGAATCTGGCGGCCCGCCTGGGTCTCGGTGGACGGACTGGCGACGCACGTGGCCCCCCAGGTCTGCATCATCAGTTTCCGGAACGGCTTCTGATCGAAACTGATGCGCACCATGAAAACCTTGCACTCCAGCCCCAGCAGCGAACAGGCAAACGCCAGCGCGCTTCCCCACTGGCCCGCCCCGGTTTCCGTCGTGATTCGCTTGATGCCGAACTGCTTGTTATACCACGCTTGCGCTACCGCCGTGTTTGGCTTGTGGCTGCCAGGGGGCGAGACACTCTCGTTCTTGTAGTAGATTCTGGCCGGTGTCCCCAGCGCCTTCTCCAAGGCAAGGGCCCGATGCAGAGGGGTGGGACGCCATTTGCTGAGTATCGCCAAAACCTCCTCCGGAATATCAATCCACCGCTGGGTGCTCACCTCCTGCTCGATGATGTTCATCGGAAACACCGGCGCGAGCATGTCGGGCGTGATGGGATTGCCATCCGGTCCCAACGGCGGTTGGAGAGGGGAGGGCAGGTCCGCCGCGATATTATACCATTGCCGCGGCATTTCCTCGTCGGTCAGATATACTTTGGTTTGCATGCGTTTTTCCTTGGGTTGGCGGTTGAAACGGTCAGAGGTCTGGATGGAGAACTTTTCGCAGCACGGATTCCCGCTTTTTTAATTCCCGCGCCCCGCGCGTGATGTTGCACAGGCTGACCCGCAACTGGCGGGCGATCGCCCGCTGGCTTCGGCCCTCCGACAGCAACCGGACGATCTCCCAGCGCAGCGACAACTTTTTCGCCTCGCTGGCGGTCAACAATTCCCGAAGCAGCCGTTCCACGGCCTGGGGGTCGGTCAGGTTCGCAAGGATGCGGGCGATGTCAGCCAGGCGGTCCATGATGTTTCTACTTATAGAAACATCCCGCCCACAAACCGTCAAGAACAAAAAAATTCGAAGAACTGCCCCCGAACGGGGCCGCGGGACTGGCCGCCCGCCTCCCTCGACTCCTCACGCGGTTCCGTGTTCAGTCCGAGTTGTCCCGCTGCTCCGAGGAACCGGCAGTGGGATGATTGCGGGCTCCGTGGGCCGCCCGGCGGAGATGGCGGTCCGCAAAGTCCAGGTACCGTTCCCAGTCATACTCCGTCAACCCATGCTTCCCGCTTCGCAAATGGTATCCGATGCGCCCATCGTGCCGGGGGGATTCGGGTGGCGGCCATTCCTCAGCCTTCAGCCCCTCGACCCCGAGCAATTGGTAAACGCGGCTCGCTTCGCGGCCGGCGAGGAACTCGCCTTCCGGATCGGCCCACCAATCCTCACTGGCGCTGCCGATGCACAGCAACCGCGGGGCGATCAGGGCGGCCAGCATGTGCTGATCTACTGGCAGCTCGTCCTCCCGGTTGTTGTACCGGTGGTAGTTCTCGCAGAACCAGTGTGGAAACCGCTGGTTGATCGCTGCGATCGTTTCGGCCCGCGGCGCGCGTCGGCGCGCCAGCGCCGCTCCCCCGCAGCCCGAGTCGTTGCTGACCACAAAGGCGAACCGCTCATCCTCCGCTCCAGCCCAGAGCGCCGTCTTGCCGCCCCGGGAGTGACCGATCAGCGCCACGCGTTCCGCGTCAATGTCGGTGTCGGTCACCAGATAGTCCATGACCCGGCTGGCGCCCCAGGCCCAGGCGGCGAGGGTGCCCCAGGCGTCCGGCGCCCGCTTTTGCCCGGGCGCGTCGAAGATGCCATGCACGCCGTTCGTAAAACCGTCAGGGAAATCCGGATCCACGTCCGCATTGAGAAACGCGGCCGCGGCGTAGCCGCGGGCGATGAGGCGCTCCGCCGGCCAGAACTCGGTTTTCACCACGCGCGTCGGGTCCAGGTTGGTTGCGCCCCGATTGCAGATCAGGAGGAAGCAAGGGGCGGGTCGCCCCTTCGTTGGAACGAACAGCACCAGGTTGATGCGGCCCTCGCCTCCCGGCCCTTGATACGAAATCCTCACCTGCTTCCGCGTGGCGGCGCCATCCATGACCCCCGGGGCTGACTCCCACACATCAAACTTCAGATTGGTGGGTCGGCCCAGCGGCGCCCGCCCGTACACGTGGGTCCGGAACAGTTCGAGGATTTCGGGGCGCCGGGTCTGGCGCCACATTTGAGCGGACGTCACGCTCAGGCCGTTGGTTGTCGTAAGAGGGTCCGGCAGGTTGAGTTGCCCCGCCAGAAGCGGCCCGGCGGAGGCAGCCAGGGCCACTGCGGTGAGGTTCGTTCTCATGGTTGCCAAGTGAGAAGACGGGCGTTTTCAATAGCCGATATTCTTGACGGCCTGCGGCCCAAGGCGCTCGGCCAACTGCGCCAGGTAAAGGCTGCTCGGGGCGACCGGCGTTCCGTGAGAGTCCACCGTTCCTTCGGGCAGGTGTGGGCCGGCGCCGAAAGGCCGGGCCTGGGTCTGCCGGCTGCCAATGCAGCCGATAAGCCAGTTCACCGCGCCGGGTGGGTTCTGGACCACGAAATCCTTTGCCACGCAGTTCCAAGCCACCCCCCAGCCCATCGTCCAGCCGTGGCCGGAACCCATCGAACCCCGGTTCCGAAAATCCATTCCCCCCTCCGGCGCCCGGCAATTGTCGTAAAGCAGGCCCGTGGACCAACGCTGGTGAGCCTCGGCGCGGCCGTTGCCGCGAAACACGCAGTTGAGCAGAACAATGGGACCAGTGTGGCCGCCGCCGGTCCCGACGAACCAGACGTTGTCGGCATTGACCGAGCAACGGTCCAGCAGCACCTGGCTGCCGTTGGGTGCGAACTCCGCCGGCCGCGACGATCCTTGATGCAGCGCCTTGCGGTTCACCGACACCCGCTGCAGCGTGATGCGGCGTCCGCTCACGGCCACGCTGTTCATCGTCTCATCTATCACCAGGTCCCGCGCCCAGCAATCCTCGCCATTGATCCGCAAGGCGGTGAAGTGAGGCTGGCTGTGGCTGATCGGCTGGGGCGGCGACTCGAGGTGCAGGTTTTCGACGCCGGCTTGGGAGAGCCGGTCCGGTGGGCGAATCTTGACCACCCGGCTCCCCGGCGGATTAAGGTAACGGGCGTCGAAAGAGTCCGACAGCGGGACGTCCACGGTGACCCGGCTGCCGTGAAGACCCGTGATGCGCCGTTCGCAGGCGATGGAGCTGCCTGCGCGAAGCCACGTTTGGGGCTGGCCGTCGCGCACCAGATCGTGCATTTGCATGAACCGGATCCACGCCTCTGTGACGGGCCGGAGAATCTCGATCGTGTCCCCGACCGCCAGTCCCGCCGCATCGCGCACGGTGAACGAACTCGAGCCCGAGGGCACGTACGCATCGGCGATCGTCGTGGCGGCCGCTCTGAAGGGCTGGCTCTCGTCCGGAGTCCTGTCCGCCGCCGCTTCACTTCGGCTCCCCCGTCCGCCTCCTCCGGCCGCCTGTCCGCGAATGACAATCGCGGTGTGGGGACGTCCGGTCATCCGGATGGTGCTCCGGGTGGGGCTTTCCGCCGCGCTGCCGCTGCCGCGCAGCACCACACCGCTGGCTGTAATCGAGAGCGTTCGTTCACAGACAAACGTGCCGGGAGCCAGTAACACCGCCCCGCGAAAGCCTCCCTCCAACGGCAGCGCGGCGACCTCGTCGAGCGCCGCCTGAATCGCCGCGGTGTCATCCCCCGCCCCGGAGGGGCGAACCGTGCGACGCACCGGCACCTGGGGCAGCGCCACGCCGCCGCCCATGTAACCGGCATGGGAAAAGTCCATGATGCGGTCGCCCGCCGGCGTGGTCCGGTATTGTAGTTTGCCATTTGCACCCTGGTAAACCCACTGGCTGGAGGGGCGTTCGGCGGTCTCAGGGCCGGCCAGCGCCCGACCGGGCAGGACCGCGGCCAGGCATCCAGCCAGGATGAGCCCGCCCCGGCCATGGCGCGAGATAATGCGAGTTTTCACAAGTCCAACCTTTAGTGCTTCCCAAGCGGGGTGAACCGCGCGATGAATCCTCCTCCCGGAGATAACTCGACCGGCATCGCTTCGTCGCGATTGACCTCGGTCTTCTCAACCCGCAGGGCGGCTGGATTATCCGGTGGGTCCGCAACCAGCAGAGCCTGGCAGCGTCCCTCCCCCAGAAAAGAGAGCGGCACCTTGAACGTGCGGGCCTCCGGCCCGTTGAGGATCGCCAGGAACCATTCCGCCCCGCGCCTGCGTGCGAACACGGCCATCTCCCCAATGGCCGAAGGCTCGAGCACGCGTGTTTCATCCCAAGTGGCCGGAATACTCCGGATCATCTCGACCCCGGCATTGGTCAGCAACGTTGCCGGATGCGCGGCGTAGGTCAGCAGCGGCGCCGTAAATACCGCCGCGCTGGCGATCTGGTGCGCCCACGTGGTGTCTCCGCGGCGCGCCCCAAAATGGACCGGCGTATAATCCGCGGGGCCCGCCAGAAAGCGGGTGAACGGCAGCGTCACGTCGTGTTGCGCCCGTTCTTTAAGCCGGCTGGATTCCATCCCGCGCACGCCTTCGCGCACCAGTTCGTTTGGCCAGGTGCGAGCTTCGCCCGCCGGTTTGTTCGCCCCGTGAAAATTGACCAGGATATGGTGCCGCGCCGCCTCCTCGAGCAGGGCGGCGTAGAGGTCAATCACCTCCCGATGTTCGTGGTCAAAAAAGTCAATCTTGGCGCCCACCACGCCCCATTCGCTCAATTTGCGGAAAAAATCCGCGCGCGCTTGCGGCGTCCGAAGGTCGCGGGAGTGTTTCCAGAACCAGAGGCCCACGCCCCGCTGCCGCGAGTAGTCCACCAGCTCCTTGATCTGGGCCTCGCTCCAGCGGGACCAAAAGCCTTCAATCACGTGATATTCAAAACCCAGTTCCCCCGCCCACGCGCTGAACGCCTTCATGTCCTCGACCGTGTTCTGCCCGCCATCGAGATACTTCCAGACCGCGCGGCCGGGCTTGATCCAGGGCGTTTGGAGGCCCTCCGGGAACAGCTTCGGGTCGGGTGGCGGACAGAGGCTGGGGATGAGGTCGGAGTTCACCAGCGTGTTCAGATCACGCCCCACCATCACCACACGCCAGGGTGTGACGATCGCCCCGGAAACGGAGGCCGGCTGGGACACCCGCTCCACGTCGTTGCTGTAGCGCAGACGGAAGGGGTACGAAATCGGATGCTTATGGCCGAGCATGAGCTGGAAACCGCCCCGGCCATCGGCCTGCAAGGCCATCCCGCTGTAATGGACCAAAGCCGCCTCGGTGATACAAGCGTAGCCTGTGTCGTTCGGCAGCCGGAAGGTCAAGGGCGGGGCCGCCCACTCGCCCGCCGGAATGTCTGCTACCGCCCTCCGGCGATGCACATCCTCATAGTGGCCGCCCAAGCCGTGATACCACACCGTGCTGCCGGAAGGAATGGCAAACACGGTCGCTTCATCGGGCACCCGCCGCTCGCCGCCGCCGGGAATGAGACAGCGCCATGCGGCGCCGTCGTTGAAACACCGCACCTCCAGCGTGTAACGCAAACCACCCCGGAGCTGCCGCACTTGAATGATTGCCGTTTCACAGTGATTGGTGGCCCAGGCGTGAACTCCCCGCCACGGAAAACTTTCCCTCACCCGCTGGCGCTGAACCTCCCCCAGTTCGATGTCCCGGCCCAGGTTCGCCCCACCCACGAGCATGGCCAGCGGCGAGGTTTCGATGACCGTCCTCGTCCCGAAACTGATCGTGTACTCCAGACGGCCCCCCTCGCATGACGCCCGAAACCGGACCGCCTGGTCCGGGCTCAAGACATCCACCTGCGTCAGCCCGGTGAGGGAGATGGGAACAAGCGCGCCGGCAGTCAGGACCCCTGCCAGCAAGGTGCGGCATCGCAAGCGCAACGGTTTCATCTCGGCCGTTTTACCATGGCAGCCTCGACCCCGCCAATGGAAACGTGAACTCAACCGGTGGCAGGTAAACGGCGCCGTGCGGCTTTGTCACGCTGGCCGGGAAACGCTCATCCCTTCCGCACAGCCTGGCTTGCCCGCGGCGAACACCGAACACAGCTCCTGCTCCGGAAAGCCGGCCGCACTACGCCCGAACGGCCGCCATGCGGCTGAGGGTGTCGTCCACTTCCTCGGGGGTGAGCATCCCGACGGTGATGGCATCCACCAGGTCATGGGCGAACACGTAGTGGAGCGACGCGTCTTTCTCCTCGGGCTTCACCAACTTGCCGGCCCCGAAAATTTTCATTCCCACCACCGCTTTGCCGCTCTTCCGCGCCGTCTTCAACACGGCGGACACCTCCTCCACCGAGGCGTCGCACGAGTATTCCTTCCCGCCTTTGTGGTTGATCCGGGCGAAGATGACATCCACCCACGGATGTTCGGACGCCACTTTCAGGGCGCCGAAATCATGACACGAGACGCCGACGGCCCGGACCACGCCTTTTTGTTTCAGTTCCGACAGGCCATCGCGAATGCCGGCGTATTGCTCCGGCCACTTCGCATCAGTCATGCAATGGATCAACACCATGTCAATTTGCTCGACTCCCAGTTCCTGGCGAAAGCGGTCAATCTCCTCCTTTGCCCCTCCCGACGGGGTCACCCAGCTTTCCTTCCGAGGCCAAATCTTGCTCAGCAATACCAGCTTCTCCCGGGGCAGGCCTTTGATCACATCCTTGACGAACGGATGCGAGCCATAGAGGTCGGCCATGTCCAGAAAATTGATCCCCTCGTCCAGCCCGTGCCGCACCAACCGGTCAAACGCCTGCTTGCCCGCCCGCGTCTGCGCCGAAGAACGATTGTAACCATTGAAGCCCGTGCCTTGCGCCAGCCGTGAAGCTTTGATTCCGGTCTTGCCCAAAGTCACGAGGTCACTGCCCCGGAACCGGGGCGCGGCCTCGGCTGCCGCCCAAGCGGCGGGTGCCGCACTCAAAACGGCGGTTCCGACGAGGCTGGTTTTGATGAAGTCACGGCGGGAAAAAGGTCGCATCATGTAGCTCATAAGTTCTTGAATTTCTTTAGCTGCATCAGGCACTTGATTTTGGCTTCAAAGTTAGCCTCATCCCTTGCCCCGTGCAACTGGGATTGTCGGGGGTTCGAAGCGAAAGGGCGCCTTTTGTGTCAGCCGCCTTTAGAGGACGCCGGCCAGCGGGCGCGAAGTGTTGGTGTTCGCCCCAACCGTAGCGGCAATCTCGGCGCGGCCGGTGCAAGCGGAAGGGGCAGGTCCGGCAAAAACCGGCCAAAACCTGCGGCGAAACCAAGCCTTCACGTGAGCAACGGCCGGTCCTGAGCCTTGCCGCGAACGCGCCTTGACGGGCGGCCCGGTTTCACTGCCGCTCGTACTCGCCTTTGCCAATCTTCTTGAAGACCGAAAAACCGGCCTTTTTGGCATCGGTAAAGGACACTCGCCTTGGCGAGTTAAAGGTGGAAAGGACTTTCCGC
>JARKQH010000136.1 GCA_029974925.1 Verrucomicrobiota bacterium
ATCAGGGACCTGGTGGAACAGGTCCCTACCCAATCCCTCGCCCCCCTCGCAACCCAAGACTTTCTGGGACGAGACGTCCCAGCCCCTATCCCGACCCTCCATTACTTCGGGGGTGGAGACGTCTCGTCTCCACACTCCCACGCCCTCGCAACGCCCGTCATCAATTCGGGACCTCCCGCACCCTTCCCCACCCCGTCTTCAAAACCCTGAAAGGGTTTCAGACAGTAGCCGGGGGTAAGGCCGCCTGGCCGCCACCCCCGGTCCCCCGTCCCCAAACCGTCCAGCCCCCTCCGCTTGCGGAGGGGGTTGGGGGTGGTGGCATCCCCGAGACTCCGCAAACCGTCGGTCCCGATGCATCGCGATGCTCCGCGATACCACGGCGGCGAAAGAGAGCTCGTAGAGCGCGCCTCCCTCGGAGCGAACGTACTCTGTGCGGGCCAAGGCCCAGCCCGGCCCCGCCCATTTCTGCGTCCGTCTGCGTGCTCTGCGGGCCTGTGCTCCCTGCCGCGAAGCCTGAAGGCTGAGCTGCAACGCCCGGAGCCTAGGAGGACCCCTACGCGTGACCAGCAAAGAACCGACCGCGGATTTCGCGGATTTCGCGGATGAGGGAGACGCCGTGCAGGGTTCGGCGTGGCGTGGCGAAGTCGCTTGGACGGGACAGCGCCATGCCTGCCGCCATTCTCTCTGCTCTTTCTTATCCGTGTCATCCGTGCCATCCGCGGTCAAGTCAACCACAGGAAATCAGGGACCTGGTGGAACAGGTCCCTACCCAATCCCTCGTCCCCCCTCGCACCCAAAACTTCCTGGGACGAGACGTCCCAGCCCCTACCCGCAGCATCAATTACTTCGGGGTTGGAGACGTCCCGTCTCCAAACCTCCCGCGCCTTCGCAACCCAAAACTTCCTGGGACGAGACGTCCCAGCCCCAATCCACACCATCACTCCCTTCGGGGTTTGAGACGTCCCGTCTCCACACCTCCCACGCCCTCGCAACCCAGAACTTCCTGGGACGAGACGTCCCAGCCCCAATCCAGACCCTCAATTACTTCGGGGGAGGCGACGGGACGTCTCCACCCGGGACAATCCAAAGCGCCGCAACGGCGGTGCACTCCAAGCGGACGGGCTGGATTCGAGCGCCGGGAAGGATCCCCAACGGCACAAAGGGCACTGTGCGCCCTGCCAACAGGGACTCGGGAGCCTTTCCCGGAACGTCGGGACGTCCTCCCGGAGCCCCGGGAAATTTCCCCCCATAGAGGGAATAGAAGAGAGGGAAGAGAGGGAATAGAGGGGAGGGAAAGAAGCGTCCCGGGTTTCGCCCGTCTGCCCGGATGAACCAAGACGAGCCGGGAGGGGACCCCGCCCCCCCCTCCCCCGGTTTTGTCAGAAAATATTACCATTCCACTCAGGTTGCAGGTTTTGGCCCTGTCACGTTACCCTCCCCGAGCTATGCCACGGTTCCGCATCGCCACCTTCCTTTGGGCTTTGACCTGCAGCCCAAGCGGCCTCGAAGCTCAGCCGCTCCCCCCACCACCAGTCGAGGCCGATGTCTGCGTTTACGGCGGCATCTCGGGCGGCGTCATCGCCGCGGTCCAAGTCGCGCGGATGGGCCGGCGGGTGGTTCTGGTCGAGCCCGGACGGCACCTCGGCGGGATGACCGCCGGCGGCCTGGGCGCGGTGGATATTGGGGACCCGCGAACCATCGGCGGTTTGACGCGCGACTATTTCACCCGCGTTGCCGCGGTTTATGACAAAACCCTGGCATGGGACCGGCCTTTTTCGCGACCGGGCGGCGGGCCCGCCATCGGCGGAGCGTTTTCGGTGGAACCGCACGTGGCCGAAGACCTGTTCAACCAAATGGTTCGGGACGCGAAGGTGGAGGTGTTCCTGAACGCCCGTCTGGCAACAGCCAGGAAGGACGGCGCCCGGATTACCGAATTGATCATGGAGGATGGGCGGAAGTTTCGGGCCCGGATGTTCATTGATACGACCTATGAAGGCGACTTGATGGCGCGCGCGGGGGTGAGTTACACGCTTTCCCGCGAGGGCAACGCCCAGTACGGCGAAACCTACAATGGCATCCATTACAGCGAAAAATACACCCCACGCACCAACCACGCCCAGCCCGGGCCAAATGGCCGGGTGCCCGGCGGCCAGGGGGTATGGGATCGCGACCTGCCACTGGACCCGTACTTGGTTCCCGGCGATCCCGCCAGCGGCCTGCTCCCGCTTGTTCAGGCGGGAGACCCGGGCACTCCGGGCGACCCCGCCCCGGGTGTTCAGGCCTACTGCTACCGCCTTTGCCTCACCACCAATGCGAATCGTCTGCCGATTCTCCCGCCCCCGAATTATGACCCGCGCCGCTATGAGCTTGTTGCGCGATTCATTCGCGCCTGCCTGGCGCTCGGGGATGACATGGACCTGCGCTGGTTTGCGAAATACGACCCGCTCCCCAACGGCAAGTGGGATTTCAACACCGCCACCTTCGGCGCCAACCTGCCCGGCGCAAGCTGGGAGTGGCCCGAGGCAACCTATGTGCGCCGGGCCGAAATTGCCCGCGAGCATGAACACTACCATCGCGGGCTGTTGCATTTCCTCGCCACCTCGCCCCAGGTGCCGCCCAAAGTCCGCGAGGAAATCAACCGGTTCGGCCTGCCGCGGGATGAATTTCCAGACACGGGCGGCTGGCCGCACCAGCTTTACATCCGCGAGGGCCGCCGGATGGTGTCGGACCTGGTGATGACCGAGCATCACACGTTCGGGCGGCAACAAGCCCCCAAACCGATCGGCCTCGGGTCGTATGGGACCGACACTCACGAAATCCGCCGGATTGTGAAGGAGGGCGTGGTCTGGCGCGAAGGCAAGACGGCCACCGGCCGGGGCGGCGCGCCTCCCTACGGCATCGGTTACGGGGCCCTTGTGCCCCGGCAGCGGGAGTGCGAGAACCTCCTGGTCACCTTCGCCCTGTCGGCCAGCCACACGGCCTTCAGCAGCATTCGCATGGAGCCGGTGTTCATGGTCACCAGCCAGTCGGCGGCGACCGCCGCCTGCCTGGCCCTCGACGAGGGCGTGCCGGTCCAGCAGCTCTCGTATCCCCGGCTCCGGGCCCGCCTGCTGGCCGACGGCCAGATGCTGGATTGGCCACCGCCCCGGCGGGCCGCGCAGTGACCGGGTGCGGTTTTGGAGGCGTCAAAAATAGTTGGGCTGGAGACCGAAATGGTGTAGAGTGGGCGCACTGGAACGCGGAACATGAGCCCACACCATCTGGCACGTCTGATTGGAGCCGCCTTGTTGATCTTCGTGGTCGTGATCATGGCGGCGTCGGGGACCTATGTGGTGCACCCCGGCTATCGCGGGGTCGAGGTGACGCTCGGAAAAGTCTCTCCCGCCTTCAAGCCCGAAGGGTTCGGGTTCAAAGCGCCGCTCATCACTCACATCCACCCCATCTCCATCCGGCAGCAAACCGCCCAAGACAAGGCCGAGTGCTATTCCTCGGATTTGCAGCAAATTCAGGTGGTCCTCCGCGTGCTCTACCGCATTCCCGAAAGTTCGGTGGTGAAAATCTATCAGGAGTATTACGGCGACCCGTACGAAAGCCTGATTGCGCCGCGGGTGCAGGAAGCGTTGAAGGAAACCGCCGCGCAACAGAGCGCCGAGCAGGTGGTCAAAACGCGCGAGCAGATCAAAACCCGGTCGCTCGAGCTGGCCCGCAAGAAGGTGGGTGCGTTGTTGGTGATCGAAGACATCGTGCTCGAGGACATCACCCTGACGCGCGAGCTCGAGAGCGCCATTGAAGCCAAAATGGTTCAGGAACAGGAAGCCGCCAAGTCCAAGTACGTGCAACAACGGGCCCAGATCGAGGCCGACACCGCCGTCATCCAAGCCAAAGGCGAGGCGGAATCCATCCGCATCCGCGGCCAGGCCCTCAAGGACAACCCGGCTTTCGTGGATTTGAAGATCGTGGATAAATGGGACGGTTTGGCGCCGCTGGTGATTGGAGCCGGCGACAACCTGCTGTTCCAACTTCAGGAACTGGAACGTTTAAGACAAGCTGCTGCCCATGCCCCCTCCCCGAATGCCCAGACCCCCGTACCCCAACGCCGGCCCGTACGATAACCCGATGAACCGGATGTTCGTTCCCAGGCTCGTTGGCCTGGCGGTCGTGGTCTTCATCGTGATCATCATCGGCTCGACCGCCACGTATGTGGTCGAGCCCGGCACCCGCGGCATCAAGGTGACTTTGGGCAAAGCCGCCGACCAGTTTCTGCCCGAGGGATTTGGATTCAAGACCCCCTTCATCACCACCATCGTTCCTGTGAACGTTCGCCAGAAAACCGTGCCCCTGCGCGCGGACTGCTTTTCCTCCGACCTCCAGCAAGTGGTGATGGAACTGCGGGTGCTTTACCGCGTCCCGGAGCAGTCGGTGGTCCAGATTTACAAGCAGTACGCCGGCGACCCCTTCGACAGCCTCATTGCTCCCCGCGTGCAGGAAGCCATCAAGGAGGTCACCGCCCTCCTCACCGCCGAGCAAATCGTCAAGAACCGCGAGCAAATCAAGGAAAGCGCCATCGCGGGCGCCCGGCAGAAAATCGGCGAAATCCTTTGGGTCGAGGACATTGTGATTCGGAACCTGGAACTTTCGCCCGAGTTGGAAAAGGCCATCGAGGCCAAGATGGTGGCCGAGCAGCAGGCGGCCCAGGCCCGCTTCACCCAGGCCCAAAAACAGGTCGAGGCCGAAACCGCCGTCATCCGCGCCCGGGGCGAGGCCGAGGCCATCAAGGTCCGCGGCGAGGCCCTCAAACTGAATCCGGCCTTTCTCCGGCTTGAAATTGTCGAAAAGTGGAACGGCAAATCTCCCTTGGTCGTGCCCGCCGACCGCAACACCTCGGGCGCCGGTTTGCTCCTGCCCTTGGGCGAGCCGCCCGCCTCCACCCCATGATCACTCCCCGAGGCCGGGCCATCATCCAGGTCGGCATCCTGCTCGGGGTGCTGGTTGCCTTGGTGCTGATTTTCCCGCGCGCCCTCGGGTTTGTGGAAATGGCGGCGCGGGAATTGCGCTATTTCTGGTGGCTGATCCTGTTGGTGGTTTTGGGGATATGGTTTATCTGGGGGCTGGGGCGGAAGCCGAAGTCGTAGGAGCCCGCATCCGTACTACTACGGATTGCCAGCCCCTGCCTTTTTTGGTATGACCTTGAATTGAGTCCAGAGCACGCCCGCGGGGTGTGGCTCGAGCTTGTATTCAAACCAAAGTCCGATCAGAAAGCCGTGACCGAAATGAAAACCCTCAAGACGCTCTTTTCGATAACCGCCGCCCTGTCCCTTGGCGCCGCGGCGCAAGCTGACCTGTTGTACACGTTCGACGCCGACGCGGCCCCGATCAACGGCGCGGGCTTTAATGGGGGCACCTTCGCCTGGAACAGCACTTACCAGGCGGTGCAATACACCGGCACGGCGGGCGGGTGGACGATGGGCGGCGCGGGACCGAAGTTCGAATTCGGCTGGCCCGAGCAAGTGACGATGCAGGGGCTGGCCAACGGCGGGCTGGGCCGGATCAGCTTCGACCTGATCGTCTCGGCCACGCAGACGTTCAACGTGGGCGGCTGGGAGGATTGGAATTGGTACCAGTTGCACTTTGCGGGCAACAGCGACGGCACACAGGGTTGGACCCAGGACCCGCCTTCGGGCGCAAACCCGGTCAACACGAACTATCACCCGACGGACCCGGACCTCACCTGGCATTTTGATTTCAGCTTTGCGGAAATGGGCTGGCAGCCCGGCGACACCTGGTTCCAGGTTTTCTTTGGCGCTAACTCCGACAGCGCCAAGCCCGTTCAGTTCCTGATTGATAACATCCGGATTTACGAGGTTCCGGAGCCGGGCACCTTTGCCTTGGCCGGCCTGGGCGCCGCGGTGCTGTTGATTCTGCGCCGCCGCCGTTAACCTCCGTTTCGTTCCTGCGACGTCTTGCTCAACCCCCGGTTTTCCGGGGGTTTTTGCTTCACGCGCTGGCACTTGGGTTTTCACAACGTGCGGGTTGGAATGCCCTGCCACGAAGGCTAAAGGCTGAGCTGCGGCGCGCAGAGCCCGGAACGAGGCGATAGGCGTGACCAGCAAAGAAGGGACCGCGGATTTCGCGGATTTCGCGGATAGGGGAGACGCCGCAGAGGGCTCCGGGTGGCGGGCGAAGTCGCTTGGACGGGACAGTGCCATGCTTGGCCGCCATGCTCTCCCGCTCTTTCTTATCCGCGCCATCCGCGTAATCCGCGTCATCCGCAGCTATATCCACCCTCTCGGGGCCGCGACGTCCCGTCGCCACTGCCCCCCTCGCAACCCAGAACTTCCTGGGACGAGACGTCCCAGCCCCCATCCAGACCTTCAATCGCCTCGGAGCTCGAGACGTCTCGTCGTCGTGGCCCCCGTCGCAACCCAGAACTTTCTGGGCTGGAGTTTGGCTCAGTTGGTGGCGTAGAAGGTGGCGCTGGCGAGGTGGGGCGAGAGTTTTTCGGGCTTCGGGTCCGGGGCACCGGGCGACGTGAAGCCGGCTAAACTCTCCGGGCGCAGGGCGCTGGCCCACAATTCGT
>JARKQH010000181.1 GCA_029974925.1 Verrucomicrobiota bacterium
CTTCTTCGGCATTTGCCTCGGCATGCAGTGCGCGGTCATCGAGTACGCCAGGAACGTCTTGGGACTGACCGGGGCCAATTCCGAGGAATTCGACCTGACCACCCCGCATCCGGTCATCTACCTCATGCGGGAATGGTTCGACTTCCGCACCAAGAAGCTCGAGCGCCGCGACCCGTCCTGCGACAAGGGCGGCACCATGCGCCTGGGGGCCTACCCCTGCGTGGTCAAGCCCGACACCCAGGCCGCCCAGGCCTACGGCCCGGGCGAGATCAGCGAGCGCCACCGCCACCCCTACGAGTACAACAAGACCAACGCCGCCCAGTTCGAGGAGTCGGGGCTGGTCTTAAGCGGCCTGTCCCCGCACGGCGAACGGGTGGAAATGGTCGAGCTGCCCGGGCACCCGTGGTTTTTGGGTTGCCAGTTCCATCCCGAATTCAAGTCCAGCCCCATGCGCCCGCACCCGCTTTTCCGGGAATTCGTGGCCGCGGCCAAGCGGTCCAAGGGGTAGGGCGGGCCGTATTCCCAGGCGGGCCGGGCCGCAAAGCCCGGAAGGTTTCCAAGGCAACGGACAATCTGGCGGATTGCCACAACCCTTCAATTGTGGCATGCTTTTTGTTGAGCGGGGCCGGCTGCACCGGCCCCGCCTATTCTCGGCCAACCTCCAAAAGCGCGCACGGCGGTAGAAATGGCTCTCGAACTGCGACAGCAGCTCAAACTTTCCCAGCAGCTGGTGATGACCCCCCAGCTGCAGCAAGCCATCAAGCTCCTGCAGCTTTCCCGGCTGGAGCTCCTGGAAAGCGTGCAGCAGGAGCTTCTGCAAAAACCCCTTCTCGAGGAATCCATCGAGGAAGACCGCCAGCCGGAACGCACCATGGCCGAGGAGAACCTCGGCCCCTCGGGCGATTCCAGCGACGCGGCCATGGAAAAGGAACTGCTCAAAAACGCCGAGTGGGAGGACTACATCGGCGATTTCGCCAGCACCAGCCGTCAGTCCCTGGCCCGGGAGACGGAACTGCCCGAGGAGGGCATGGCCTTCGACGCCAGGCTCGCCTCCAAACCGTCCCTGGAAGGGCATCTCGGCTGGCAGATGCGGCTTTCCAACTTCACGGACAAGGAGCTCGAGATCGGCGAAACCATCGTCGGCAGC
>JARKQH010000189.1 GCA_029974925.1 Verrucomicrobiota bacterium
CCGGGCCACGATCGGCATCAACAGGTAGCGCTTGCCCAGCGTCATGCCGATGTCGGTGGCGTACCGGACCGCGTCGCGCAGCATGTTTTGCCACATGCTGCGCCAGGTATTCCGCGCGCCTTCGACGTTGCCGGTCATGAGCGCGGCCATGGAGTCGCTCAGACCGTTTTGCAGGTCCGACCCGAGCTGCCCGAGAAAGGCGGAGGTCTCTTGCGCCAGCTGTCGCCACATGCTCCGGGTGGCCGTGATCTCATCCTGATAGGCCCCGTACTCCAGCGCCAGGTAGTCGCGGAGATACTCCAGGAACGACCCCTCGTACCCCAAGCGGGCTTCGAGCTCTTGCTTGCGCAGCTCGGAGCGTTGCTGGGCGGCGTAGACCTGGAGCGCGCCCTCATCGGTGACGTGCTTGCGGACCTGGACCAGGTGGCCGTCCAGGCGGCGGCGCTCTGCGGACCAATACTGGTCGCTGAGCTTCCCCGCGTCGCCCAAACGGCGCACGTCCTCGTCCTGCAAAAACTGCTGGTGGGCGACCCACCGGGCCTCGGCCTCGGCGATGCGGCGCGGATCCGCGCGGTCGGTGTTGTACCCGGCCTCCTGGAGGTCCTTGAGATAATCCTTGTACGCGCCCAGCCACTCGGCCTTGTACTGGCTGCCCTCGGCCCCGTAGGTATCGCGGGCCAGGGACGCCTCGTGCTTGGCGGCGATATCGAGCTGCTTGCTGTAGTCGGCCAGCTCCGCAGCCTTGATCTTGAGGGCCTTGAGGTCGCCGAGCAGCTGCTCCGCCTGGCGGAGCTCATCAACGCCCCCCTTGGCGCCAACCAGGTCGCGCTGGATCTGGGAGAGGGCGCGGTTGTGCTCCCGCTCGATCTTGGCGATGGCCGCCCCCAGGCCGTCGCCGCCGAGCTGGGCCTCCAGGCCTGCGATCTCCTCGCGGATCCGCCCGAGCGTCTCGCTGCCGCGAATGTCCGCCTTTTCGGCTGCGTTGGCTCCTGCCCCGCCCTTGCGCGCGGCATCTTCCTGGGCTTTCTTCAGCGTGGCCTCATGGACTGCCATTTCCTGTTCAAATGCAGCATGATTGATTTTGCCACTTTTTACGGCTTCCCAGCTCTTATCGCGCGCGACCTCGAACTTTACCCCGGCAGCCACAAGCGGGTCAGGAGATTTGAGCCACGCATCAATGGTGGCAGCTTGACTGGCCTTTTTAAGGGCCTCTGCCGCACTCTCCTCTCTTTCCCGGACCGCCGCCCAGTCCCGGCGAGAATCTATCCGCTGCATCTCCAGCATGTCGGACTGCGCGAGTGACCGTTCCCGCTTCAGCTTCTCAATCTCTTGGGCTCGAGCCTTGGCGTCCACCATGGAATCGTCCACTGTCAATGGCGTCGCCAACATGGCGTCAGGCGACTCAAGCTGGCTGATCCGCTGATCAATCCATGCGATCTTTGCTTTCCCCGTCAAGGTGCCCGTGGCCACGCGGACGCTGTGCGCGACCTGATTGGCCAACTCGGCAAGCTCTCTCAGGGCGCGCTTGGCGAGATTATAGGCGCCAGCATCACCCACGGCGGAAAGAAACTCGGTCCATGCCGTACTGAGCTTATTGACTGCCGCCGTCCCGGTTTCCCCAGCCTCCTTTGCGGCTTGGCCGTACTCGTCTTGCAGTACCTTGGCCAATTTCGGGAGCAGATCCTTGGCCAAAACCTCGCCGCGCTCCATCATCTTGCCGAGCTCGGCGGTCGAGACGCCCATGGCCTTTGCCGCAAGACCAAAAGCGCCCGGCAGACGCTCGCCCAGCTGCCCCCGGAGCTCTTCGGCCTGCACGGTGACCTTGGACATCATCTGGTTGAGCGCCAGGAACACGCCCTGTGCGTCCGGAGCGGACAGGCCCAGCGCCGCAACTGCGGCCGACACGCCCTTGATGACCTCGCGCGTTCCACTTCCCGCGAGCTCGGTATCCTTCGAGGCGGCGATGAAGCCCTTGGTGGCCTGCGCCATGGACAAGAAGTCCTGGCCGTAGTCCTGGGCAACCTGCCGGATGAAAGCCAGCTCGCGCCGTGCGCCTTCCGAACTGCCCGTGATGGCCTTGAACGTCAGGTTCACGCTTTCCAGCTGGCGGCCCGTATCGAACATGGCCTTGCCCAGGTCGATGGCCTCTCGGGCCAAAGCGACAAGGCCTAACCCCCCCAGTATCCCTTTGAGTCCTCCAAACGCTCCCGTCAGGGCCTCGACATCCGGCTTGATTTTCTTGCTTGCGTCTTGGCCATCCCGGAGCTTGTTGTACTCCTCTCTCAATTCCGCGACTTTGGTCTTGGTTAGCGTCAAGGCGCGCGCGAGCTCGTCAGGACCCACCTTCCCCGACTGCTCCAGCTGCTTGTAGGCAGCGATCGTCTTGCCGATTTCATCGCGGACCTGGGTGGAGCCGCGCATGCCGAGCTGCCCGAACGCCTGATCGAGGTTCTTTTGGGCCTGGCCGGCGGCTCCGCCCAGCTCGCGCATGGATTGGGTGGTCTGGGCAACGGCATTCGCGGAGCCATTCACCCCGCGCAGGGCTTGATTGACCCCATCAACCGACCGCTGGGCCGCCCCGGCTGCTCCATCGATCTGGCGCAAGCCGTCGGTGGCCTGGCCCGTGGCCTGAGTGGCCCCGGACGCATCCCCCTCGAAGATCAAGCGCACTTTCTGATCAGTCATCTTTAGAACAGCCTTGCCGTTGCCATCGCTTCGAGTTCGCGCGCCCTGAGGTGCTCTTCCAGCTCGCCCAGGTCCTCCCAGATTTCGAGAGGGAGGTCATTGTTCCCCAGCCGGAACCCGCCCAGCCTAAGCCGACGCAGCCAGACCAGCAGCGCCAGGTAGGGGCTCATCGTGACGTCGCGCCGCCCGCAGCGCTTGCAGACCAAGGGCAGGTCATCCGGTGCATTGCGGGCGGCGCATTGCTCACGTTCGTCTTCGGAGCAGACCCGGGCTAGGTTCCGGAGCTGCTCGCCAAAGGGGGCTCGTCGTCGCCCTCCTGGACAGCGCCGCCGGACTCCGACGCCAGGAAGGCGTCGAGGCTCTCGAAGCCCTGCAACTTGGCGATCTCATCCAGCGAGACCTCCTCGGGCAAGGAATCCTCGACCTGCATGGCGGTGGGATTCATGGCGATACCGCCCAGCATGGCGAAGGCGGAGGGGAGAGCCTTGTCGATGAGGGTCTTCCAGGACGGGTGGTAGTCCTTGTCCTCGGGGTCGCTGGAGATGAGCCGCGCTTCATCGCCCTTGCCGACGCCCAGGGTGCCCTTCTTGAAGCCGATGCACAGAAGCTTGCCGTACTGCCGATTAAGCGGGGTGATGTCGTCGGCGACAAAAGCCTTCCGGTCCTTGCCCTTCTTCTTGATCAGGTACTGGCCGGCCTTGTATTTCACCCGCTCCTCCTCGGTGCCGGGGCGGTAGTACAGGACGTGGGTCAGGTCGAACGCGCGGTCGCGCACGGGGAATTCCAGGTGGTCATCGTCCAGGCTACGGAATTTGGCCGGGGCTACGGTCGTCACTTCGAGCATTGTGCTCTCCTCGCTGTTATTGGGTTAGAAGTAGGTCAGGCACACTTCGTCGTCGGTCGTGCCGGTGCAGGTGCCTTCGAACTGATAGACGCGCGTGGTGCCGCGCTCCCCCTTGCCGGGCTTGCTGATCTGGTAGGCGGGGGCCTGGAGCCTCCAGCGGTTTCCGGCATCCTGGCCTACCCCCAGGGACAGGTTGACCGTCGTCCCGGCCTCCCAGAGGGCGTACGGGTCGAAATTGGCCAGCTTGTCCTGCTCCGGATCGATGCCGAGGGTGGGCTTGCGCCCGCCCAGGCAGTACTCCTTGATGCCTTCGGCGGAGTTGGCGTCCTCGCGCGGGGCCACGGTCCCGCCCATGGCCAGGCGGAAGCTCTTGAAGATGGGGTCGTAGGCACCGAGCCTGGCTCCGGCGCGCTCCAGTCGCGGGGGGATGAAATCAGCCGGCACCGCGACGGGCAGGACGGGCACGTCCGTGGGACGGGTCCAGAGAGCCGTGCCGCTGAAAATGTACTTGCACGCCTTGCCAGCCTCGCCGCTGAGCTCGAAGGTGCCGCGCCAGCCCCGGAGCAGATAGAGGATGTGATCCTGGTACAGGTAGATCAAGGCGGACTTCTGCGCCGCGATCCTGGAGGTGACGGGCCGGTACTCCATGCCCGGTGCGGGATCGGCCGTGACGTTGGCCGTGGCCGCCGACGTGCCGCCGGTGATGGGCTCCCCGCTTTCGAACGTGCCCGCGACGGCCCGCAGGGTCACCACGTCGCCGTCCAGGGCCAGGACCGTGCCGGTGGCCGCCGACGTGCCGCCGGTGATCAGCTCGCCCACGACGAACACCCCGACAATGGTCCCGAGGGTGAGGCGCACCACATCGGTGCGCTGCATGCCGCAGGCCTGCAAGATGGGATCGTAATCCGGCGGCAAGATGGCGTCGCCCACTCCCAGCCCGCCGCCATGAGCCTCCATGCCGAACTTGAAGGGCATGCGCTTGGCGCCAACGGCCACGCCGGGCGGCGTCCAGCTGGGGCGCACCACACTGCGCTCAATGGTGTCGGCCTCCAGCTCGGCCTCGGCGCCGGTGTCGACCATGAGCGCCGTGAGACCGTTTGTGGGATCGGCGTCCGCGCCGTAGGCGCTTTCCAACTTCACGCGGACGATGCACAGATTGTTGAGCTGCGGCTCATGGATGACCGGGGCCATTTATTTCTCCTTGATGGGGGTGAGCAGAAAAGGGGCCAGCGGACCGACCGACCTGGCCAGGAGCACCCGGCCGCCGTAAAGGCCTTCCGAGCGTTTGCGCCACTCGGTCAGGCGCTCGTCTGACCACTCGGCTGGCCACTCGGCATCCCAGCCGATGCCTGCCAGGATCACGTGGTCCGCCTGGAGGCCCAGCGCCAGGTGCGCGGCGGCGGAGACGGGGCAGCCGGGGACCGGCGGGGGGTAGAATCCCCACCGGTAATCCGCTCCGCACAGTCCGAGGTCCGCCAGATCTCCGCCCACCAGGTGCACCGTCAGGGGGGTGGGATTCTGTCGCGTGCGCACGTCCGGAAGTTCGCGGGGTCCCGGCCCGATCATGACCAGGTGGTCCGCCGGGACGCGGCCGCTCCCCAGCCCGGCAGGGGTGGTGATAACGGTGCGCCACTCCACGCCCAGCTTCTTGAGGGCCTTGAGGTCCTCTTCCAGCCCGGCGTCGCCGCAGATGACCAGGGCGGCGGTCATGGGGCCGGAGAGGGCGTGCCCCACCATGTGCACGGTGGGCAGCGGCCGGCCTTCGGCGCATACGGCCGAAGCCGTCAGCCAATCGCATGCGATGCTCATCCTGAGTTCATTCATGGCTGCTCCTATTTGCGGAATTGGGTTTCCACGTAGACCACCAGCTCGTAGCCGCACACGCCGCGTACCGAGGCAGGCAGTTGCGCCAGCTCGTCCCGCAGGCGGCATACCGTGGGCCGGTGTCCGCCGCCCGCGTCCATCCGCTCGCCAACCAGGGCGGTCTCGACCGCCTCCAGGAGGGCCAGGGCGGACCCGGCGGCTTGGTCACCGCGGTAGTCGCGGTCCAGGCAGAACACGGACCATTGCCAGGCGCTGTCCTGGACGTGGAGGGTGGCGCCCTGGGGCTCTCCGGACTCGCCCGCACCGTAGATCATGTAGACGGTGGGTCCGTTCACTCCGGCGAGGCGGGCATCCAGGTCCCGCATGGGGATGGACTCCACCCGGGCCGACGGCATGGCCGCGTGCACGGCCGCCAGCATGGAATCCTCCAGGATGACGCGGCTAGGGTTGGCCATTGAGCACCCACCTCAGGAGCATGAATTTGATGTTGGACCAGTCCCGCGCCTTGACGCCAACGGACGGCCGGGCCGGGATCTTGATCTGGTGGGCCCCGACGTTTGCCAGCATGGAGCGGTCTTCCTTTCCCTTCCGGGCGAACAAGGTGCGCCCCCGGCGTGGGCCCCGCGTGTAGGTCTTGAGCCGGACGGTCTGCTGACGGGCCTCGCGCTTGATGACCCCGCCATCCTGGTGGATGGGGGCGTATTCCTTGGCCTCGTAAACCACCACTTGGGTGGCGGAGGCTTCCATGCCCACGGAGTTTTTCAGCAGGCCGGAGTCCACCAGGGTTTGCCCGCCGTGCTTGAGCACGCGCTTGGAGGGCTTCCACTTCACGCCCTCGGGGGAGGTGCCCGTCTCGAAGTTCTCGATGATGGACCCCTGGAGCAGGTTGCCGATGGCGGCCATGGCCGGAGTCTGGTCCCCCAGGCGGCGGGTCAGAAGGGCCAACTCGCTCCGGACGGGCTCCGTGCCCACACGGATGGTCAGGATGCTCATTCCGCGCCCCCACGGAACCCACCCCAGAACCCGGATCCCCAGCGGGGAGACTCGCTTTCGACGATCATCCGGTTGTCCACGGGCGGGGTCTGGGCCTCGCTGGCCGGGACCTGCACGGGGATGTCCCCCCGGGCGATGCCCCGGAGCGTGGCCTCGGCGCTTTGCAGCACCGCGCCCCAGCCTTCTTGCAGGGGCGGGCGGCGCAGGTAGGCGTAACAGCAGGCCAGGTCCAGGGTGAGGGTCTTGACCTGGGCGGTCACGGCCGCCAGGGGCAGCCCCACCACCGCGCCCAGGGCGGCGTCCACCTTGTCCTGGGCCTGCCCGATGATCCGGGCCAGCTCCGCCTGGACGGACACGCTCTCCCAGGTCGCGGCGGTGTCGATGGACACCAGCTGGATAAGCTCCCGTTTTGGGATCCGTCCGGCCATGTCCTCGGGGGTGCAGTAGCTCGGCATCGGTTCGACCTACCTAGACCTAGGTTTAGACCTAGGATTATCCTACGTCTGAGCCCCGGCCCCTAGTCAGGGCCGGGGCGGGGCGTCAGAAGCGCTCAGGGGGCGATTTCGA
>JARKQH010000204.1 GCA_029974925.1 Verrucomicrobiota bacterium
GTTGATCGGCAACAGACATGCACTGCCAGTTTGCCGCAGGGGCACGGCAGCGGCAACTGTTTAGACATTGCCTCGCCCCGCGGCAGATGGAATGTTAGCATCCGCAATGCCAGTTATCGTCAAGATTTGTGGAATCACCCATCCGGCCGATGCGGAGGTGGCGGTCGCCGCCGGCGCCGATGCGCTCGGTTTCATGTTTTTCGAGGGCAGTCCGCGCCATGTCACCCTTGAGGCGGCAGCCGCCATCTGCCGCCAACTCCCGCCCCACGTGGTTCGCACCGGCGTCTTTGTGGACGCGCCGGAGGAGGTGGTGATGGGGGCGATTGCGGCGTGCGGCTTGAACCTGCTTCAATTCCACGGTCACGAGTCGCCGGACTACTGCCGGCAGTTCGGGCTCATGAGCATGAAGGCCTTTCGCATCCGGGACGCCGAGTCATTGCAGCAACTGCCGAAATACCCCACCGAAGCCTGGCTGCTGGATGCTTACTCCCCGGACAAACTGGGCGGCACCGGGGAGGTCTTCAACTGGGCGCTGGCCCTCGAAGCGCGCAAGTTTGGACGACCTATTTTTCTCGCGGGGGGGCTGACGCCCGAAAACGTGGCGGAGGCCGTCCGAACGGTTCAGCCTTACGGCGTGGACGTGTCGAGCGGCGTGGAGGCCACGCCGGGCCGGAAAGACCCGGGGAAGGTTCGGGCCTTCATCCGGTCGGCAAAAGCCGCGGACTTGGAATCAGCGTGAGATTCCAGCCCGGCACCGGACCGTCACCGGTTCAGCCTTGAGAATGAAGTCCATGCCACTCCAACTTGAAAGTTACCTCGGCAAGCCGGTCGAGGCGTTGCCGACCCCCGCTCTCATCGTGGATGCGGACGCGCTCGAGCACAACCTCGCCTGTCTCGCAGGTTATTTTGCCCGCCGGAAGGCCCGGCTCCGGCCGCATTTCAAATCGCACAAATGCGTGACCCTGGCCCGGCGCCAGTTGGCCGCTGGCAACACGGCGGGAATCACCTGCGCAAAACTCTCCGAGGCCGAGGTGCTGGTGGCCGGTGGGGTGAAGGATGTGCTCATCGCCAACCAGGTGGTGGGAAAGCCAAAGGCGGAGCGGTTGGCCGTCCTGAACCACGCCGCCACCGTGCGGGCGGCGGTGGATGGCGCGGAGAACGTTGAGGAGCTGGGGGCGGCGGCTGTCGCGGCGGGGGTTGCGATCGGAGTGTTGATTGAGATTGATGTGGGCATGCGGCGGTGCGGCGTCCCGCCGGGCGAACCGGCGCTCGCGCTGGCGCGGAAGATCGCCGCGACTCCCGGTCTGCGCCTCGACGGCTTGCAGGCCTACGAAGGACACCTGGTCACCTGTCCGGACTTTGAAGAACGGCGGGCCCGGGTTACGGACGCCATGCAACCGGTGGCCGCCACCCGCCGGTTGCTCGAGGCAGCGGGGTTGCCTTGCCCCATCGTGTCGGGGGGCGGAACCGGCACTTACGAGATCACGGGGAACCTGCCGCACTTTGATGAAATTCAGGCGGGCAGCTATGCCCTGATGGACTGCGCTTACGCGAAGGTCTCGCCGATGTTCCACAACGCGTTGTTCGTGCTCGCCACCATCCTCTCATCAGGGCGGGGGTTCGCGGTGGCGGACGTCGGACTCAAAGGAATGGGCAACGAATTCGGTTTGCCGGTCATCGCCGGCCACCCCGAGGCCCGGCCGCGCTCCATCGCCGAGGAACATCTGCCGATAGACAACTTCGGCGCTGCCGTCGGTGAGAAGATTCGCATCATTCCCTCGCATGGCTGCACCACGTGCAATCTCCATCGCCGGATGTGGATTTTCAGGAGGGGGATGATCGAAGACATGTGGCCCATCGAGGCCAGCGGGTGTCTCGAGTAAGCTCCCCGGGGCTGCGCTGGATTTCAGGCCTGCCACCGCAAGATCGCATCCAGTTCCGAAGCCACCCCAACGCGCAGGCTCCATGCCGCCTGGCCGCTCCGTCTCACCCCCGTTCGACCAAGACGGGCCGTCGCGTGGCCTGGCGCCGCCGTCGCCTGCCCTTTCCCGCGTCCCCGGGACTGATGCCGCGCTAGATTTGCGAGTACTCGGCCGCGACCAGTTGCAGATTGGTGATCCCGCTCAGGATGGCTTTGTCGGAGTATTCGGGCATGGCGCTGAGGCGCTTCCACTCCGGGTGCGACACGAATTTCTTCCAGGCGGCCTTCTGCTCCTCCATGTTCTTAAAGGCCAGCATGTAGGTCAGATTTGGCATCCGCGTGCCAACGACGGTTTGACCGAAAAACACGGGGTTGAGGCCGACCTCGCGGAAGAGGCGGATTTCGCCGGCGTCGTTGAACATTTCGATCTTCTTCAATCCGGTCCGGACGCTGGGGCTCTCGTAGATGCGCAACTGGAAGACCCGGCCCGGGTTGGAGACCGGGCGCTCGAGCTGCGGCATGCCTTCGAAAGCGACCATCAACGAAGACTCCATGCGCTTGAAGGCCGGCGCCTCGGCGGGTGCATTGATGAATTCCTCGCCGTTGGAAAGAAAGTCGGGATCGGCCGCCAACTCGGCGTTGAGGTTGACCACGGTGTCGAGAGATTTGTGGCGCAACAGCACGTAAACCGGGCTGAGCCCTTCGGCGGGGCGGAAGACGCCCACCGGTTTGAGTCCGAGCCGGTTGAGCGCCGGGATGGCCGCCTCTTTGAGAAAGGCGTCCAGTTTTTGTTTTTGCGCCTCGGTTTCGAGGATGAACTGCCGCAGCTCGTAGTAGTCGCGGCCGGAGCCGCCGCCCGCCGCGCGGGCGGAACCTGTGGGCGATAAGGTGAGGGCTGCCACACTGGCAGTCCCGGTCAGGGCAAGAAATTGGCGTCGCTTCATGGGCTGAAAGTAGGGGGGGAGTGGGCCGGCTGGAAAGGCAAAAAAACGGTCCGGCGATAATTGAATTTACAGCGGGGCGGCTGTTTGACATGCTGCATATAAGCTCCGGGAAACGCCGGGGCGGCCAAACCATGCATCTGATCGAACGTTTGTGGAATGCATCCCCCGGCTCGATTTGCCGGGGACTCAAACGGCGTTGGCACGAGCGGCAGGTCGGCTCCACCTGGGGCACCATCCAGGCCGGCATCCTCGCCGGCGCGGAACTGTACCTCCCGCCGGCCGGCCCGGTGTGGAAGGAAATGATTGCCGGGTATTATGACAACTTCCTCTACGAGGCGCTCCAGCCCCGCCATCCCCCGGCGGGCAAAGTCGTGTGGGACATTGGCGCGCACGTGGGGTATCATTCGCTGGCGTTTGCGGCCCTGGGCGCCGAGGTGCTGGCCTTCGAGCCCAACCAAGCCAATGTCGAGCGGTTCGAGTTGAATGTGAAACGGAATGCAAAACTGGCGCCTCGCATCCGCCACCTCGTTGTGGCGGTCTCCGATACCGATGGCCAGATGACCTTTCGCCAGAGCGGCGACTTGCGCGGCGCCAGCATGGGAGGGCATCTGGACCGGGCGCTGCCGCCCCTGGACCCCCAGGCTTACGAGCAAGCCCGGTTCAAGGATGTGGTGGTGCCCACCGTGCGGATTGACACGCTGATTGAGAGCCGCGGCGAAAGGCCCCCGGACATTTTGAAGATTGACGTGGAAGGGGCGGAGGAACTGGTGCTGAAAGGCGCGATGAATCTCTTGAAGCAACGGCATCCGGTGCTGCTCATCGAAGTGCATCACATCTGCCTGATGTTCGGGATTCAGAAACTGCTGCTGGACGCCGGCTACACCACCCGATTGCTTGACCAGGCCCACGCCACGCCTTCGCGCTGCTTTATCATGGCCGAGGCGTGAGCGGGGCCGCGTTCTCATGGATACTCGTCCGCTGACCGTCGCCTGGTGCTCCTACTTTCCCGTCGAATGGCTCCCGGACGCGCCGGAGGTCATCCGGCGCCTGCCCCGGCGCCATCCCGCCTCCTGGCTGCAGGCCGGCGTCGAGGAGTTTAAACAGCGGGAAAACCTCAAGCTGCATGTCATCGAATTACGCAAGGGATTGCGGGAAGATGTCACGTTCGATTCCGGGCGGGTGACCTTCCACTGTCTGAAGGTTCCGGGGGGCCTCCGGGCGCCGACGTTATTCTGGCTGGACACCTTCCTGATTCGCCGCCGACTGCAACAGGTCAGGCCGGATGCGATTCACGCGTGGGGTTCGGAAAAGGGGGCCGCCCTGGTCGCCTCGCGGCTGCCTTATCCCTACCTGGTTTCCTTGCAGGGCTTGATGCAGTATTTTTCAGAGCTGCTTGACCTCAAAACTTACGAACGCGCGGCGGCGTGGTTCGAGCGCGTGAGCCTTCGCCGCGCCCGGGTGGCCAGCGGCGAATCCACCTTTGTCGTCAACTGGCTGCGCCAGCATTATCCGCACCTGGAGGTGCACCACGTCGAGCACACCCCCACGTGGACGTTCTACGGCGTCAAGCGGGAGCCCGAAACCCGCCCCATCCAGTTCCTGTTTATCGGCAGTATCGGTTATCGCAAAGGCACCGACTTGTTGCTGCTGGCGCTGGACCGGCTCAGAAAGGAACTGGATTTCCGCCTGACCTTGATCGGCTTTTCGGCCGACGCGGAATTCCTCGGCCGTTTGAAAAGCCAGACTTCTTCCGAACTTTGGGAACGCGTGAACCTCCTGCGCACCGCCCCTACTTCGCAGGTCCTGGAACACATGGGGCGCGCCACCATGGTCCTGTTTCCCACCCGCGCCGATACCGGCCCCGTGGCCGTCAAGGAGGCGGTCATCGCGGGTGTTCCAGTCATCGGCAGCGCCATGGGCGGCATCCCGGACTACGTCGCCCCCGGGAAAAACGGACTCATCTTCCCCCCCGGCGACCTCGAGGGCTTCACCGACGCCATCCGCCAAGCCTGTGCCCATCCCCTCTTCAGCCGGGGACAGGTGGACCCGGCGGCATTGGCCGATGTGCGCGAGCGCTTGTCTCCCCGCCGCATGGCGGATGGCTTTCTGCAAATCTATCAGCGGCTGGCCAAACGGCCGGAGGCTCGCGCGTCCTGAAAGCCGGCCGCGTGGGACCCAGGATGCCGCCCGGGCCTCGCACGGCCCCAAGAAATCGCTTTGCCCGATCGCCGGCCGGGGGGCTAACGTAAGAGCCATGGACCGTGACGAACTGCGAGCCCGGGTGGCCCAACTGCGCTGGCACCACTCGATTGACCTCGGGCAAGGGATCATAACGCCGGGGCAGGACAACAGCCCCCGCAAACTCGCGCGGCTGGGCCTGCCGGAATCCCTTGCCGGCAAAACCGTGCTGGATGTGGGCGCCTGGGACGGTTTCTTCTCGTTCGAAGCGGAGCGACGGGGCGCGCGACGAGTGCTGGCCACCGATTCCTACTCGTGGAACGGATCGCATGACTGGGGCGACAAGCGTGGCTTCCTGCTGGCCCGCGAAGCCCTCGGGTCCAAGGTCGAGGACATGGATATTGACGTCCTGGACCTGAGCCCGGAGCGGCTGGGGGGCACGTTTGACCTCGTGCTCTTCCTGGGGGTGCTCTATCACATGAAACACCCCATGCTGGCTCTCGAACGCGTGGCCAGCGTCACCGGCGAAAGGGTCATCGTCGAAACCGCCGTGGACATGCTTTCCACCCGCCGCGCGGCGATGGCCTTCTATCCGGGAGATGAACTGGGCAAGGACCCCACCAACTGGTGCGGCCCCAACCCCCAGGCGGTCGTCGGCATGTTGCGGGTGGCGGGCTTCAAGCGAATCGAGATCGTGGCCGGCTTGCGCCCGCTTTGGTTCCGCCTGGCGCGGGCGGCCCGGGAGAAATGGCGCCGCGGGTTCGGATTCTGGAGCATCGCGCGCACCGACCGCATCGTGGTGCACGCCTGGAAATAAGGGCGCAGGCGCCCGGCGGCCGCGCGGCCCGGCTGCCCCCGGCAAGCGGGGGGGGGGGACGACTCTGATTAAGCCTTACCATTTGATATTCTTATTTTATTATATGTAAGTATTTTAATTTTCATGATTGCCTTGCGGGGACAGCCCGCCTACAAAGGCTTCAACAGCGCTTCGTCGGCCCCCGTGGGGTCGGTGGGGCAAATGAAACGATACGATATGAAAGCCGCTCCCAAGTCCCTGTTCCTTGCGTTCCTGCTCATTCCCCACGGCGGCCTGCTGTGGGGCCAGACCGACGGCACGGCGAGGTTTCAGGGCACCCTCAACGATTACAATGGCACGAGCTTGAATCACTATACGGTGGGGTGGGTAACAACGGCGGGAGGAACCTTTATCAAGAGTCTGCGCAAGCAGGGGCCGAGCAACTGGTCCAGCTCGGAATGGACGGCGCATTGCGGGGTCTGGAATACCGCGCGGGCGGGGAGCACGAGCATTGATGGCTACACCAGCGCGACCGCCACGTCCTACAGCGGCACCAACAGTCCGGTGATCTGGACGTGGAACGGTCGGGACGCCAACAACAACCTGGTGCCGGATGGCGTCTATAAGTTCTGGCTGCAGTACGCGGAGAATTCGGGTCAGGGACCGCATACGACCAACGGCTTGATCTGGGTGAAAGGGACGGCGGCTTTTACCACCAACTATCCGAACCTGGCTCCGCACTTTACCAGTCTCTCCACCGTGTGGACACCCGCCGCTCCCCCCGCCCCGCCCCACATCGCCTCGGTGCGGCTCGAAGGAGCTAATTTGCTGATGACCGCGACGGGTTCGGTCAACCGGGCCTTTTATGTTTTGTCGGCCACCAATGCGGCTCAGGCGCCGGGCACGTGGATCCGGGTGGCGACCAACACTTTCGACGCCCAGGGGAGATTCAGTTTGGCGATTCCGGTCGGCGGCAACCCGCGCATGTTCTACCGTCTGCAATCGTATTAAGCCGCGTCGCAGGGTCCCCGCTTTTGATCACAGGTCCAGCCGCCGATGGCGGCCGCATCGGCCAACGGCGTTTACAGTTATGAGTCCTCGCCTTTTCGGAATTTCAGCCTGGCTTGGGCTGGGCTGCGCCTTGGCCGGGGGCGGCGGTCCCCCTTGGGAGGCCCGGGCCGGCGAACTGCCGGTGACCCGTTGGGAGGGCCGCACCATGGGCAGTCCTTACACCGTCCAGATTGTGGGTGCGAGCCTGGAGCCGGGGCAACTGGAGGATTTGCAAGGGGAGGTCGAGCGGACTTTGCTGGAAGTCAACCGCCAGATGTCGCACTACCAACCGGAGAGCGAACTGTCGCGGTTTAACCGTGCGGCGGCGGGAACGCCGTTCAAGGTTTCGCCGGAGTTCGCGCGCGTCATGCGTTTCACGCTCGAGTTGTGCCGTCAAACCGGCGGCGCTCTGGACCCCACCCTGGCGCCGGTGATCAATCTTTGGGGGTTCGGAGAAAAGACGGCGGAGCGCGCGGTTCCCGAGGCTGAGGCCCTGGAGGCGGCGCGCCGGCACACCGGCTGGCGGCATTTGCGAGTCACCACGGGTGATGAATTGATCAAGGATATTCCCGAATTGACCGTCAACCTCAGCGCTGTGGCCAAGGGTTTCGGCGTGGACCAGATGGTGGAGGTGCTGCAACGCCGCGGCTTCACCAACGTTTATGCCTCGATCGCGGGCGAGGTCAGGGTGTTGGGCCACAACGCCCGGGGCACCAACTGGCAGATCGGCATCTCGGCGCCCATCTCCAACTGGCGTGAAGACGGCCCGATGACCGCGGTGGTTTCGCTGTCCAATCAGGCGATTTCGACCTCGGGCGATTACCAAAAGTTCTTTTTTGACACCCGGGGCAGGCGGCTGTGCCACATCCTCGACCCCAAGACCGGCTGGCCGGTGCAACACAACGTGGGGGGCGTATCGGTGGTGGCACCGGACAGCATGACCGCCGACGCGTTGTCCACCGTCCTGTTCGTGCTGGGCGCCGAAGCAGGACTGCAATTCATCGAAGGCTGGACCAACGCGGCAGCCTTGTTCATCGTCCGCGAGGCGGAAGGCCGCTTTCGGGAAATCCCCAGCTCGCGTTTCGAGCGACTGACCGGGCACCGGCCGTGATGCGACGGCGGTCCCAGGCCCCTGGCGGGTCTCCCAGGGCGGGACCTTTTCGGTTCAGAGATCGTCGAGATACAGCCGCCGGTTTTTCCAGAGATAGATTCCGCCGGAGAGGAGCGTGAGGAGAACGGCCACCCATTTGGAGGCTTCGGTGAACCACCAAGCCCAGGGACGGCCCACGATCTCCATGCCGAACAGGCGGCCGAAGCCTCCCCATTCCGGATAGGCGGCCAGAACGAGGATGGAGATCACGGCAACGATTTGGGAGATGGTCTTGTGTTTGCCGTAGCGTTCGGCGGCGAGCACCACGTTCCTCGACGCCGCCAGGAGCCGCAGGCCCGTGATGGCCAGTTCCCGCGCGACAATAATGACAACCATCCAGGCGGGCATCCAGCCCAATCCCACGAAGGCGATGAAAGCGGAGCAAACCAAAATCTTGTCGGCCAGCGGGTCCATCAGAATACCGAAGTTGGTGATCAGGTTCCACCGGCGCGCAATCTGGCCATCGAGGAAATCAGTGATGCCACCGGCGATGAACAGCGCCAGGGCAAGGGTCTCGTGCCCGCGCATCTGGGAAAACATGACGCCGAGGAAAGCAACCGTGAGAAGAAACCGGGAAAGGGTGAGTTTGTT
>JARKQH010000206.1 GCA_029974925.1 Verrucomicrobiota bacterium
ACCCCCGGCTACTGTCTGAAACCCTTTCAGGGTTTTGAAGACGGGTTGGGGAAGGGGTAGGGGAAGTGCCGGACTGATGACGGGCGTTGTGGGGGCGTGGGAGGTGTGGAGACGAGACGTCTCCACCCCCGAAGTCATTGACGGTGTGCATGGGGGCTGGGACGTCTCGTCCCAGGGGGTGTTGGTTTCGAGGGCGTGGGAGGTGTGGAGACGGGATGTCGCCTCCCCCGAAGTAATTGAGGGTCTCGGGATCGGGGCTGGGACGTCTGGTCCCGGAAAAAGTTCTGGGTTGCGAGGGGAGGCCACGGCGACGAGACGTCGCCCGCCCCGAGCTGGAGCGCGCTGAGCTCTGCGTCCCTTCGAGCCTCTGCAGTTGGCTTCACCATGAACCACCCCCAAGGCACTGGTAAACCCGCGACTGAGGCTGATGGCTGCCGCTCGCCGTTGCATCGTGGCGCTCTTTGCGGGAGCTTCACCTCCCGACGGTCGGCCTCGCGCCAAGGGCGCAAAGGCCGCCAGGAAACTGCCGTGTGTGGTGCGTGTTCTGCGGGCCGGCCCCCCCCGAAAAGAAATCAAACTTGGACAGGAGTTGTCCGAGCTCGGACACGGTTTGTCCAACTATATAGGGTAAAAAGCTATGAATGAGAGCAACATCACCTCAAACGGCGGGGCAGTCGCCCCGGTGGAAGTTCCGGTTTACTGCGTGGCCAACTGGGACGAGAAGTATGAAACCCACCAGACGGGCAAGCTCAACGAGCGCGGGTGGGTGCGGTGGCCCCGGCAGCTTGACGACCTGAGTTATCGGCGGCTGGCGGCGCATCCGCGGGCGTGCGAGGCGCTGGCGGCCTGGGGGGTGATTTTGCAGGTCGCCAGCCAGGGGGAGGGGGGCTGGTTGATGCGGCGGGGGGAGCCGTTGACGGCGGAGGACCTGGCGTTGGTCAGCGGGCTGCCGGCGGCGGTGTTCGAGCTGGCGCTGCCGCTGTTGGCCAGCCCGGCCATTGGGTGGCTGGAGGTGGTGGTGGTGGTGGTGGCGGCGGCGGGGGCGAGCCCGGCCCAAGGCGTTTCGGCGGCGGAATCGGGGCCGAAGGACAGGACGGAGTCCGCGCGGCCCGAAGGGGTGGACGGTCCCGGGGCGGGGCGGCGGGGCGGGGCGGCGACGCAAGGCGGAGGCGTGGCATGACTTCCGCTGTTGCTTTACAGGGGGCGGAAACGCGATATGATGGAGACCATTCCTATGTCTGCGCTCGCACGCATTTTAAGATGGGTGGTGATGCTGCTTGGATTCGGAACCGGCATCGGGGTGACCGGCCAGGTCCGTGACGGGGGCATTGACCCATGGAATCTTGGGAAGGGGGACTGGATTTATTACCTGAGCATGGCCACCAACAAGCTGGGTGGGAACGTGCCGGCGGTGACCAACGAGGCGAGCCTCATGCTGCACTACCGGGCGCACGGCATCCGCTACCTCATCATCAAGGCCGCCACCAGCGATCAATTGTTCAACGGGAGTTACCAATTCCCCCAGTTCAACAGCAACATTGTCAACATTGCCCACGCCCACCATCTGCTGGTCTTTGGCTACAATCGTTCCTACGGCTCGAATATTGTCGGGGAAATCGCCATCGCCGATTACGTGTTTCAGCAGGGAGCCGACGGTTTTGTGTTCGACGCCGAGGCGGAGTGGGAAAAGGACAAGCCCTGGATCGGCGACGAAGGCCCGGCGAAGGCCTGGCAGTTGTGTTCGGCCGTGCGGTCAAACTGGCCGAACAAGTTTCTGGCTCACGCGCCCTTCCCCATCATCAGCTATCACACCTCCTTTCCGTACAAAGAGTTTGGATATTGGTGCGACGCGGTCATGCCGCAAATCTATCCGGCCGGGTGGACGGGGGTCAAAAGCCGGCCCAGCGGCGGAATAGATTGGACGGATGTGAACTGGCACAACTGGCACGAGTCGCTCCGGGGGACCAGCAGCGTGATCAACGGCCAGACCATTTACTGGACCAACGCGATCAAACCCCTGGCGCCGGTCAACCACGTGTATGGCCCGAACCCGCCCAACCAGGGCGTGTCTGAAATCCCGCCCGAATTCGTCATGGAATTTGTGGATTACCTGGTGGCCGATCCCCATGCCCAAACCGCCGGCGGATATCGTGGCGCCAGTTTCTGGCGGGCGGACCTGCACGGGGCCCAGCAATGGGCCAACATAAAGGCCGTCACCATCGGCGATTTTCCCGGAACGGTGAACAACCTGGTCCTGGACGACGCCCGGGCCAGCGTCAGCGGCAACTGGAACCCGACCCGCACCTTCTACAATGGCCGTTTTTACGGCGAGGGCAGCGGCACCGACACCAATTCCTTCGGCACCAATTACCTGACCAAGGCGCGGGGCAGCGGGGACGCCTTCGTCCAGTTCACCCCGACCATCCTTCAGGCGGGGGACTATGATGTGTATGAATGGCATCCCACGCTGGCGGCGGCATCGGCGCAAGCGCCGTTTCTCATCACGCACAGCGGTGGAACCACGCTCGTGCTGGCGAACCAGCGCACCAATGCGGGACGCTGGAGCCTGCTGGGGCGGTTCAATTTCGCCGCGGGCGCCTCGGGGAACATCCGCGTCCTGGACAGCGTGGCCGAACCGGGCGCGGTGGCCATCGCGGACGGCATCAAACTGGTATTTGCGGCGCCCACTTCGGCGCCCGCGCCGCCCACTGAGCTCACGGCAACCCCCGTGAGTCCCACCGAAATCGCCCTGAGCTGGCGCGACAATGCCACGAACGAAACCGGTCTGGTGGTCGCCCGGGCCGAAGCGGCCGGGGGACCGTATGCCGAAGTGGCCGCGCTGCCGGCCAACCGGACGCAGTACACGGACGCCGGCCTGACGCCGGCCCGGACCTATTGGTACGTGGTGCGGGCGGTCAACGCCGCGGGCGCGTCCCCGGATGCCGGCCCGGTCCAAGCGACCACCCCGGCGCTGGTGCCTCCCACAATTCTGGCGCAGCCTCGAGGACTGGCCTTGATGCCGGGGTTGAGCGCGCAGTTTTCCGTGCTGGCTTCGGGCAGCCCGCCGTTGAGATACCAGTGGTTGTTCGAGGGCGCGGCGATTCCGGGCGCCACGAACTCGGTGTTGACTCTGCCTTCAGTCCAATCCAGCAATGCCGGAATTTATGCCGTGACGGTCAGCAACGCGGCGGGAGCGATTACCAGCGCGAACGCGCAGTTGTCGCTGGCGGCCGTCGGCGCCTGGGGCGACAACCAATTCGAGCAGGCGTGGGTCAGCGCCGAGGCCACCAACCTCATCGCTGTGGCGGCGGGAGGCTGGCACAATCTCGGACTGCATCCGGACGGCCGCGTCGTTGGCTGGGGCTGCAATGGAGACGGGCAATGCCAGTCCCCGCCTGATTTGCGCGACGCGGTGGCCATTGCCGCCGGCGGCTACCACAGCCTGGCCATCCGGGCGGGCGGGCAGGTGGTGGCGTGGGGCGCGAACGACTCCGGACAATGCGCCGTTCCACCCGGGTTGCGGGACGTGGTCGCGGTGGCGGCCGGCGACTGGCACAGCCTCGCGCTGCGGGCTGACGGCACCGTCGTGGCGTGGGGAGACAACAGTTGCGGGCAGAGCAGCGTGCCGCCCAGGCTGAGCGGCGTCACGGCCATCGCGGCGGGAGGCAGACATTGCCTGGCCCTCCGGACCAACGGCACAGTGGCGGCTTGGGGCGACAACCTGGACGAGACCGGCAGTTTTGCCGGCCAGAGCCTGGCGCCCTGGGGACTGACCGACGTGGTGGGGATTGCGGCGGGGGACGCGCACAGCCTGGCCGTGCGCGCTGACGGCACCGTGGTGGCTTGGGGCGCCAATTCCCACGGGCAGGGGGTGGCGCCTGCAGCGTTGACCACGGCGGTGGCGGTTGCCGCCGGCGGCCAGCATAGCCTGGCGCTGACTGAAGCGGGCGGCGTGGTGGCTTGGGGGGCGGCGTGGAACGGGCAGTGCGCCCTGCCGGCGGGCCTGACTAATGTGATCGCTGTGGCCGGCGGCAAGCAGCATACCGTGGTGCTGGTGGCGGACGCGGTCCCCGTGCCGCGGCTGTTGCGCCCGGCATGGCAGGATGGCCGGTTTTCCGCTGTCATCCAGACGCTGCTGCGTCATCATTACAGTTTGGAATTCAAGGATCACCTGTCGGACCCCGACTGGATGAGCCTCTCCGCCGCCCCGGGGAATGGCGCGTTACGCTTGGTATCCGATCCCGCCGCGGCCGCCCCCGCCCGCTTCTATCGGCTGCGGACCTGGTAAGCTCTGACGGCGGGAAGGGGATGATTCAAAGGGGGACCCCCACCCGTTGCGGCCGCCGGGCCGGCCTCCCCTTTCACCCACCGCGGCGGAGCAGCGCAGCCGATTTTCCGCTCGCCCGGCTTCGCCGATCTGTGTTAAACTAGTGGTGTGATGATGAGTGGCCGATTCTCCAACCTCGGGGAGGTCCTGCCCATGCCGCATGTCGCTGAGTTCTGCCGGCGCTGGCGCATCACCCGCCTTGAAATATTCGGCTCGGCCCTGCGCGACGATTTCGATTCAAACAGTGACGTGGACCTTGTCGCCACTTACGCTCCCGATGTCCATTGGAGTCTGCTCGACCGTTCCCGCATGAGGCTGGAGTTAGAATCGCTGCTGGGGCGGAGCGTGGATCTTCTAAACCGGCGGGCGCTCGAGAAGGCCGTGCATCAACAACGTGCCGCGGAAATCCTGGCGCAAGCCCAGCCCGTTTATGCCGAACCGTGACCGCCAGGCGCTCGAGGACACGCTTGTGCGGCGCGGAAGATTACCCTCTACGCGCGTGACGCGACTCGGGAGAGCCTTGCTCAGGTCCCCATGCGTCTGGACGCGGTGCTCTATGAAATCGTCGTGATTGGAGAGGCGGCGACGAACTATGGGAGGTAATCGAACGCGATCTTCCCGATTTGACCCTCAAGCTCGACAAGATTCTCACCGAAACCCCCTGGCCTGCGCACCGCACCCGGCATGGTGGCAGGCTCGGGCGGTCCCCCGACTCTTGAGTTCCGGGAGCAACGCCTCGGCGGCGGTCCTTCTTGACGCCGGCAATCCGATGGCCGGGCGCGGGAGCGGAGCGCCGAGGTTTCGAGCGGCCCGTCGCTCCCGGCCAGTGCCGTTTCAAGGGCCAATTTCCACCCGGCCGGTAAAGGAAAAATCCGCCGGGCCGGTCAGGCGCACGTCCGAAAACCCGCCGCCCTCGTCACGGAAACTGACCTCGAGGAGGTCGCCGCTCCGCACCTGCACCTTCACCGGCGAGCGGAAACCGTGAACCCGGCACGAGATCAAGGCGGAAGCCGACACGCCGGTTCCGCAGGCGAGCGTCTCATCCTCGACGCCGCGCTCGAAGGTGCGGACCCGAATCTGGTCGGGCCCGAGGACCTGCACGAAATTGACATTCGTGCCCTTCGGCCCGAAGTGCGGATGGCGCCGGATTTCCGCCCCGAGCTCCCGCACGCTCACTTTTTCCGTATCGGGCACGTACAACACCGCGTGCGGCACGCCGGTGCTCACAAAGTGGAGGGTCAGCGGGCCGGTGGACAGGGTGACTTGCTGATTCAGCCGCAGGTCCCGCGGCGAGGTGAGATTGACGGTGACGCGCTCGCCCTGAAAGGTGGCGTGGATGACGCCGGCGCCGGTGAGGAAGGAAAAACCGTCCCGCACGCCGGTCAGTTTCTGGACGAAGCGCGCGAAACAGCGGGCGCCGTTGCCGCACATCTCGCCGGTGCTGCCGTCGCTGTTGTAAAACTCCCACGCCCAATCGGCCTCGCCCGCGGGAGCGGGGACCAACAGAATCAGACCGTCGGCGCCAATGCCGCGGTGGCGGTCGCACAAACGGGCGACCTGCGCGGGCGTGAGCCGCACCTGCTGCTGCCGATTGTCCAGCAGGATGAAATCGTTGCCCGCGCCGTTCATTTTGGTGAAATCCAAAACCATGCCCGGCAAAGTACCGTTCGCGCCGCAAAGCGCAACCGGGATTTGGGCGACGCGGCGGATTACAGGGAGTATTGCGGGATTTTCAGCGTCTCGCCGTCCTTCATGGCGGACAGATGGGCGTAGTAACCGGGAACGGTCATGTTGAGCGCGTCAATCACATCCACGGCCGGCTTGCGTTTTCGAAGGATGGCGTCAATGAAATCATCCGTCAGGTAGCCATGGGACCCGCCATGCCCGCCGGGCGCCACCCCCGGCGGCAGGGCGTATTTGCGGGTCTGGACGCCTTTGGCCAGCGCGTCCTTCAGCCGCTGCTTTCCGGTGGCGTCGCCCACAAAACCGTCCGCGCGGCCGTTGCGCCAGTCATACCCGGCATATTCGCCCCGGATGCGGCCCGCTTCCAGGTACTCGCCCTGCGAGCCGCAAATGATGATGCGGCACAGGCCGCCTTCGCTGGTGCGGAACAGCGCCACCTCGGATTTGAAGACGTTGCCAATGGCATTGGGCTGGCGCAGGCTGGCGTCAAAGGGCGCCGTGCCCAGGCAGCTCACCTCGACGAAACTGCGGTGGGTGACCCCCACGTAATAGGCGGTGGCGTGCGTCGGGTACCACATGGGACAGCCGTTCTTGCGCCAGTCTTTATACGAGGGCAGCGGGGGCGAGCCCAGGGAATGGGGATGGCAATACTCCCCCTCGGAATAGACGAGGCGGCCAAACACGTCCGCCGCATACAGCTTTTCCATCGCGTAAAGGTCGTCGTGAAAGACCGACGTCTCGAACATCGCGTACACCAGGCCGCGGTTCTTCTTCACGCACTCGAGCAGCCGTTCCGCGTCTTCGATGTCGCCCCGAAAAGCCGGCACGGCGGTGCAGACGTGCTTGCCGTGATTCAAGACTTCGATGCAATGCCGCGCATGCGACGGCGCGTCGGTCGCCACAAAAATGGCTTCGATCGAGTCGTCCTTGACCATCTCCTCCAGCGACGGGTAGGTCTTGCCGCACTTGACCTGCCGGGCCAGCGCGGCGCAGCGGTCGGGAAAGAGGTCGCTCACCGCCACCACCTCGACGTTGGGATGATCCTGGAATCCGAACGCGGCGGAGAACTTGCAGTAGCCGTAACCGACCAGGCCGACGCGGATTTTGCGGTCGCTGAACGGCTGCCAGGTCTTCGTTCGGTCGTAGTCGGTTCGGGTCTGGTCAAAACCGGGGATGACTTCCGCGCCCTGGGCGGGGCGCAGGAGGGCGGGAGCGGCTGCGACGGCGGTGGCGGTGGTTCCCAGAAAAGCGCGGCGGGTGAGCGGGGTTCGCATAAGCAACACCCGCGAGTTTAGGACGGAGCCTGCGGCTGACAATCCTCTTTTCGAAGCCCTGAGGTTCGGGGCGCCGCAGCGCCCGGCTTGGGGTGATCGAACTTCCGGGCAGTCCGCTGCGGGCGACGGCGCGGGCCGCGTTAATCGTTGGTGACCCAGCCCTTGCCGGGGATGAACTCGCGGCTGCCCGACGAGGACTTGCAGCCCGCAGTGATGACCATCAGGGCCAGCAGCACCGCCATACAAATCTTTGACATGCCAAAAATTTAATCCAGATTGGGCTCGGGGCAAGCGATTCGCGACGCAGCCCCCGGCAGGATGCGAACATGGCGGAGACGCAAAACTACTTGAAAGGCCAGTTGCTGCTGGATGGCGGACAACTGCGCGGCTCGTTTTTTCAGCGGACCGTGGTTTTGATTTGCCAGCACGATGCCGAGGGGGCCTTCGGCCTGGTGCTGAACCGGGGCACGGGCAGCAATGCCGGAGACGTCATCGTGGGCGATTTGCCGGAGTCGCTCAAAAACTCGCCGCTCTATGTGGGCGGGCCGGTCCAACCGACGGCCTTGAGTTACCTTCACACCGACGCCTTTCTGCCCGATGCCAATGTGATGCCCAACCTGTCCCTGGGGCACTCGCTGGACGATTTGATCGAGCTGGGCGAGTCCTTTTCGCCCACGCGCAAAATCAAGCTGTTTGCCGGTTACGCCGGCTGGAGCGCCGGCCAGCTCGAGGACGAAATCCGGCGCGACGCCTGGTTGCTGCACCCGGCAACCCTGGACCTGGTCTTCGATAACGACCCCGACCGGCTGTGGCAGCGCATCCTCCGGCAAAAGGGCTGGCGCTACCGTCTCCTGGCGGAAATGCCCGAGGACCCCTCGTTGAACTGAGGGTTTGGCCCGCCCCCCACGGCGCCGGGGCCCGGCGTCAAGACCGGGATTGCCTTGGCGGCACGGGCAGGCCACATTGAACGCGCTGTGCCTGCGGACACCAAACAACCGTTGCTCCAGCGGATTCCGTCGCTGACCGATCTGCTCAAGCGGGCGGCCATCCAGCAGTGGCTCGAGACCCATCCTCACACCCTGGTCACCCACGTGCTGCGGCAGGCCGCGGCCGAACTGCGCGACCGCATCCTTGACGGCAGCCTGGCCGACCCTGCCGCCATCACCGCCGAGGCCGTCGAGCGGCGGGCCGGAGCCCTCCTGGCGGATCAAACCCGGCCCCGGATTCGGGCCGCCATCAACGCCACCGGCATCCTCCTTCACACCGGCTTGGGGCGGGCCGTGTTCCCCGAGAGCGTGGTGGACTCGATTGTGCCCGCCCTCAAGGGCTATTGCACGCTGGCGGTCCACCCGGAATCGGGCGAACGGGTCGAACGCGACGAGCTGGTGGAGGACCTTCTGGCGGAACTGACCGGGGCGGAAGCGGCCACGGTGGTGAACAACAACGCGGCGGCGACCCTGCTGGTGCTGGCCGGGCTGGCGGCGCAGCGGGAGGTCATTGTTTCGCGCGGGCAGTTGATTGAAATTGGCGGCTCCTTCCGCCTTCCCGAGGTCATGGCCCAGAGCCAGGCGCGGCTGGTCGAAGTCGGCGCCACCAACCGGACGCACCTCGCCGATTACCAACGCGCCATCACCGCGCAGACCGCCGCCCTCATGCGGGTGCATCCCAGCAATTACCGCATCGTCGGCTTTGCCGGGACCCCCTCGTTGGCCGAGCTGGCCGCCCTCGCCCGCCGTCACAACTTGCTGCTCATTGACGACCTTGGGGCCGGCGCGCTGGTGGACTTGCGCCAGTTTGGCCTGCCGCAGGAGCCCATCGTCCGGGAATCCATCGCGGCCGGCGCGGACATCGTGTTGTTCAGCGGCGACAAATTGATCGGCGGCAGCCAGGCGGGCATCCTTGTCGGCCGCCGCCCCTTGATTCAACAACTGAGAAAGCACCCGCTGATGCGGGCGATGCGCGTGGACAAAACCTGTCTGATGGTGCTCGAGCGCACCTTGCACCTGTTCCGGCATCCGGAGCGGCTGCGCCGCGAGCATCCGCTTTACCGCATGATTTGCCAGCCGTTGGAAACGGTTCGCGCCCGGGCGGTGGCCTTGCAGGCGGGGCTCGCGGCGCTGGGGTCCGCAGCCAGAGTCGAAATCGCCGACAGCGTGGCCTATCTTGGGAGCGGCTCGCTGCCCACGGAAGCCATCCCGAGTGTGACGGTCGGGCTGCAGGCCCGCGACGTGGGGGCCGGCGAGCTGGCCCGGCGCTTGCGCCTGGACGAAGCCTGCGTGTTCAGCCGGATTGAATCCGACCAGGTCAAACTCGACATGAGAACCGTCGCCGACGAGCAGGTGCCGGCCATTGTCCAGGCCGTCCGCCGGGCCATCTCATGAGCGCTCGCCGGCCGCGCGCCCCCCTGGCTTTGTCCCCATGACCTCCGCCCGAAGACACATCATGCTCGGCACCGCCGGTCACGTGGACCACGGGAAGACCGCCTTGGTGAAACTCCTGACGGGGTGCGACACCGACACCTTGACCGAGGAAAAGGAGCGGGGCTTGACCATAGACCTGGGCTTTGCCCCCTGCCGGCTGGCGGACCAGCGCATTGTCGGCGTGGTGGACGTGCCGGGCCATGTGGACTTCATTCGCAACATGGTGGCCGGGGCGCATGGCGTGGACGTGGTCATCCTCGTGGTCGCGGCCGACGACGGCATCATGCCCCAAACCCGGGAACACCTCCAAATCCTCACCTTGATGGGACTCCGCCATGGTCTGGTGGCCTTGACCAAGATTGACCTGGTCGAGCCGGCGCGGCGCGACGAGGTCGCCGCCGAACTGCGGCAGTTGCTGGCCGGGACGTTCCTGCGGGAGGCGCCCATCTGTCCGATGTCAAACCTCACCGGCGAGGGCTTTGAAGGTTTTTTTGACGCCCTGAACCAGGTCGTGAACGGCTGTCAGGAACGGCCCGTGAGCGGGGTGTTCCGGCTCTGGGTCGAGGACGTGTTCTCGCTGCGCGGGCCGGGGACGATCCTCACCGGCATTCCCACCGGCGGAATCGTGCGCGCGGGAGAATCGCTGGCGTTGCTGCCCGGCGAGGTGACCGGCCGGGTCCGGCGCATGCAGGTTTACGGCGAAGACGCCGTCGAAGGCCGGGCCGGCGAATGTGTGGCGCTCAATATCCCCGAATTGGACCCCCGCCACGTCCGGCGGGGCATGCTGCTTTGCCCGCCGGAAACGCTCTCCCCCGTGGCGATGGCCGAGGCGGAGCTGCAATTGCTGCCGGACCTCAAGACCCGGGTTCCGGACCTGGTCCGGATTCAGCTTCACGTCGGGACGGCCTCCGTGCCGGCCCAGGTGGCGATGCTGGAAACCCCGACGATGAGCGGCGGGCAGCGGCAGATGGTCCAGTTGCGTCTGGCCGAGCCGCTGCCGGTGATTCCGGGCGAACGCTTTGTGGCGCGGGCGAATCTGGGCCAGGGGGACCATGCCGGTCTCGCGACCATCGGCGGCGGACGGATTCTGGGCACGACCAACGTGCGGCTGCGGCGCCGCCGGCCGTGGACCCTCGAGGCCCTGGCGGCGCGGCGCGAGGCGCTGGATTGTCCCGCCGCCTGGTGCGAGTTGATGCTGCGTGAATCCCGCGAGCCCCTGTCGCTGTCCCGGCTTCAGCAAAAGTGTCTCCTGCGCCAAGAGGAGTTGAACGCGTTGTTGAATCCGCTCGAGGCGGGCGGCCGCGTGATCCGGCTCCCCGGCGGCCTGTGGACTCATCGTCAAACCGTGGATCAGGCGGCCGCCAGGCTGCTGGGGATTGTCCAGTCCTTTCACGCCGCAAATCCACAACGCGCCGGCCTTGAAGCGCAGGAATTGTTTGCCCGGGCGCGGGCCAACCCCGTCGTGGGCACATTGGCCGTCGAGTCGCTGATCCAAAGCGGGAAACTCGAGCGCTCCGGCACGGTGCTTGCGCGCAAGGGTTGGAGCGCCCGCCTTACCGATCGCGACGCGCAACTGTGCGAGAAGCTGGTGGGTCTGATGCGCCAGGCCAAATGGTCGCCGCCCTCCCCCGGCGAGCTGGCCGTGGCGCTGAAGGAGCCGTTGGAACGGGTCGGCAAGATGATTCGCTTGCTGACGGACCGTGGGCAGTTGGTCCAGATTGAGAGGGACCTCGTGCTCCATCCCGAGGCCCTCGAAGCCGCGCGCCAGACGGCCCTTGGCCTCTTTGCCAAAAAACCCGTGTTCTCCACCATGGAATTCCGCGACGCGCTGGGCGTCAGCCGCAAATACGCCGTCCCCATCCTGGACTATTTCGACCGCATCCGGCTCACCGTGCGCACCGGGCACGACCGCACGCCGGGTGTCGAAGCCCGCAAGGCGCTGCAAAAGCCCGCGTGAGCGGCCGCGCGCCGCCAGAGGGAAGGGAGGCCAGCCGGCCTGTGCGGTCTGTCAAGGGCGTCGGGAGGCGGCCTCCTCCGTGGGCCCGCCCCGGCCGCCCTAGTAAAGGCCGGCCGGAGGGCTCAGCGCGCAGGCTCGAGCTTGAGCGCCACCACACTGACGACCGGGTCCGGCGCCGTTGCCGGGACCTGAACGGTCCACGTCCGGCCGGTGGGGCTCACCGTTGCCTTGCCGCCGCCGGCCAGCAGCCACGCTTTCACCGGCTCGCTGCCCCGGAGGGCGGGGATTTCCAACCTGCCGTTCCTGGGCCAGTCGAACACGTGGAGGTAAAGGCGCTCGGGACCGCCTTTGCCGGCCTTTTGGGTGCAGCGGCCCCAGGCCAGTTTCTCATACGGGCTGGCCGTCGTGCCGTAGATGGCTTCGCCATTGACTCGCATCCAGGCGCCAATGTCGCGCAGCGCCCGGACGCTTTCCTCCGGCACCGACCCGTCTCCCTTGGGTCCGATGTTGAGGAGGTAGTTGCCGCCTTTGCTGGCAATGTCCACCAGGTTGCGGATGAGCGTTGCGCTGGATTTCCAGGCGTGATCGTGTGCGCTGTAACCCCAGGTGGTGTTCATCGTCATGCACGTCTCCCAGTCCACCCCCGGCATCCCGGTGTCGGGGATGTGCTGTTCGGGGGTGATAAAGTCGCCGTACTTGGGATCGAGCTGCGGCAGGTAGCCTTCGGTGCCCATGCCGGCCCACCCGGCTTCGCGGCTCCGAAACAGGCGGTTGTTCATGATGATGCGAGGCCGTTTGGCCCGGACCCGCTCCATCAGGTCGAAGGCGTTCCAGGCTTCCTGTCCTTGAAAGTCAATCGCGCTGTAGTCCCACCACAGAATGTCCACGGGGTAGCGGGAAACCAGCTCGTCAACCTGGGCGCGCAGAAAGGCCTTGTATTTGGCATGGTCGCGCTCCCCGTTGGGATAGGGCCTGCCTTTCAACGGATGCGGCAGTTGCTGGGATTTCTGGTAGGCGTATTGGTCGTGATGCCAGTCTATCACCGAATGATAGAACCCGACCCGCAACCGCCTGGCGCGCGCGGCCTGCACGATCTCGCAAACCAGGTCGCGCCCCAGCAGGTTGCCGGCGTCAAAATCGCTGACCTTCGAATCATGCAGGGCAAACCCGTCGTGATGCTTGGTCGTGAAGACCAGGTACCGGCAGCCGGCCTCCCGCGCCAGTTGCGCCCATTCGCGGGCGAAGCCCTCCTTGGGCTTGAAAAGCGGAAAGGCGGCTTTGGTGTACGTGTCGGTGTCCGCCTTCACCCGTTGCTGAATCCACTCCATCCCGCCGCGCGTGCCCACGGGCTTGCCTTCCCAGGTCCCCGCCAGGCCGGAATAGAGGCCCCAGTGCACAAACAAACCGAACCGCGCCTGGCGCCACCAGGCCATGCGCTGGTCGCGCTGCGCGGGCGTTTCGCCCGCGGGTGCCCCGCCTGCGGCCGGGGAATTCATCAGGCAAATGACGCTCAGGGCAAGGACGGCGGCGGCGGTTCGGACTCGCAAATGGCGGTTCATACTCAACGGGATGCAGCTTGTCGCAGGACCGGCGCCCAGACAAGTAAAAAGAGAATCTGGCACCCGGTTCGGATTTGACGTAGAATGAACCATGATGAAGCGTTTTGTGGCCCGTCTCCCGCTGGTCTGCGTCACGGGGTGTTTGCTGTCCGCCGGTTGCCCCGCGCCGGTTCAGGCCGCCGCTCACTTGCTGGCCCCCGATGGCGTCTGGTGTTGGTTCGGAAACCCCCGGGCCTTGTTCAAAGACGGCCGCCTCTATTTCGGCTACGTCCGGTATGCCGATGGCCGCGTCTGCCTCAACACCTTCGATCCGCTCACCGCCGAGTCGCGGCTGCTCTGGGCCAGCGACATGACCCAGCGCGATGATCACGACAACCCCGGCCTCCTGAAATTAAGTGACGGCCGAATGCTGGCGATTTATGCCAAGCACGGCAACGAGACGCGCTTTTACTACCGCGTCACGGCCGGCGCCGACACCGCCACACCGTCCAACTGGAGTCCCGAGCTGGCTTACACCAACACCACCGCCGGCGTCACCTATGCCAATCCGTATCAGCTCGGCGCCGAGTCCGGCCGCATTTACAACTTCTTTCGCAATTTGAACTTCAATCCCACCTTCGTGACCTCGGATGCGTCGGGAACCAACTGGTCTGCGCCGCAGATTCTCATCAAAACCGGCACCGGCAGTTACCGGCCCTATGTCCAATACTGCTCGGATTTCGAGCGCCGCATTGATTTCACCTATACCGACGGCCATCCCGACGTCGCCGCCGTCCCGACCTCGCTCTACCACGCCTATTATCAGGACGGCGCGTTGTGGAAATCCGACGGCTCCTTGTTGAAGTACTTGACCAACGCCCCGCTGCTGCACGATTCGGGCGAACGCGGCACGGTCATCTATCAATATAGCGCGGCGCCCAGCAGCGACCCCAACGTCCACATTCCCTACGGGCGCGCCTGGTGCTGGGACCTGCTCTACCATACCAACGGCGCTCCGGTGGCGGCGTTCTCCGTGCAGGTGACCAACGTGATGGGCGCCAATTGGTACAACGACCGCCTTTACTATTATTACGCGCGATGGACCGGGTCGAACTGGCAAAAGCGGTTCATCGCGCACGCGGGCCGGCCGCTTTACAACACCCAGCGTTATTATGCGGGCGGGATCAGCCTCGACCCCAACAACCCGGACGTCGTCTATCTGGCCAGCAATGCCGCCGATCCGTTTGCCCTCGGCGACCTGGCCAACGTGCCGCTCCGCCCGGATGACCGCTACGAAATCTTTCGCGGGCAGACTCAGGACGGGGGGCTGACGTTTACCTGGCAGGCCGTCACCACCAATTCCACAATGGACAACCTGCGCCCCTACGTTCCGCGCGGCAATCCCTTCCCCTACGGAGTGATTTGGTATGCGGGCGTCTATACCAGTTATACCGTTTGGGACACCGCCGTTTACGGCATTTTTTCCACGAACCTCGCGCCCGTGACCCTCGTGCCCAACCATCCGCCGGCGGTATTCTTGCTGAGCCCGACGGTGACTCCCCTGGTGCTGACCCACCCGCAGAACCATCTCGAATTGCGGGCCACGGCGAGCGACGATGGCCAGCCCGGCCCGCTGAACGTGGCCTGGAGCACGGTCCAAGGCCCCGCCAACGCCACGTTCGCCAACGCCACCAGCCTGCTTACCAGCGTCCGTTTCCCCCAGCCGGGCGCGTATGTGCTGCGGCTGAGCGCCGATGACTCGGTCAAAAGCAATCGGGTGGACCAGGCCGTCCTCGTCGGCGCGGCGGAACCGGCCGCCTCCGATTTGGCGCTGTGGTTGAAGCTGGATGAAACCTGGGGCACCACGGCGGTGGACAGCTCCGGCAACGGCAACCACGGGGTGCTGGCGGGAGACGGGGTCTGGAAGCCGGCAGGGGGGCCGCGGGGCGGGGCGATGGAGTTCAACGGCACCAACTCATTCATCAACGTGCCCGACGCGCCCAACCTGGACAACACCGCGGCGTTCACGCTGGCGTATTGGCTGCGGGCGGATGCCTACACCACCGGCGGGGCGGGGCTGGTTTCCAAGCGCAACGCCATCAGCGACAACAACGCCTTCACCACGTTTCTCCAGGTGGACCGCCTGATTAATGTGGACATTGACGGAAGCAACAACCGGTTTACCAGCGTCACCGCCATCGAAACCGGCCGCTGGTATCATGTCGCGATCACCTTCGACGGCTCGCAGCCCACCAATCAACGAGCCCGGCTCTACCTCAACGGCGCCCTGGACCGCGTCGCGGCCGAAAGCAGCCCCGCCGTGCCCAACTACAACTCATCGGTCAAAATCGGCCTGACGCACTCCAACGTCACAACCTATTTCAAGGGCGCGATGGATGACATCCGGTTCTACCGGCGCGCGTTGCCGGCCGAAGAGATTGTGGCGCTGGCGGCGGCAGGCCAGGCGCCCAGCGCCGTCACGCCGCCCGCCTTCGCCGCCACCAACCGCGTCCCCGCCTGGCTGGCGGGCACGGTCGCCGGCGACCCCTCGCACGGCCCCGTCGCCGCGTTTTGGTCCGCCGACTCCGGCCCGGCGCCAGTTCAGTTTGCCGAACCGGCCAATCCCGCGAGCGTCGTGACCTTCAACGCCCCGGGACAATACGGGCTCCGGTTGTGGGCCAGCAACCACGCCGCCCAGGTGTTCGCGTTGCTGCCGGTTACCGTGAGTCCGAACGAGAAGCTCTATGCGGACTGGGTCAGCCTGGCGTTTCCGGGGGAAACGAATGAGATGATCATCGGGCCCCACGGCGATCCCGACCTCGATGGGGTTCGCAACCTGGTCGAGTTTGCGCTGGGTCTGACCCCCGGCATTCCGGATGCCCGCCCATTCGGACCCGCTTCGCCGGGCCTCCCGGTGGGCGGCCTGGTCGAGGTCTCAAACGCCAGCCACCTCGTCCTGCGCGTCAAACGCCCCACGGGCCTCCTCCAAATCGCTTACGCCGTCGAAATCTCGCCGGACCTGGTGCAATGGTTCGACGCGCCGCCCCCGTCGGGTCCCGTGGACAATGGCGATGGAACCGAAACGCTGGTCTTTCAGGACCCGGTCGCCACGCGCGACGCGCCCAGCCGCTACCTGCGCCTGCGAGTCACCTTGTTTTGAACCTCTGACCCGGCCCCGGTTGTCCCGCCACACGCGCCGCTGCGCCTGCCCCCTCCGCCGCGGGGCAGGCGAGACTCGCTGGCCTGAAATGGCTCATCGAACCAAAACAAAAAATGCGGTAATCTCAGTTCTTTTGCTGTTTAGCCAATGAGGTTTAAGCCCCCGAACAGCGACGCCACGCCCGGCTTGAGCTTGATTCTGAGCCGGCCACATGGTTTAATCTGGGAAAACCGGGCTCAGACGATGCCGATGAAGTTCCTGACGCGCCTATTGTTGTTCCTGCTGGCGGGTTTCGTAGTGGGCTCCGAACGCCTTGAGGGAGGGATCATCATCAGCGAGTTCCTCGCCGAAAACGACGGCGGCCTTGTTGACGCGGATGGGGACTCGCCCGACTGGATTGAGATTCTCAACGATTCTTCGCAAGCCGTCAATCTGGGCGGCTGGCACTTGACCGATACCCCGGCGAACCTGACCCGCTGGACGTTCCCCTCGACCAACCTGCCGGCGGGCGGCTTCCTGGTGGTCTTCGCCTCCGGTAAAAACCGGACCACGCCCGGGGGAGAACTGCACACCAACTTCCAACTGAACAATGCCGGCGGGTGGCTGGCGCTGGTTCAACCGGACGGCGCCATCGCCCACGCTTACGACCCCGCCTATCCGCCGCAACGCCGCAACGCGTCATTCGGCATCGTCCAGCGAGTCCGGCTGATTTCGTCCGGCGCCACGGGCCGGTACCACGTTCCGACCAATAACAATCTGGGCGCCACCTGGACCAGCCGCACCTTTGGGGACAGCAGTTGGACCCTGGCGACCAACGGCATCGGATACGACCGAAACCAGCCGCCGGGCACGGCGTTGCCGGTGGTGCTCGCGGTGGACTTTGACGAACGCGGGACCGCGCCAGTCACCCAGGACGGCTTCGTCTCCTTCGTGATCAATTCCAACATCAGCAGCACGACAATCCAAACCAATCCCACCACCCGCATCTATGGCGGCCTCTCGCTGACTTTCTCGAACACCCACCCCCTGGGCTACGATGACCGCCTCCGCACCACGCCCGTCAATAGCGGCAGTTTCACCACCTCGGCCCTGCTGCGGGATCACATCATGTCGCGCGAGTTGACCGGCACGGGCGGACTGGACCTCGCCTTCAGCGGGCTGCTCCCCTCCCAACCCCATGCCGTGACGGTCTGGTCCTACGACACCGGCAGCAGCGGCCGGCGCGTTTCAAATTGGTACGCCAACGGCGTCCTGGTCCGCAGCAATTACAGCTTTGACGGCAGCATCCTGCCGGTCACCGACGACGACTATCAATTCACCTTTGCCGCGATGACCACGCCGGAGGGCGGCCTGCTGGTTTCCGGCCGGCGCGACCTCAGCAGCCTGGCCAACAATCCGGCGGTGCAGATCAACGCCATCCGCCTGGCGCGCGTCGCCTACCGGAGCCAGTTGACCTCCGACGTCGAAGCCGCCCTCTACAACCGAAACAGCTCCCTTTACTTCCGCCTGCCTTTCACCGTGACGGACGCGAGCTCGCTGACAGCCCTGGAACTGCGGGTTCGTTATGATGACGGCTTTGTGGCTTATGTGAACGGACAGTCGGTGGCGGCCCGCAACGCCCCGGCCACGCCGGCCTACAACTCCGCAGCGACCGCCACCCACCTCGGGTTTGATTACGAGACGATCCCGGTCCCCCTGGCTCCCGGTCTGCTGGTCAATGGCACCAACATCCTGGCCATTCACGGGTTGAATGTGGCCCCCAATGACACGGACTTTTTCCTGCAAGCCGAGGTGATTGGCGTGGTGGGCAGCAACCATCCCGTCCGCTATCACTGGCCGCCCACGCCCGGTTCGGCCAACGGCGAGGGCTATTCCGGCTTTGTTGCCGACACCAAATTCAGTGTCAATCGCGGTTTCTACGACACGCCGGTCCAGGTGGCGATTACTTCAGCCACGCCCTCTGTCACGATCTATTGGACCACCAACGGGAGCGCGCCCTCGCCCACCAACGGCTTCGTCTTCCAGCAGCCCATCCTCGTGGACCGGACGCTGGCCGTGCGGGCGGCCGCCTACGCCCCCGGCCTGATTCCGACCGAGGTTGAAACGCACAGTTACCTCTTCCTGAGCCAGGTGCTGACCCAGGCGGCGGTGCAGCCGGGTTATCCCACCGTCTGGCAGGGGAGTTATCCCGCCGATTACGGGATGGACCCGAACGTGGTGAACCATCCGGTTTATTCGCAAACGATTTCGAACGACCTGCGCGCGCTGCCCACGTTGTCCGTGGTGATGGCGCACGAGGACCTCTGGGGTGCAAGCTCCGGCATCTATCGAAACTCGACCAGTTCCGGCCCGGGCTGGGAACGCGCGGCCAGCGTCGAGTTGATTGACTCGAATGGCGCGACGAGATTCGCCGTCAACTGCGGGATTGAAATTCACGGCAACGCCAGCCGCGACAACGCCCGCACCCCCAAGCATTCCTTCCGCCTGTCCTTCAAGAGCGAGTACGGCCCGGCGCGGCTGCGTTATGACTGGTTTGACGACCGGGTGCGGAGTTTCGACCGGATCGTGTTGCGCGGGCTTGGGTTTTGCGACGCCTGGACCACCCGGTATTCCGACACCTCGCCCGTGCCGGGAACTTCGCTCATCGGGTTGCGTTACCGTCCGGAAAACGCCACCTACTTGAAAGACACCTGGATCAAGGAAACGTTGCGCGAGATGGGGCACCTGGCGACCCGGTCGGACTTTGCCCATCTCTACCTCAACGGCCTGTATTGGGGCCTCATCAATCCCTCGGAGCGCATTGACGCGGCGTTTGCCGCCTCGCATCTGGGGGGCCGCGAGATGGACTGGGACGTCATGGCGGGCGACGAAAGCTACGCGGTGGCCGAGTTGCGGGACGGATTCCGTGATGACTGGGACCAATTGATGGCGCAGGTGAACGCCGGGATCACCAACGAGGCCAGCTACCAGGCCGTGCTCGAAAAAGTGGAGGTCGTCAACCTGGTTGATTACATGATGGTTCACGGCGTGGCGGAGATGGAGGATTGGCCGTTCCACAACTGGTACGCCATTCACCGCCGCGCCACCAACGGCCTGCCGGCCACGCGCTGGATTTTTCTTCCCTGGGACCAGGAGGTCGGGATGGACCGTTTTGTGCGGCGCGATCGCATCCTGGCCGGGGCCGACAGCGCCAACACCCCCGGCCGAATCTACACGAAACTTCGAGCCTACCCCGAATTCCGCCGCCTGTATGGCGACCGCGTGCAGAAACACTTTTTCAACGGGGGCGCGCTGTCGCTCAGCAACTGCATCGCCCGCTTCGAGCGGCTGGGCGCGCGCATCTTTCAGGCCCTGGTGCCGGAATCGGCACGGTGGGGCGACGCGCGCGAGTTCACCATTGGCGCCAACCCGGGCACGGGGCAGACCTTTACCCGCGATGAATGGTGGGTGCCCGAGATGCGGCAGCTTTACAGCAACTACTTCGGCAATCTTCACGAGCTGTATCTCAGCAACTTCCAGGCAGCCGGGCTCTACCCTCTGACCGGCGCGCCGGAATTCAGCCAGTTCGGCGGCGGGGTGCCTGCCGGGTTCAGCCTCACCCTCAGCCACACCAATCCCGCCGGCGCCATTTTCTACACGCTGGATGGCTCGGACCCGCGGGAGTACGGGACCGGCAACGTGGCCGCCGGCGCGCAGGCCTACGCCCTGCCCATTCCCATCAACGCGCCCACCGAGGTGAACGCGCGTGTGCTTGACTCCCGCGGGTGGAGCGCGCTGGTGGCCGCGACCTTTTATCCGCCGCAAAATCTCCAAGCCCTGGCGCTGACCGAAATCATGTATCATCCCCCCGGCTTGGGCGTCACGAACAGCGACGAGTTCGAGTTCCTGGAGTTGAAGAATTGCGGCGCCAACACGCTCAACCTGAGCGGACTCACCTTCAGCCAGGGCATCAGTTTCACCTTTACCAACGGCACCCTTCTGGCACCCGGAGCCTTCTTTGTCCTGGTCCGCAACCCCGCCGCCTTCTCCGCCCGTTACCCGGGCGTCGGCATCGGCGGCGTCTTTACCGGAAAACTGGACAATTCGGGCGAGACGGTCACGCTCGCGCACCCCACCGGCACCCGCGTGTGGTCCATCACCTGGAGCGACTCCGCCCCCTGGCCGGTGGCGGCCGATGGCCTGGGTTTCTCGCTGGTTCCCCGTCAACCCGGTTTGACACAAGCGCCCGACCGGGGGGCGGCGTGGCGCGCCAGCGCCCAGCCGGGCGGTTCACCGGGCGCGGACGATCCCGAGCCGGACATTCCGCCCGTGGTCATCAACGAGGTGCTGGCCCACACCGATCCCCCCCTGCTCGACGCGGTCGAGCTCCTGAACCCCACCGGCAGCAACGCGCTGATCGGCGGCTGGTATCTTACCGATGATCCGGCCATGCCCTGCAAATTCCGCTTGCCGTCAGACACCCTCATCCCACCCGGCGGCACGGTGTTCTTCGACGCCAGCCAGTTTAACGCCAACCCCGGCTCCCCCACCAATTTTTCCCTGAGCTCGACTGGCGACGATGTCTATCTGTTCTCAGCGGGACCCGATGGCCAGCTCACCAGTTACAGCCACGGCGTGGTTTTTGGCGCGTCGTTCAACGGCGTCAGTTTCGGCCGGGTGGTCAACGAGGTCGGGGACGAGTTTTTCGCGCCGCAGGTGGCGCGGACGCTTGGGGCGCCGAATGCCGGCCCGCAAGTCGGCCCCATCGTGTTCAACGAAGTGCACTATCATCCCGAACCGGGCGGTTTCGAGTTTGTCGAGCTGTTGAACAACTCGGACCTGGCGGTGCCCTTGTTTCATGGGCTGCATCCGGCCAATACCTGGCAGGTCAACGGCATCGGCTTTGTGTTTCCCACCAATGTTGTCCTCGGCGCCCGGGAGTTGCTGGTTCTGGCCGGCGCCGATCCTGCCACTTTCCGCGCCCGCTACGAGGTTCCGGCGGAGGTTCGGGTGCTGGGGCCGTTCCCCGGCGCGCTGCAAAATGACGGGGAGAATTTGCAACTGCTCGCGCCGGACAATCCCAACACCAACGGGGTGCCTTATGTGGCGGTCGAGGAATTGCGCTACAACGACCGGGCGCCGTGGCCGGCGGCCGCCGATGGCAGCGGTCTCTCGCTCCAGCGCCGCAATCCCGCAGCCTTTGCCAACAGCCCCGCCAACTGGCAGGCGGCTGCCCCGACGCCCGGGCGCCTGCTGGCGGCGGCCGATACGGACGGGGACGGCATGCCGGACCTGTGGGAGAGCGAGCACGGCACCAATCCCTTGGCGCCGGATGCCGGCGACGATGCCGATCAGGACGGCTTCACCAATCTTCAGGAGTACCTCGCAGGCACCGACCCGCAATCGGCCCAAAGCCGCTTCGAGTTGACCGCCACGGCCGCACCGGGCCGCGTCCGGCTCAGCTTCACCGCGGTGTCAAATCGGAGCTATACGGTCCTCTGGAGGGACGCGTTGGGGGGCGGGGCTTGGATGAAATGGACCAATGTGCCGGCGCACCCCACCAACCGCCCCGTCGTGCTGGAGGATTCGCCGACGGCGGGCGCCCGATTCTACCGGCTGACGACGCCGGCCTGGGATTAGACACTTCTGGAAAAAAATCGAACGCGCCACCCGGGTTCGCCGGGTGGCGCGGGGAACATCAGATACTATTGTAACGGCACCCTTCTGCCGAACCGACTATTGAGGAACTTCCTCGAAATTCCCGCCGGCGGCGGCCTTTTCGGCCTTGATCTGCTTGGCGCTTTGACCGCTGTCCCAGGCAGACCAATCCGGCTCAACCTCGTCGCTCTTGGGCGCCGGGGTCTTCAGATACTTCGATTCCGTCGGCTGGAAGTCCTCATCCTGAACGATGGTCGGAGTCAAGAACACCATCAGGTTGGACTTCTGGCGCGACTTGGAGTCGCTGCGGAACAATCCGCCCAACACGGGGATGTCGCCCAGCACGGGCACCTTGGAATTGCCCTTGCGAATGTCGTCCTGCACCAGGCCGCCGAGGACCAGCGTGTTGCCGCTGGGAATCATGACCCGCGTTTCCATCTTGCGGAGGTCGTATTCATCCACCTCGAAGATGCCGTTGTTCACGACTTTCGTCACCGTCCCCGCATTGCGCGACACTTCCGGCGACACCTTCAGGTTCACGTAGTTGTTGGCCGAAATGCGCGGCGTGACATTCAGAATCACACCCAGGTTGGTGTAGGTGATTTGCGAACCACCGGAAACCTGGACGGTGCCCGGGGTGATGTTGATGATCGGCGAGGCGCGGGTCACTTCGATGCGGGCCGGCTCGTTGTCGAGCGTCACGGTTCGCGGCGAGGAAATGACCTTCGCTTCCCCGTACTTGTTGAGGAAGGAAATCACCGCGTTGACCCCATCGGCATTCAGGAATGCCGTGTGGGTGCTCAAGCCCCGGCCGGTCAAATCCGTGATGAACTTGGGCCAGGGCTTGTCGGCATTGAGGCCCGCCAGCGGCGCATGCTCGCTGTCATCCGGGACGGGATTGAACTGGCGGTTGTTGCCCCAGGAAACGTTCTGGCGCTCGAGCGTGCCCGCCCAATCAACGCCTTTGCGAGTCTCGGGATTGATCGAAGTCTCCAGCAAGCGGGCTTCAATCAACACCTGCTTGGTGGGCGTGTCCAGTTTCTCGATCATCGTGCGCGCGTCGGCCAGCTCCTTTTCGGTGGCCAGGATGACCAACTGGCTCGTCCGCACATCGGCCACCACTTTGCTCCGCTTGTCCGTCAGCGTGCTCTGAACCGCAATGACGATGTTGCTCGGCATGGCGTACTTGAGCTGGATAATGTCCGTCACCAGCGGGTCCGGCGCGGCCGGGTCCTTGACCATGATGCGGGCAATCTTGCTCTTGGGATCCTCCACCAACTGGAGGTTGTAATTGTTCAGCAAGGCGCTCAGGGCCTGGCCGGCGGTGACATTCTCCCAGCGGATGGAAACCATCGGCTGCGGGACCGGGCGGCCATCCGGCCCGGGCTGCCCGAAAGTCACTTTGGGATCCAGCATGTAGTTCAGCCCAGCCTGGCGAGCCAGGTTCTTGATCGCATCGGTCAACGGCACATCATCCATCACGATGAGGGGAATGACCATGTCCGCGGAGCCGGCATCCAGGGCCGGAGCGCTGGCGGCCGGAGCCGCTTCGTTGACAATTGGCGGCGCGGCCGGAGGCGCGGCGGGCTCGGCGGCCGGAGCCGGGTCAGCGGCCGTTTGTTCCAAAGCCGGCGGCGGCGCCGCTTGCTCGGCGGCGGGCGCGCCGTCCATTGGATTGGCCGGTGGCGGAGTTTCCTGGGCATACGCGGCGACGCAGCCGGCGATCAGCCCAACCATGGTAAACAGGCGTAGTCTCGATTTCATTTGTTTCTATTAGTTCTGATGTTCACAAGGCACCGTGCCGTGTGTTTTGGGTTAGCTTCAAGCAGTCGGGGTGCCAATGCGTCCGGAACCGTCAGAAACCCTTGTCACTAGGCGGGAACTGACCCATCCAGCGGGCCTTCGTCCCGTTTTTGGACAAACTGCAACGGTCTCACCAGCCATGTCGGCTTCGTTCAGCCCCTGGTTATTCCCTCTGGTGGCAACGCCCCCGCCGCCACTTCGGCCGCCGAGCCCGACCAGCGCCTTGAATTGACCTCCCGGCCGCTCCAGTTTTTCGGCGAGCTGTTGTCCCGGACGGAGGGGGGTGCGGGCAGGCGGCGGGTGGCCATGACCAGCGCCAGGCGCCTGCCCGCTTATGGTCCCGTTCCTTCCTTTTACCGTCTGAGTCGCTGGTCAAATCAGAACATACTTGACAACTCGAGCACGCTTGGCGTAAAAAAATAATCGTCACCACGAATCGAAGCGATGGAAAAGCAATCTGACGCACGCCCGGTTCACCCTCGCGATCAAAATGTCTCAAAGGGCAGTGAGCCACCCGTCGGGGGCGGAAGCCGAAGCGCCGGACTGACAGAGCGGTGGTCGGCACTGGCCGCACGGTTGCTTGAGTGCCGTTTTAGCATCGCTGACATGGCTCGCGCGCAAGGACTGAGTGTGCGCCAGTTCGAACGGGTATTCAGGCGCCGATTCAACTGTTGCCCACGTCACGCAGCGGCACGCTTGCGAATGGCGATAGCTCTGCAACGGTTGGTCACAAACGCGCGCGTAAAAGAAATCGCTGCTGAACTTGGCTTCTACGACTCCGCCCACTTCTGTCGTGCTTTTCATCAGTACTTTGGCCTGCGTCCGTCTCAACTGCGCCGGACGCTGATCAAAAGTCGGCACACGAGCATCGAGAGAGAGAGAGAGAGAACATTCTGCAGAGGGGGGCCCACATGTCGCAGCTCTACAACAAAATGTCGCGTTTTTACAGGAATCGGGCCTTCCCGGAGCGGTGGCAGGTGCCAAGAATCCGCAATGTGGGATGCAAGAGGCATGGGATGCCGACTGTGGGTCCGGAGAGGCCTTCCGCCCCCCATCTCACGATAAGGCGATCAACTAACTAACGAGTAACGAGATCACGATGAATGCGCGTTTATCAACAGTTCTGGCAGCAATGCTGAGTGTCCTCGGTGCAGGCGCAACTCCTGCTGTGACGACAACGTGGACCTCTGCTACAACATCGTTCGACTACAAGGATGAGGGCAGCCGCACTGACAACTATGTATGGTGGAACGGTAATTGGAGCGGGTCTTCGCATAGTTGGGCAACGGTGTGGTCGAAAGCTGTAACTCCCAGTACTTTCCTTTATAGCGGCCACGTTTGGGATGACATGTTTTGGTTTGGCCGCTTTTGTGGGTCTTGTTCGTCTCATTCCTACCGAAGCGATTGGTGGGACAATATGACAGCAGTGTCCGCCGCCCCAGCGTTGCCTCAGACGCAGGAACTTTCTGAGGGCGGTTCAGGCGGGCCGGCGGACCTGTGGGTGACCCACATCGGCACCTGGACAGCACGGTACAGATATATCGAGGATGGAGTCATTCAAACCGACGAAACACACACCTACCATAATGCCGAGTGGTTGAATATCCTTTACGCAAGCCGCGGAGCAGACACTTACAGCGCGAGCGCTCACACGGTGTTCCAGTCGGAGCCGGGTGACGATCCGCAACACACCGGCTACGAGTCTTGGAACCACCAGGAGCAGCTTTCTTGTTCTTTAGCCTGCCAAGCGTCATATTGTGGGCCAGAGAACACTCAGGCACTTTTGAATTGGTCCCTGTACCCTTGGTCTTATTTTGACAATGTAACTTCTGGAGGCGCCGGCCGAGCCAGCTTGCTGAACCCGGGTGACATCGCCGGCCCCGGCGGGCAAGCATCTTGGCCGCTGGAAAGGGTATGGGTCGAATTTACGCAAGTTGTGCAATGAGACCATCGCCGCACGTCACGGGTGCGGCTTGCGACAGCGTGGCGTGCAGGCCGCTCGCAGCAGACATTCGAGCATGCGCCGACAAGCGCGGTGCCATCACGAACGTTAGGCGCAGGATTCGCAGACACAAGTCCACCCCATGAACTCCACGCAAGTTGTTGGCGCGGTGGCCGTGGTTCTGGCGGGAGCGGTGTTGGGCTTCCTTGCGGGCCGCGCAATCCCCGCCGCGTCCTCCGGGGGTGACCCGGCCACGGGTGCCCCTGACGAAAGAATTGCCCCGGCGCCGCGGATGCTGAGGGAGATTGATGGGGGCTGGTCGTGGTCTCGCGTGGCGAGCGATGACCTCATGCAGTTCGTCGCGAACCTCCGGAGCGTCGGTTGCCCTGAGGCCACAATCGGGGACATTATTCACGCCCGCGTGTGGGCAGACTACGACAAAAAGATCGGTCGCCTGTTGGATCCGCTGGCCCGGTATTGGAGCACCGCCGCGGAATTGAGGGCGACGGCTGACCAGATCAAAGCGCTTCGCCGGGAGCGGGACCAGGTATGGGCGGCACTGAAACTGGAAACTTCCGCTTTTGACTTTTCCAGCGCCCTCTCGCCGGAAAAGCAGCGGTATGTGACCGAGGCGCTCAAGACATATCCCAAGATCAATGTCGGAGCGGACGCCCCTGCGGCGGACAAGGAGCGCGCCTTGCAGAACCGCAAGGCCCGGATTGAATACCTCTCCCGATTCCTCACGCCGGAGGAGTTGCTCGACTACCGCATCGCGCATGACGGCGACGCGTTTGCCGTCAGGAATTCTATGAGCGGACTGACCCTCAGCGATGCGGAGTTTCGACGGGTTTTCGACTTCTTGGACGGGCAAAGCCTGAACCGGACAAATGGCCTCCTGGCGCCGGACCTGGAAGTCAAGTTGAGGGAGACGTTGGGTGACACCCGGTATTCCCAATACCGCCAAGACGCCGAAGCGCTGAACCCCGTGCTGCGGTCATGGGCGCGTTCGGTGAGGCTGACCGAGGATCAAACGCGTAAGCTGATTGAGTTGCGCTCAGCCGCCAACGCGCTCGGCATGCCACGGTACCGGGAGGAAGCAGCAAAAATCATCCAAGACCGGTCCTTGATCGAATTTTACTTTGGGAATCCAATACTTTGGCGCGGCACAAATCCGCCCCCCTGACATGAAACGAATCCTCGCGCTCGTGCCCATCGTCCTGATGGTTTTCACCGCTGCGTTTGTGGCGGGAAGATGGTCTGTGGCGACGGCTCGCGTGAAAGCCCAAGCGCCACCCCCCGTCGCACCGCCAAGCCGCGAGCCGATGCGGGAACCGGAAGGGGAAACAATCATTCCATTCCACTGGTCTCGCCTGGAATCCACCAATTATGCAACGTATGCCGACAACCTGCGAGCCGTCGGCTGCCCCGAAGCTGTGCTTACCGCGATTATCCAAGCGGACCTGACCAGAGCCTACGCGCCAAGATTTGCCGAGGCGTCCAAAGCCGTCGCCGGTTTGCCCTTGCCCGAGGTCGAGAAGCAACGCCGACACGCGGAGATCAAGCGGGAGATCGAATCCATCCTCTATGACCAGCTTAGACTTCAGCGACCTGAACGCCAGGCCCACTCCCGGTTTGCGGCGCAGCAGGAGGAGAAAATTGCCGAGGCATGGAGGCTGTTTCCCCAACCACAAGCCGATCCCACAAATCCTGAAAGCATCGCTCAGGCCCGGAGCAATCGGGAGGCGCGACTCCAATTTCTTTCGCAGCACCTTTCTGCGGACGAGTTGTTGTACTACAAATTGGAGCGCGAAGGAGATGCGCGGCGCGTGGAAATGCTCCTGGCCGGGATGCAGCCTACCAAAGAGGAGTTCCTGCGCGTTGCAGCGGCGGTGGGGAACAGGGACGTGCGCGCTGTCAATGGCAAGTTGCCGGACGACGTGAGAGAGATACTGCAGGGGGTGCTTTCCCCGGAGCGCTTCGCTCTGCTCATGGACCTCCAGCGGCCGGAATACCGGGCCATTGTATTCAACGCCATCCTGCCGTTCGACCTTGCGCCGGATGTGGCAAGCCGCCTGGTTGCCCTGCGTCGGAACACCTATCCAACTGACCCTGCATCGTATGCAGAGGCGGTGAAGGCGTTGTTGGAGCCCTCCCAAGCGCAGTGGTACCTGAACAACAAACTGATCCACCCTGACGCATCGCCGTGAGCAACAAACCCAACCTGGCGCTGCGCCTGACGGTCTCAGTTCTTGGGGGCGCGGTTCTTTCTGTCAGCGAGCCTGCGGCATTCCTGGATCAGGAAGTTGCCATGGTCGTGTTGCAGAGAATGCCAACCGGCCAGCGCGGACAAACTGCCCTTGTAACGCTGCCGGCCAAAAGCTGTGAAGAGGAAATTGCCCGCCAAATCTTTTCCCTCAAATCAATGGGCGTACGCGGCGTGCTGCTTTTTGTTCCGGCACACCGAGCTCGAGGCGCAGCGGTCTTCCGAGAAGCCCTGCGCTTGGAGGGCGTGGTTTGGGTTACTGATCCGCGCAGCCTGGCCCCCACGCTCGCGCGATTCGCCACCTGTCGCCCCTTGCTGGTATGTACGAGGTTGGGGTCGGCAGTCATCGCAGAGCCGGGACCGCACCCAATGCTTAGCGCCACGGCACTGGCGCTGACGTGCGCGGAGGACGTTGCCACATTCAAACGGATAGGCGATAGCCCTTTCAAGCTTCTGTTTCCCCGCGGTCGGAATGTTGTTCAGGACAAAGCCACGAATGCGTTTCTAGCCTGTGTTGCGCTGCAAGAAGACCGGCCTGTACCCCGTTACAGCACCCCGGCCCGTCAGAAGGCGCCAGTTGAGTACGCCGCGGACGTCTGCCAAGCACTCCTTGACAGGCGATATCTAATCGAGCTTGACATTTCCGCCAGGTGTACGCTGGCTGGTCTGATCGGACTGCTTTTTGCTTGCTTGAAAAAGCCACCCGCCTGTTTGGTTGCGGCCATTCTCTTGATGGCGGTTCTCTTCGTAACTGCTCTGCTGGCGAAAGCGCAGCTTCCTATTGGATCGGTCGCGCTGATTTGTATCTTCACCTTGGCGACACGGGACCTCTTCGTGAGGACGGCAGTCCATGCGCCTGCCAACTGTTAAACCACCGGGCCGCTGGCGGTCACTTCCCATCTTCCTTGCCACAATATCGCTCGCGCTGAGTGCATTGTGGGAGCCATTTCTGCATCACCGGCACGAGCAGGCCCTTCAGGTAGTGGGCTTGCTGCTCGTGGCGTCCTGGAGCTGGCTTTCTCTGAAACTCGCAGAACCAGAGCGCAGGTCTGTGGAGCGGGCTGTTTTTGTTTTGTTCTTGGGGGTGAGTTCAGTGATGGCAATCTTCCCGGGCATGTTACAACCCGAGCCACTCTTTTCAGCCAGCTACCGCGGTATACCGCGATGGCGAGGTTGGGTTCTTGATCCTAACAACTCCGGGGTGGTGTTGGCCTTGGCCTGCGTCATCGCGCTTCGGCTCAGAGGGGAGGCGCGAAAAGAATTTCACCACGTCCTCTTTGTGCTTGCCGGGCTCCACGCTTTTCAATTGGCGCGATCATTCAGCCGCATCGGGCAGCTTGTGCTGGTACTGGCACTCGCTACGTGGCTGTGCCCCAAGTGGCAGGGCGCAAGTCGGAAGTCGAAACTGGCGGCTTCGGGAGCAGCGCTCGGCCTCCTGCTGGCGATGTCGATGAGCTTATCCTGGCTGCGTTCGTCAGACATACTCCTACTCCGCAGACTGGCCTCTGTTTCCAATGTCATGGACCTGCCGTGGGCAAACCGACTCTACGTCTTGCCTGGCGCCATCCAGGCGATGCTGGACCGTCCCTTGGTCGGGTGGGGTTGGGGGGAGGTGCTCCCGATCCACCGGAAACTTTATTGCCCAATATTTCTGCCCGACAACACGGCGGTCTTGCTGAATGACTATGCCCATCTTGGCGCGAGTTACGGGGTTCCCATGCTTGTCCTCGTCCTGTTCATCCTCATTTGGTGTCTGTTGCAGGGGAAGAATTCGTATGCCAAAATGACTGTTCTGGCACTGTCCGTCGCGATGTTTTTTCAAGGGGTGATCCGTGTTCCGCTTACGTTTATCCCCCTGTGCATCAGCCTCGGCCTGCTGCTAGGCGAGACGCCTCCCTGGCGCCGGAAGAGCTGGCGACTGCCGGCGCCACCGCTCGCTCCGACCATGGGGGCACTGGTGTTTCTTGCTGCTTGGGGCGTCGGACCGTTGCTAGAAAGCGACTTGAGGATAAGCGCTGGTCGAGACAGGATAGTCATTGTTGGAAAAGGGGTCCGCCCGTTCACAATTGGTTTCGTCACGGACGGCAATTTGGCTGATTATGGTCGGGAGGCGCGTGCCGCCGCCTCACTAGGTGTGCGGGCCGTTATTCTGCACCCGCGCGCGTTGGAAGATTTTGAACACGAATACGGGACCAACGGCTGGCTTATCACTGACCTCCCAGGAGAGAGACGGCTTACGCCAGGTGAGATCAAAGCGCCGAGGGCGGTGCTGCGCGGGGTGCAGGCAGTCCGCAAGGTGTTTGACGCCGCGAAATTCGAGAAGGCGCCAGCCCAGCCATCACCGGACAGGCCCTACCCGCTTGGACTCGTGGTAACCGCCCTGTTCTTTGTCAGCCTGCTGGTGTTGATCAGAGAATGTGCGCTTCACTCGCTTCGTCCGGTCGCTGCGGCCAGCGTCGCGACCGCTGCTTCCCTGCTTTGTCTCGGTGTCCAGTCGCGACCGTCGGGCTGGCTTGAAGAAAACCTTCTGGTCGTGGAATGGGCAAACCAGATGCGCCCGGTGCAGGTGCCCGATGAAATATACCGCGAATACGTTGTCAACCCCGTTGTCGGGCCTACCTTCGTCCTTCGCAATCGCCGTGAGGTTTGGCACACGTTTTACCAGACAGCGAAAGCGGACGACCCCCGGGAGGTTCTTGACCGGCTGAAAGAATCCATTGACGCTCAGGTTTTGGTTGTTCCAAGCACCACTGAAACGGTTAAGTCCTTCGATGAGGTTTGGCGCACTCGGACCTGCACCGCCGCAGAACGGTGGCATCTATTGGTGGCGGCGCTTCGCACGCTGAACATACCGGCTCGAATACGGGACCAACGAGCGGAAGTCTGGGTGGATGGCGAATGGATCCCCGCAGCCCGCTGATTCGGCCCGTGCCTCCGCTTTGTGCTGGATCAACGCGCGCAGCACCGAGCTTGGCCCCGCCCGGATCTGCAGCAAGAATACCTTTTTGTGATGCTGGGGGAATCACACCACGTGACCACAGCATTCCGACATCCGTACGCCCTCGAGAATTGCCAAAGGGTCTCGTCCGGGGCGGTGGGGGAGTGTTCGAAAACCCCTGCAGGTCAGGGGCCGCTCACCCGGAGCGTGTGCCCGAGATAGGCTGATCGGGTTCCGGTCGGCGGACAGGTGCGCCCGGCTGCCCGCTTATAGTCTCCCGCCCCCGACATGCGAGAGGTAAAGCCCAGCGTCCTCCTTCGCGTCGATTACCAGGATCCACCCACGATTCGCTGCGGCGGGTCTGGCTTTAAGACGCGACCTTGCCGGTTCGTTCGCCCAATGCTGGGGTCGCGGAATCGCAGGGATTAGAGCGTTTCCATAAATAATGTAGCGTGTTTGAGGGAAGGGTGATAGACTTCTGGCCGTGAAAGCTATCCCCGTCGCCATTCGCGAGCGCATCATTCAACTCTACGACCAGGGAAAGCGCACGGCCGAGATCGCCGCCAGTTTCGGCTACTGCGTCGCGGCGGTGCGCCGGATCCGCCAGCAATTCAGAGCACGCGGCACGCTCCAGCCGCAGACCCACCGGTGTGGCCGCAAGACGCTCCTGACCGCCTCCCGCAAGGCCCGCCTGCTCCAATTGCTGGAGCAGCGACCGGATGCCACGCTGGCGGAACTGGGCGCGCCATTCAAGCGGCCCACCTCCACCATGGACCTGTGGCTCACCCGTTTGGGGTGGAGCCTTAAAAAAAACGCTGCACGCCAGCGAGCAGTCGCGGCCCGACGTGGTGGCGCGAAGAAAGGCATGGCCGCAACGACTGGCAGGCGTGGCCGCCGAGCATCTGGTGTTCGTGGATGAAAGCGGGGCCCATACGCAGATGACCCGGCGCTACGGGCGCAGCCCCATCGGCCAGCGGCTGGCGTGTCCGATCCCGCACGGACATTACCAGACGACCACCCTGATCGCCGCCGTGCGGCTCAAGGGACCACAGGTGCCGTGGTTGTTTGGCGGGGCGATGGATGGGGAGTTGTTTCTGGCTTGGGTGAAGCAGGGATTGGTGGACTGTTTGCAACCCGAGGACGTCGTGGTCATGGATAATCTGGCCACGCACAAGGTGGCCGGTGTGCGGGAGGCGATCGAAGGTGCCGGAGCACGCCTGGAGTATCTGCCACCGTATTCGCCGGACTTCAACCCCATTGAGCCGATGTGGAGCAAGGTGAAGCAGGGGTTGAAAAGCCGGCAGCCACGGACTGCCCGCCAACTGCACAAGGCTGCCGGGGCTGCGTTTGCCGCCGTCACACCCGCTGACTGCCAAGGGTTCTTTTCACACGCCGGCTACGCTATATAATTTATGGAAATGCTCTAAGCCGCGACTTGTCCCTGCCCACGCCCCGTGCAATACTGCGTGTCAGCAATGCGTACCTTCCGTAACCTTTGTTGCGCCACAGGGTTGGGCCTTCTGCTGTGTTTTTCCCACGCGGGAGTTTGCGCCGTTCACGGCGCCAGCCTGCTGCCGCCCGGGTTCCGTCCCCTGCCGCTCGGCATTCATGCGCTGGTGGGCGCCAAAGTGGTGCCCTCGCCCGGCAGCGAAATCGCCAACGGCACCGTCCTGATCCGCGACGGCTTGATCGAGGCCGTCGGCCAGGACGTCCCCGTGCCGGCCGATGCGCGGGTCTGGACCTGCCGCGGGCTCACCATTTATGCCGGCTTCATTGACCCCCTGGTGGTTCCCGCCGCCACCAACGCCCCCGCCGCCACTTCGGCCGCCGAGCCCGACCGGCGCCTCGAGTTGACCTCCCCGCCGCTCCAGTTTTTCGGCGCCCCCGGAGTCCAGACGGACCCCGGCGCCGCCGGGCCGGGGGCGGCCGTGTCCCGGATCCGGCCCGAGGAGCGCAGGGTCCGGCATTACACCCCGCAGCCCAAGGAACTCGAGCCGCTCCGTGACCTGGGATTCACCGCCGGTGTCATGGCGCCCGCCAGCGGCATTCTGCGGGGAACCAGCGCCCTGGTGCTGCTGACGGAGGAAAACCCCAACGAGCTTGTGCTCAAGCCGGACGTCTTCCAGCACGTGAGTTTCGAGACCGCTCCGGCAGCCGACCGGCTCTATCCCAGCTCCCTGATGGGAATCATCGCGGCCGTGCGCCAAACCTTTCTTGACGCCCGCCACTACGCGGCCGACTGGGAGGATTTCCGCGCCGGTTCACGCCCGCGCTCCCGTCCGCCCTTCGATCCGTCGTTGGAAGCCCTCCAGCCGGTGCTCGCGAAGAAGACCCCCGTGCTGTTTGAACCCGGCAGCGCCCTGATGGCGGACCGCGCGGCGCGGCTGGGCCGCGAGCTCGAGATCGAGTTTTGTCTCGTTTCCTCCGGGCAGGAATGGCGCCGGCCCGACCTGGCGCGGGCCAGCCGGGCCGCCTTCATCGTCCCGCTGGATTTTCCCGAACTGCCCAAAATGCCGGAGCCGGAGGACTGGGACCCGGTTGACCTCGACGCCTTGCGGGCGTGGGATTGGGCGGCGGAGAATCCCGCCCTGCTCCGGCGGCAGGGGCTGGATATTGCGCTGACCACTTATGGCTTGAAAGACCGCAAAAAGTTCCGCGCCCACCTGCGCCGGGCGCTGGATCGCGGGCTGAGCGAAACCGATGCCCTCGCCGCCCTGACGGTGATTCCGGCGCGTCTCTGCGGCGCCAGCGATTACCTTGGCACCATCGAACCCGGCAAATTGGCCAATCTCACCGTCGTGGAGGGCGGCGGCTACTTCGAGCCCGATGCCCCCCTCCACTCCGTGTGGATTGAGGGCCGCATCCACCTTCCCGCCGCGGCGCCCAAATCGGGCAAGAGCGGCGCCGGAGAAGCCGATGCCGCCACGTCTCACCCGGCGGAACCGACAAAGGCGGCGGCGAAAGAAAAGCCGGCCCGGGACGAGGCCTTGCGCGCGGCGCACCGGTCCCGCGTGGCGCAATCGCCGCTGGAGGGCCGCGGGCCGGTGGCCGAACCGCGGTCGGTCCTGGTGAAGGAGGCGGTGGTCTGGACGTGCGGCCCCGCCGGGGTGCTGAGCAATGCGGACCTGCTCATCGCGGAGGGCAAGGTCAAAGCCGTGGGCCGCGGGCTTTCCGTGCGCTCGGATTATCCGGGGCCGCCGCTGGTGATTGAAGGCGCGGGGTTTCACGTCACGCCGGGGCTGATTGACGCGCACAGTCATACCGCCATCCTCGGGGCGGTCAACGAATCCACCCTGCCTTCGACCGCCATGGTGCGCATCGCGGACGTGGTGAACTCCGAAACCGACCATCTCTACCAGCAGCTCGCCGGCGGGGTCACCACCGTCAACCTCTACCACGGTTCCGCCAATCCGATCGGGGGCCAGAGTTGTGTGATCAAGCTGCGGGACGGGGCGCCGCCGCACGAACTCATCTTCGACGCCGCCCCGCCCGGCATCAAGTTCGCCCTGGGTGAGAACGTCAAGCAGGCCAACTGGGGCGACAAAGCCGTGACCCGTTTTCCCCAGACCCGCATGGGCGTTCAGGCTTTCATCGCCAATCGCTTCACCGCCGCGCGCCAGTACCTGGCCGAGTGGGACGATTACCGCGCCGGGCGCCGCCGGCCCGGCGCGGGCGTGCCCCGGCGCGATCTCGAGCTCGAGGCGCTGGGCGAGGTGCTCCAAGGCAAACGCTGGATTCACTGCCACGCCTATCGCCAGGATGAAATCCTCATGATGCTTCGGCTCATGGAGCAATTCGGCGTCACGGTGGGCACCTTCGAGCATGTCCTGGAGGGCTACAAGGTGGCCGACGAAATCGCCCGCCACGGCGCGGGCGCATCCACCTTTGCGGACTGGTGGGCCTACAAGTTCGAGGTTTATGACGCCATTCCCTACAACGGCGCCCTGATGCATCAACGCGGCGTGCTGGTTTCCTTCAACTCCGACAGCTCCGAAATGGCGCGGCGCCTGTACGGCGAGGCGGCCAAAGCGGTCAAGTTCGGCGGCCTGGCCGAGACGGAGGCGCTCAAACTGGTGACGCTGAATCCCGCCAGGCAACTGCGGCTCGACTCGCGCATTGGCAGCCTTGAACCCGGCAAAGACGCCGATTTCGTCGTCTGGTCCGGCGCCCCGCTGGATTCCACCAGTCTTTGTCTTCAAACCTGGATTGAGGGCCGGAAGTATTTCGACCGGGCGCTGGCCGCTGAACGGGCCGGCCGCCTGGCCCGCGAGCGCGAAGCGCTGATCGCCAAGGCCAGGCAAATCCAGAAGCTTTCCGGCACCCGCGGGTCTCGCGACGAGGCCGACGACCCCGCCGCGTTCTTCAAGACCTGCCTCGAACACCAGCACGACGGTTTGGACCGCGACTGCCTGGACGATGTCACCCTGCGCTAACATGAAGCTCCTGACCCTGCCTGCTCCCCTTTGCCTCCTGAGCTTGGCGGCCGCCCTGGCCGCCAACGCCTCGGGTCAACCGCTCCTGCTCACTGGCGCCACCGTCCATCCGGTCACGGCGCCTCCGCTCTCGCCCGGCCAGGTGCTCATCCAAGCGGGCAAAATCGCCGCTGTGGGCACGAACCTTGATGCGCCCGGCGCCACGATCCTTGATCTCTCCGGCCAGCACCTTTACCCCGGTTTGATCGCCTTGAACACCGTCCTCGGCCTCACGGAGATCAGCGCCGTTCGCGCCACCGAGGACACCACCGAGGTGGGCGATTACACCCCCGAGGTTCAATCCTGGATTGCCGTCAACCCGGACTCCGAGCTGATCCCTGTTGCCCGCGCCAACGGCATTGCCTGTTTCGAACCCGCCCCTCGCGGCGGCATCGTCGCCGGACAATCCGCGCTGCTGGCCACCGACGGCTGGGGCATCGAGCAGATGACCCTCCGCCAGCCCCTCGCCCTGCACCTCTACTGGCCGGCCATGGACTTGAACCTCGCAAACCGTCCCCCGACAAAAACCAGGCCCAAGTCTCTCGAAGAGCAGGCGCGCGAACGCCAGACCAAACTTCGCGACCTGATGGCGTTTTTCGAGGAAGCCAGAGCCTACGCCCAGGCCAAAGCCGCGGCCGCCAAGGGCAAGGCCGCTCCGCCCCCCCTCGTCCCCGCCTGGGAAGCCATGCTGCCGTATGTCGAGGGCCGTCTCCCCGTCGTCGTTCACGCGGACACCACCCGCCAAATCCGCGCCGTCCTCGCCTGGGCAAGCACCAACCACTTCCGGCTCATGCTCGCCGGCGGACGCGAAGCCGCCCGCGTCGCCGACCTCATCGCTGCGGCCAAAATCCCCGTTATTTACACCCACACGTTTACCCAGCCCTTCCGCGACACCGACGCTTACGACACCCCCTTCGCCACGCCCGGGATTTTGCGCCGTGCTGGGGTCAAAATCGCCTTCAGCATCGGCTCCGACAGCTTCAACGCCCCGCTCATCAAGAATCTCCCCTACGCCGCGGCCCAGGCCGTCGCCTTCGGTCTCCCCCGCGAGGAAGCCCTCAAAGCCATTACCCTTTACCCCGCCCAGATGGGCGGCATTGCCGACCGGCTCGGCTCGATCGAAGCCGGCAAGGACGCCTCGCTGTTCGCCGCCACCGGGGACATTCTCGACATCCGCTCCCGCGTCACCCGCATGTGGATCGCCGGCGCGGAGGTCAGCCTCGAAAACCGGCACACCCGGCTCTACCAAAAATACCAGGCCCGTCCCAAGCCGAAGTCGCCGTAAGCCCGGCCCCCGGCGCCAGCCGGACGATCTATTGGGCTGGAACGGGGTCCCGGCCGGCGGGCAGGGTCGGGCGTTGATCAGCTCACCTGCCCCCCGAAAGGCAAGGCCCCCACGGGTTCTGTTTTGATTGGATTTATTTTGATTTGCATCGCCCCCCGCGCAAGCATGGGCGCATGAAGAATCGAATCGGGCTGTTCCTGCTGGCCGCCTTCGCCCTCGCGTGCTCCGCGGCGGCCGAAGTCAAACTCGGCAACGAAGTCCTCGCCGCTTCCGGCTTCAAGGTGCTCAAGGGCAAACGCGTCGGGCTGATCACCAACCCCTCCGGCGTCAACCGCAACCTCGACTCGACCCTCGAAATCCTGCGGGCCGCCCCCGGCGTCAACCTCGTTGCTCTCTTCGGCCCCGAACACGGCATTTACGGCGATGTTCCCGCCGGCGACAAAATCCAGAGCCGCACCGACGAACGCACCGGGCTGCCCGTCCATTCCCTCTACGGCGTCACCCGCAAGCCCACCCCCGAGATGCTCGCCGGTCTGGACGCCCTGGTCTATGACCTTCAAGACACCGGCTGCCGCTCCTACACCTATATCAGCACCATGGGCGTCGCCATGGAAGCGTGCGCCGAAGCCGGCCTCGAGTTTATCGTCCTGGACCGCCCCAACCCGCTCGGCGGCTTGCGCGTCGAAGGCCCCATGCTCGAGGACAAATTCCGCTCCTTTGTCAGCCAGTGGGACGTCCCCTACGTTTATGGCATGACCTGCGGCGAACTTGCCCGCATGATCAACGGCGAACGCTGGATCAAAAAACCCTGCAAACTCACCGTCGTGCCCCTCAAAGGCTGGAAACGCTGGATGACCTGGCGCGACACCGGCCTGCCGTGGGTGCCCGCCTCGCCCCACGTTCCCCACGGCGAGTCGCCCCTCTTCCAGGTGGCCGTCGGCATGCTCGGCGAAATCGGCGGCGTCAGCACCGGCATCGGCTACACCCTGCCTTTCCAGTGCATCGCCGCGCCCGGCCTGGACCCGCACCAGTTCGCCGCGGCCCTCAACAGCCACCGGCTGCCCGGCATCCGCTTCAAACCCATCACCTACAAACCTTACTACTTTACCTTCAAGGACCAGGTCATCAGCGGCGTGCAACTTTACTTTACCGACCCCGCCCGCGCGCCGCTGACCGCCGTCAACTTCTACGCGCTCGAGGCGCTCAAAAAAACCGCCGGCCTCGACCTCTTCGCCGAAGCCGTCAAGGCCAACAAGAGCTTTGCCATGTTTGACAAAGTCAACGGCACGGACGCCACCCGCCTTGCCCTCCAGGCCGACACCCCGGCCGCCCAAATTGTCGCCGCCTGGGCCCCGGGCGAGCAGGCCTTCCGCGCTCAGCGGAAGAAATACCTCCTCTACTGAGCCCCCCCGCCTGCGCCGGGCGGGTCGGGTTTGCGGGCTGCATGCCCCCCTCAGGTCTCTCCAGCTTGCGCTGTCCCCGTTTGTGTCCTGGGGAAACACCCTGGCCAACAGGCCGGCCAGCACACCAGCTTCTGCCGGGTGCAGCCAATTTGGCCCGTCGAGGTCATGGCACCGAGACCCTGTCCCTGCGCCGGCGCGGGGCCGCGCCATTCTGGCGTGGCGCGGGGCTGGGCAGTCTGGTAGGAATGATTTCCATGAAATCGCACCATGCACTGCCGCGCGGTTGGTTTTGGCTTCCGACCGTGCTTTTTGCCAGCGTCGTCATTGGCCGGCCGGTGGGAATGGAGGAACTGTACCGCCTGGACCGACTGGCCGTTTTCAAGAGCTCGGCCGCCATCGGTTCGGTTTCGAGCTATGACCGGTCGGGAGGCAACGACGATGGCTTTTCCGGACGGTACTCCTTTGTTCGCAAGGAGGGGGACTACCTGGTGTTGGCGGATTTGAAGGGGCCGGGGGTGATTTACCGGGTTTGGACTCCGACGCCGACGGAGGACCGGCTGGAATTTTTATTCGACGGCGAGGCCCGGCCCCGGCTTGAGCTCAAGTTTGTGGATTTGTTTCTGGGCAAGCACCCCCTGTTTCCCGCGCCGTTGGCAGGCTTTGGGGCCGGCGGCTACTACTGCTACGTCCCGCTGCCTTTCGAGAAATCCTGCGTGGTGCGGATTCGGGCCCCCAAGGTTCAGTTTTACCAGATCAATCACGCGCGCTACGAAAGCGGCGCTCCGGTAAAAACGTTTCAGCCCGATCTGCCGCCGGCCGAGCTCGACCACCGCTCGAAGGCCCTCGAGTTGTTTCGCGGGGCGGGAACGGATGTCAGCCGCTTTATCGCGCCGCCCGGGGCGTCGGTCGAGGTCGCGGCCTCGGCCTTTTCGCTGGCTCCAGCGGCCGCGCAGAAAGTGTTCGAGGCCCGGCAAGGCGGGCGGATCATCGGCTTGCGGGTCTCGCCCGCGAGCGTGGTGGCGGGCAAAGCGCGCGATCTGCTGCTCCGTATTTCATTCGATGGCGAGCCGCCGGCGGTGCTGTGTCCGTTGGGGGATTTCTTCGGATACGCCTGGGGGCAGCCGGCGATGAAATCGCTGTTGGTGGGCACCGTGGGCGAAACCAATTACTGTTATTTTCCCATGCCATTCCGTCAGTCCGCGTTGGTCGAGCTGGTGTCGGAGCGGTCGCAACCGGCCGACTTGCGCGTTGAAATCCTCCATTGTCGGTCTCCCCAGGCGGCGGACGAGGGGAGGTTCCACGCCCTGTGGCGCCGGGAGAACCCGACTCGCCTCGGCGAGCCCTACACGATGCTGCGGACGGAGGGGCGGGGGCACCTGGTGGGAGTGGTGCTGCAGGCGCAGGGATTCGAGTCGGGCAAAACGCTGTTCTTCGAAGGGGATGATCAGACGACAGTGGATGGCGAGCTGGTCATTCACGGGACGGGTTCGGAGGATTTCTTCAATGGCGGCTGGTATGACGTGCCGGACCGGTGGGAGAAGCGGATTTCGTTTCCCCTGAGCGGGTGTCTGGGTTACGCCAAACACCTGGGACGAACGGGCGCCTATCGTTTGTTCCTCGGGGACGCCTACGCCTTTCGCAAGAGTCTGCTGCAGACCATCGAGCATGCGGGCGAGAAAAACAGCATCCCCACCGATTATTGCAGTGTGAGTTATTGGTACGCGGACCGCGCGCCCGCGGGCGGCATCACCCTCCCGCCCTTGAAAGACCGCGCAGTCGTGGACTTGAAAGAACTCGTGTTTCCGGCCGGCTGGCAACTGCCGATTTACGCCTGGTCCTTTGACCGCGCCACCCTGACGCGCAAACGGGAAAAAATTGGCAACGAGGAGCTGCGCTACCTGTCGCTGACCGCAAGCGGGACCGATTGGTTCGGCCCGCATTTCATCTCGCCGATTTGCGACGTGCCGGCGGGTGGCCGCTACGCCGTGTACCTCGAGGCTGTGAAAGGCCCGGGCCAGGCCATCGTCCAATTGTTCCAGAACGAAAACCCGGCGGGCGAGCCGGTTGACCTCCATGCCGGCGAGCCGGTTCGGAGCCAGCGGCTGCTGCTGGGCCGGCTCGAACTGGCGGAAGGCCCCAACAACCTGATGCTGAAACTGGTCGGCAAGAACGAGAAATCAGCGGGCCTCGGCCTGGACCTCGTGAATGTGGTGCTGGTGAAGGAGGACTGAGCCGTGTTCGGGCGGCAGTGGTGGGTTGCACTGATTGCGGCCGGTGTGGCCGCCGCGCCGGTCCCTGCCCAGGAGCTGGAGCTGGAGCTGGACCTGGAGGAAATGGCCCAATCGGTCGAAGCCTGGGCGGTGGAAAACCTGGACGAGAATGCGCTGCGGGTGCTGCGTGAAGCGGACCGGGAGCAAGTCTTGCGGTTCTTCACCGACATCCAGAAACAACTTCACGGGGACTACGTGCTCGACTTGGGCGGGTTGAAAGACGCGGCCCGGGCCGCACTCCCGCTGCTCCAACAATACGAGGAAACCGCGCCGTACGCCGCCTGGCTCAAACCGCGGCTGGATTACTTCGAGGTGGCGGATCAACTCATCCTAAAAGTGCCCCCGCCCAAACCGGAGCCTGGCCAGCCGCCGCCGCCGCGCACCAATCCCCCGCCCGCGCTGCAACGGGAAATCTGGGTGCAAAAGCTGGCCGGGGAACCGTGGCCGCCGGCGGCCAAAACCCTTGTCCCCCAACTCAAGCCGATTTTCAAACAGGCCGGGGTTCCGCCGGAGCTGGTATGGATCGCGGAGGTGGAATCGTCGTTCGATCCCCGGGCCCGGAGCCCGGCAGGCGCGGCGGGACTGTTTCAGTTGATGCCGGCCACGGCGCGGCAACATGGCTTGCGAACCACCTGGCCGCTGGATCAGCGGCTCAAACCGGAGCCCAGCGCCCGAGCAGCCGCCCAACACCTTGCTTACCTGTACCGCCAGTTCAAAGACTGGCGCCTCGCGCTGGCGGCCTACAACGCCGGCGAAGGCACCGTTCGCAACGCGCTGAAACGACAGGCCGCCGCCAGCTTTGACGCGATCGCCAGTCGTCTGCCCGCCGAAACCCAGATGTATGTGCCGAAGGTGGAGGCCGTGTTGCTCCGCCGCGAAGGTCTTTCGCTCAATCGCCTGCGTTTTCCCCCTGCTCCCGCAGGAAAGTCGTGAAGCCTGCCCCGGCGGTTTTTTCGCCGTGCGGGTTCGTTGACAGGGGGGGGTGGCACTGATAGTTTCCGCCTTCTTTAAGGCCTTGCATGGACTACAAGAACTCGTTGAATCTGCCACGAACGGACTTTTCGATGAAAGCCGACCTGGTGGCGCGGGAACCTGAGCGTTTGCGACGCTGGGAGGCCGCCGGTCTGTACCAGCAAATTCAGGCTCAGCGCGCCGGGGCGAAGAAGTTTGTGCTCCACGACGGTCCGCCCTTTGCCAATGGGGACGTGCACATCGGCACGGCGCTGAACAAGATTCTCAAGGACATCCTGGTGAAGTACAAGAGCTTGCGGGGCTACCAGGCGCCTTACATTCCCGGCTGGGATTGTCACGGCCTGCCGATCGAATTCAAGGTCACCCAGGAGATGCGCAAGAGCGGGCAGGCCGCGGCCGACGCCGCGGCGATCCGCAAGGCGTGCGAGGCGTATGCCCAAAAATACATTGGCATTCAGCGGGAGCAGTTCCGCCGGCTGGGCGTGTTGGGAGAATGGGACCATCCCTACCTGACGCTCGACAAGGCCTACGAGGCCGAGGAATTGCGGTTGTTTGCGGACCTGGTCGAGCAGGGGTTTGTTTACCGGGGCAAGAAGCCGGTTTATTGGAGCATTCCCTGCCGGACGGCGCTGGCCGAGGCGGAGGTCGAATACCAGGACCACGTCAGCCCCAGTGTGTACGTGAAATTCCGGCTGGTGGGACATCCCGGAACCTCGGTGGTAATCTGGACCACGACGCCGTGGACGCTGCCGGCCAATCTGGCAGTGGCCTACAACTCGACGTTCAGCTATTCGCTGGTGCGGGTCGGCGAGGAGGAACTGATCGTCTCCGCGCTGCTGCTGCCCGCCATTGCCGAAAAATGCGGCTGGTCGGGCTACGAGATTGTGCGCAGTCTGGACGGCGGGCATTTGAGCGGGCTGGAATACGAGCATCCTTTCTGTCAGCGCACGGGCCGTTTCTTTGCGGGCGACAGTTTCGTGGACAACACCACCGGCACGGGGTTCGTCCATATCGCCCCCGGGCACGGCCTGGACGACTACCTGCTGGGGATGAAGGAAGGGCTGCCGATTTATTCGCCGGTGGATGACGACGGGCGGTTCATCCACACCAGCGATCTGCCGGTGGCGCAGCAGATGCCGGCCGCCATGGTGGGCGCGTCCATTTTGGAGAAGCACGGCAAGAGCGAAGCCAACGAAGCGGTGCTGCACGAATTGCGGGTGCGCAAGGCGCTGGTGCACCAGGAAAACTACCACCACAGCTATCCCCACTGCTGGCGCAGCAAAACGCCCATCATTTTCCGGGCGATGGACCAATGGTTCATCCGCGTGGACCACGTCGTGGACGGGGTCAGTTTCCGCGAGCGGGCGCTGCAGGAAATCGAGCGGGTTGAATGGGTGCCGGACTGGGGCCGGAGCCGGATTGAAGCGGCCGTCAAGGCGCGGCCGGACTGGTGCATTTCGCGGCAGCGCTCGTGGGGCGTGCCGATTCCGGCCTTCTATGACGCTCACGGCCAGGCGATCCTCGACGCGCGGGTGGTCCGCAACGCGGCGGATTTGTTCGAGAAGCACGGGTCCAACATCTGGTTCGAGCAGCCCGCAGCCGAGCTCTGGGCGGCGCTCAAGCCGCCGGGATGGACGGGGCCCGAGCCGGCGAGCAAATCCACCGACACGCTGGATGTATGGATTGACTCGGGTTCCTCCTCGCGGGCGGTCATCGCCCGCCGGGAGGCGCTGCGCGGAACGAGCCGGCCGCACCAATGCGACATGTATCTGGAGGGCAGCGACCAGCACCGCGGCTGGTTCCAGTCCTCGCTCCTGCTGTCCCTGGCGGGCCACGGCAGCGCCCCGTTCCGCACCGTCCTGACGCACGGTTTCATGGTGGACGCGGACCGGGAGAAAATCTCCAAAAGCAAGCAGGGGCAGGGCGGATACGAGAAACCGCAGACGGCGGAAGCCTATGTGAAGAAATGGGGCGCGGACATCGTGCGGCTGTGGGTTTCCTCGCAGGATTTTCGCAACGACATCATTGTGAGCGAGGAGCGGATCGCGAAGGTGGCGGAAACCTATCGCAGTTTGCGCAACGCGCTCCGCTACCAGCTTTCAAACCTTTACGATTTTGATCCGGCCCGCGACGCGGTGCCGGCGGAGCAGCTCACCGCGCTGGACCGTTGGATTCTGGACGAGTTCTCGCGGCTGGAACAGGAGGTCATGGCCGCCTATGACCGCTACGAGTTTCATGTGGTTTATCAGAAGCTGAGCCAGTTCGTGGCGGTCGAGCTTTCGGCAATTTATCACGATGTGGTCAAGGACCGGCTTTACACCGATGCGGCCTCCTCCTTGCGGCGGCGCTCGACCCAGACGGCCCTGCATTGGCTGGTGGGCGGCTTGTGCCGGATGCTGGCCCCGATCCTGGCTTTCACGGCCGACGAAGCGTGGGAATGGGTTCCGGGCCGGAGCGCCGGGTCGGTGCATCTGTTGAGCTGGGAGCCGCTTGACCTGCGGCTGACGGAGGCGGACCGGGCGGTTTGGAACGCGCTGTTCAAGCTGCGGGAGGCGGCCCTCCCGGTGCTGGAGGAGGCGCGGCAGGCCAAACAAATCGGCAAGGCGCTGGATGCCCAACTGGTCTTCACCGGACCGGCCTCGGCGCTGGCGCCGGCGGCGGCGCGGGTGGAAGACCTGCGCGAACTGCTGAATGTGTCGCAATTGGAGGTCAGGCCGGGGGAGGGCGCCGAGGTATCCGTGACGGTCCACAAGGCCGCGGGCGAGAAATGCGAACGCTGCTGGCACTGGGAGACCAGCGTCGGCGCCAGCGCCGAACATCCGACCCTTTGCCGCCGCTGTGTCGAGGTGGTGCGGACGCCGGCCTAATCCATGACGACCCCCGCGCGTCGGGCGGCCTCCGCGCTTTCATAGACCTCGATGCGCTTGCCATCGGTATCGCAGCCAAAAGCAGGGAACCTGCGCTGAGGCAAGGCGTGCATGAGGTTTCCCAATATGCAGGGGCCGTTGGTTTAGCGCGTCAAGACCCGATTTTGCGATTGTTTTGCGCCGGGCCGCGCGGCGTCCGCACCCGCGGCCCGGGCGCCTTCCCCCGCCCGGCTCTGGGAACCGGACTTTTTCGTGCTTTCCGCTCCGGGGCTTTTTGGTAGGCTGGCAGCATGGAACTGTTTCATCGCATTTTGGAGACGGCCGTCAAAGGCGGCGCCTCGGATGTGCATCTGAAGATCGGCACGCCGGTGGTTTTCCGGATCAACCGGCAGTTGATTGCCATCGAATGCCCCTATCCGACCGAGGAATGGATGAAGACCGTGGTCGAGCAGGTGACCCCGGCGCATTTGCGCAAGCGGCTGGAACAGGAGCGGGAGATAGACTTTTCGTATTACGTCCCGAACATCGGGCGGTTCCGGACCAACCTGTTTCAGCAGCGGGGGCAGTGGTGCCTGGCGATGCGGTATGTCAAGACCGTGGTCCCGAGTTTCGAGGAGCTGGGGTTGCTGGAGCAGATTCGCAAGATCGCCGAATCCCCGCGCGGGATTGTGCTGGTGGCGGGCTCGACCGGGTGCGGCAAATCCACGACGCTGGCGGCGATGATCGAGCATATCAACGCCAATTTCAAAAAGCACATCATCACGCTGGAGGACCCGATCGAGTATGTCTTCGAGGACAACCAGTGCATCGTCGAGCAGCGGGAGGTCGGGCTGGACACGCTCTCGTTCCACCACGCGCTCAAGCACGTGCTGCGGCAGGACCCGGACATCATCATGATCGGCGAGATGCGTGATTCGATCAGCTTCACGGCGGCGATGAGCGCGGCCGACACGGGGCACCTGGTGCTTTCGACCCTGCACACCACCAACGCCGCGCAATCGGTGAACCGGATTCTGGACTTTTTCAAGGCCGATGAGCGGGAACAAATCCGGCGGCAGTTGGCCGGGACGCTGCAGGCGGTGATCTGCCAGCGCATGGTCAACACGCTGGCCGGGGGGATGACCCCGGCGCTCGAGATCATGATCAACACGCCGACGGTGAAAAAGTTGATTGAGGAAAACCGGCTGGACAAACTGCCGGCCGCCATCGAGACGGGGATTGACGACGGCATGCTGAATTTCAACCAGGCGCTGTTCAACCTGGTCAAGGCCGGCAAGGTCAGCGAACAGGAAGCCCTCAACAAGGCCACCAACCCGCAGGCGCTGGAGATGAATTTCAAGGGCATCTTCCTGGACGAAGGCCGCCGCATTCTGCAATAGCCCCGGGCCGGCGACCCGGCCGGCCGCGCCCGCCCAGGGGGGCTGGCTCAGGCGCGACCCTCGCGCAGAGCGCCGCGCGCCGGCCCCGCCGCAAAACGGCGCGGCGCAACATAAAGCGCGCCGCCCTCGAGGTGCTTGAGGATCATCTCGACGGTGCGGTCAATGGCGCCCAGGTTCTCGCGCACCACCTGGAGGGCATTCTGGCCCAGTTGCCGCCGGCGCTCTTCATCGGACAGCAACTCCGCAATCGCTGCCTCAAGCTGCGTGGCATCCTGGACCTGGACCGCTCCCTGCCGCGCCAGAAAGCTGGCGACAATTTCGCGGAAATTCTGCATGTTCGGCCCGAAGACCATCGGTTTGGCCAGGGCGCCGGGCTCGATGGGATTCTGGCCGCCATGGGCCAGGAGGCTTTTGCCGATGAAAATCACCGTCGCCTGCTCGTAGAAATACTTCAGCTCGCCCGTGGTGTTCACCAGCAGGCAGTCCACGGTGCCGCGCGCATGCTGCGTCGAGAGACTGATCTCGTTGCGAAACACGTAGCGAATCCCGAGGGATTCCAGCTCCCGCCCCACCTCGCGGCTGCGCTCGAAGTGACGGGGAACCAACACCAGGAACAGGTCCGGAAAACGCGCCCGCAGCCGCAGGTAACACTGGGCCAGCAACAGTTCCTCGCCGGCGTGGGTGCTGCCGCCGACCAGCACCCGGGCGCCCGGGGGCACTCCCAGCTTGCGGAACATCTCCGGCACATCCACCAGGCGCCGCTCCTCGAGCTTCGCGGCATCATACTTCAAACTCCCCACGATCTGAATCGCTTCGGGCCGGCAGCCGAGCCGCAGCAACCGCGCCGCATCCGCCTCGTTTTGCGCCCCCACGCCCGTGAAGGAGGCAAACAGCTTGCGAAACAGGAATCCGAACAGAAGATAGCGCGGGTAGGAGCGGTCCGACAGCCGGGCATTGACCAGGAACACCGGGATGCCAAGCTGCCGGGCTTTCCAAAGAAAATTCGGCCAGATTTCGGCTTCGATGAGGACGATGGCCTCGGGGCGGACGGTGTTGAGGGCGCGGCTGACACACCCCCGCCAGTCTATGGGGTAATAAATCTTGCTGATGTGATTGGGCAGCTTTCGCTGCAGCTCCCCCATGCCGGTGGTGGTCGTGGTGGACACCACAATCTTCAAGTTGGGCAGTCGCGGCTCGAGGGCGCGAATCAACTGCGTGCAAACATTCACCTCGCCGACACTGACGGCGTGCATCCAGAGGATGTGGCGGTTGGTGATGGCTTGCTTGAACTTGGAGTTATAACGACCGAACCGTTGGGCAAAGCCGGTTTGCCAGTTGCCCCGCCGCCACATTCGAAAAAAGTAGTACGGCGATGAGAGGATGAAGAAGATGACAAATACTATGTTGTAAAGGACTTGCACAGTGGCAACGCTTGCCAAATCTAAGATGCCGCCATGCTCCTCAATCCACCGGGTTTTGGCAAGGAATTACGCCGCGCCGGCCCAAAACGGGCAAAGGCCGCAGGCGCGTGGCGGCCTGGACTGCGAACGCGGGGCTCGGGTTATTGACTTTTCCGTCCTATCGCGGCGGCAAAGGGCCGACCGAGGTTTGAGCCACCGGCGCCAGTTTGCGACTGGGGTAGCCTTTGACGTTCACCCCGCGCTGTCGCAATGACTCCGCGAGGGCTGGACGGAAATCGGCAGGACTCCTTTTCAAAGCCGCCTTCAAGGCCGCGGTCGCCTTTCGACCCGGAATCCGTGTCAGCGCGCAGCGGGCGTCCTCGCGAACTGCCTCGTCGGCCAGCAGGGCGGCGATGGGGCCAACCGCGGACGGGCCGCCGATTTCCGACAGCAGCCAGAGCAGTTCCCGCCGTCCGCCAGCCCCGGCATGTTTGAGCGCCGCCAGCAATTCCCGCTCGACCGCTTGGGCTTCCCCCCGCGCTCCCGGCCGGCCCGCGTGACGCACAATCCGGTACAACGCCCGCTTTCCGCGCCGCACGATTTCCGCCTGGGGGTCGCTCAACAATTCCGCCAACGGTCCCACCGCCGCCGAACCATGGTTTCCGGCGCTTTGCCACGCGGCGGCACTCACCGCGTCATCCGAACTCCGGATGGCAGCGATCAAGTCAGAGCACATAAGGATACCGTTGCGGCCGGCTCAACAGGCGATTGGCCTGCTCGTCTCCCACCACCTCCTGCCGGGTCCCGTCCCAGACGAGTTTCCGGCCCAGGAGATAGGCGAGGTTGCCCAGGTTGCAAAGCGTCGCGGTGCGATGGCCGATCTCGATGTCAACGGCGGGCCGCAGATGCCCCTCGCGAATCGCTTTGAACCAATCGGCCTTGTGATTCATGTTGAAGTCTTCGTATTCGTCCGTGCGGTACACTTCCTGCCCCCCAGGCGGCAGCTTGAAATGGATGGCTTCCGGATTGGCCGGCCGGTAGCCGCCCTCCCATTCCAGCACCAAATGACCGTTATCGCCCCAGAAAACATTCCCAAATTCGGTCTGCCCCACCTTGTTCCCGGGCTGTCCCCACTCCAGCGTCCAATCGGGGTCTTTGAACTGGTAGATTACCTCCATCTCGACCGGACAATCCCAGAGGCCCCGGGCCGGAGGCCGCCCCTTCGCCTCCACGGTAAACGAGGTCTGATGATCCGCATTCATGCACCACAGGATGGTGCTGAACTGGTGCGCGCCGCGGTCCCGAATCTGGCCGCCGCCTGATTCCATCAACCAGCGGAAATGCGCGGGCTGATAGCGGAGATTGTGGGGGCGCCAGGGCAGCGGCCCCAGCCACAGGTCCCAATCCAGTCCCTCGGGTGGGGGGCTGTCCGGCACCGGCTTTTCATCCACGGGGTTTGCATAGTGCCAACAGGAGACCCTTCGCACCTTGCCGACAATCCCGTTGCGAATGGCGCGGCAGGTGTGCCACGCGCCCTTGGCCGTTCGCGCCTGGGCGCCGACCTGCACCGCCACCTTGTTGGCCCGGGCGGCGGCCACCATCGCCTGGCCCTCCCGCACCGTCACCGACGCGGGCTTTTCGACATACACGTGCTTGCCCGTCTGGCACGCATGCACCGTCTGGACCGCGTGCCAGTGGTCCGGGGTCGCAATCACCACCGCGTCAATGTCCTTTCGCTCGAGCACGTACCGGTAGTCCCGATAGGGAGTCACGCCCGCCCCGGCATTCTCCACCGCCGCCTCCAGCCGGTTGTCGTCCACATCACACACCGCCGCCACCCGCACTTTCCCCTCCTGCTGAAAACGCATCATGTTGGCCAGGTGCGTCATCCCCATGCCTCCCACACCGATGTGCGCAATCACCAGCCGCTGGTTGGCTCCAACCCGTCCCGGGTTCCCCAGAACCTCCGGGGACGCCAGGCCGAATGACACCGCCCCGCCCGCCAAAGCGGTCACTTTGAGAAAACTGCGACGGGTCAGACCGTCGCCTCTGGCGGTCACAACGCGACTCATTTCATGAGTTCAATCCACAGTTCGGCCCCCGGGTCCGCGCCGGCGGAGGGCGGCCGGTCTGGTTTACAGGTTTGCCTCGACGGGCTTGCTGACCGTTTGCAGCGCTCCGAGGTCAAAATCCACCTTCACGCTGACTTTCCCGCCCACGAGATTCTTTGGTACTCGCCATGAGTACGAGCAGGTGCCCCCTCAGCCAAACTCCAGGTTGCCGTTCGCCAACCGTTTACCTTTGGCGTCGGTGACCGTGAACACCGGTTTTGGCGGGTCTTCTCGAAACTGTTGGCCGGTGCCGAAGACCGAATAAACCTCCCCGGCGGCGCCCACAACCCGCGCACCGATGCGGAGTACGAAATCGGAGTCCGAGGCGGTTTTTTTGGGGATGCTGGTGGTGGCCGAACGTTTGTCGGCAGTGAGCTCGATTTCAAGGGGCGCGCCGCAGCGGAGTTGGGCCGGCGTGACCGCGTGGAAGCGGAGGGGTTCTTGGAAGAGTCGTTGGGAGCCCGAGACCATGACGGGCTGGCGCCCAGGACTTTCTCCCAGGAGGGTGCAGGCATAGAACCGGTATTGGCCGGGCGGCACCAGAATCTTGCCGCCGGCCGCGCCAGCGCGAAGCAGTTGCCAGTTGCCATCGGCTTGCTGCCAGCCCAGGCTCACGTTGCGAACCTCGTTGCCGCGGGGCTCGAGGGTCACCTCGGCCAGCGGCTGGGTCCACGGCTCGACGCGCAGGGAGCGGCACTGGGGGCCCAGCTCGACCCGGAGCGGTCGGGCGCCCGTGTAGAGGAGGGGTCCGAACGGCGCGGCCTCGGCTTGGAAAGGGTCGCTTTCAAATGCGCCGGACCCATCCGCATCCACCAGCAGACTGTCGCCGGGGCGGAAGAACCAGTTGGTTTGGGCGCTGCTCTTGTAGAGCTGGGGCTGGGCCGCCTCGCCCAGGCTCAGGCTGGCATCCCCGTCGTACACGCCCATTTTGACCTTGGCGCCCGCCACTTCGACCGTGGTGTCCAGGTACCAGCCGGCTTTGAGCCGCAACTGGCCGATCAGGAGGGCCAGCATCTGACCGTTGGCGGACCGGAGTCCGCTGATGGCGGCGCGGTTGTAAACATGCAACTGGGCGTGGTAAACCGGCCGCGCGCCCGGAAACAACCCCTCGACTGCCAGCTCGATCGGCCCGAACAAGGCGGACTCGGTCGTCGCGGAGGAGGTGGGACGGCGGTCCGTCGGGAGGGGCACGCGCCCCACCACGGGGTCATCGGTCAAATCCCCGTTCCGGTTTGCGTCCACGATCAACCGGTCATAACCCTTTCCCTTGCCCTCGGACTCGTCCAGCCGGAAAACGCACAGCGTCTTGCCCGCACCGGTGCGCCATTCGCCATACAGCGCCTGCGGCGAGGCGGCCTTCGGCTCCCGCTTGATGCCCGCCGCCTTGGCCGGCCGCAACATGGCGGAAATCCCGGAGCCGCCCGGGAAGGCCATCACCTCTTTGGCGGGAACGGTCCGAAACTCAAGGGGGAACTCTTCCGCGGCGGCCAGGCACATCGTCATGCCCAGTGCCGGCGCCAGCCAACCCACGGTAATTCGTGTCACAAAATTCCTTTCGCGCGTGATGTTTGCCCGAGCCTGCGCCCCGCTTCCCAATTTGTCAAGCAGGCGAAAAGACCCCGGGCCAAACGACTGGATTTTCCGGGGGGCTCGAATCAGTCGGCCGCCCGGCGCGGTGGAAGGGCAGCGGGGCTTGCTCTGCAAGCCCGAACCGGCAGATCGGAGGTCTGCCCCACGGAACGCACAGGATGGCAGTCAAGGGCCCCCCTGAGGCCGCCTCGTGGGGCAGAGCTCTGCTCTGCCAGTCGCCGGAAACTCCGTTTCCGGGGGATAGTATCGTCGAGGCAATTCAAGGCTTGGCGGCCGCGTTCATTTGGGCTATTGACCCTCGCGAAAGTCGCGGCTGGCGCGGTCCGTGAGTGGGACGCTCCGGCGGCGGCGAATTGCGATGAACCCGATAGACGATTTGCCCCATGTCCTGCAGGCGATTGAAACCGCGGTGGTGCGGGTTTGGCGCCAGCACCGGGACATGACCAACTATGCGGTGCTGCGCGTTTACGAGGCCGCGATTGTTTACTATCACGCCTTGGAACGGGGCCTGACACCCAAACCGGTCAATTTCACGGGCGTGGATGCCCTGCTTTACGACGCGGTCCATGAAGCGTGCGAATGGAGCCTGGGTCGCAGACCGGGGCCGGAATCCATCAAGGAACCGATCCGGACCGAGGACTTGGTGGCCTGCCTGCGGCGGTTGAAGAAATCGGTGGATTTCTGGACCAAACAGGGCGGCCGCCAGGGGTACCTGACCTACATCCAGCAATTCCTTCGCTGAACCGGGCGGTGCGGGGCTCGTCGGGGCGCCCCGTCCTGCCAGCCGGCTGCTTTACTCCCGGCCGTCCCAGCAATAGGTGCAAAGCCGCTCCCGGGGCAGGCCGATGGCATTTACCAGGTCGTCGAGTTGCTGGTACTGGAGGGTGGTGAGCCCCAGCCGATGCCGAATCCGCTCCACCATCTCCCGGTATTTGGGCGAATCCGGCTGCGAATATTCCGGCGGGGGCGGGCCCTCCTGGCCTTCCAGCTCCTTGATGGCGCGGCGGCCGGCGAGGTCCAGCTCGGATTTCGAGCGGGAGAAATTCAGAAACTTGCAGCCAAAGATCAAGGGGGGACAGGCCGGGCGCATGTGGACCTCCCTGGCTCCATAGTCAAACAGCCGCCGGACGGTGTCGCGCAGTTGCGTGCCGCGCACGATTGAATCCTCACAGAACAGGAGGCGCTGGCCCTGGATCAGTTCCTTGATGGGAATGATCTTCATGCGGGCGACCAGTTCGCGGGTGGGCTGGTCCTGCGGCATGAAACTGCGCGACCAGGTCGGAGTATATTTGACGAACGGGCGGCGGAACGGCACCCGCTTCTCGAGCGCATAGCCCATGGCGTGGCCCGTGCCGGAGTCGGGAATCCCGGCGACGACGTCCACGGGGGTCGGGTCGCGCCGGGCCAGGGCCGCGCCGCAGCGGTAGCGGGCTTCCTCGGCGTTGACGCCGTCATATGTTGAAGCCGGGTAACCGTAATAAACCCAGAAAAAGGCGCACATTTGGCAACGCGAGCGCGGCAGGGCCACCGTCTCGACCCCCTCCGGCGTCAGCCGGACGATTTCGCCGGGGCCAAGGTCCCGGAAGGGTTCATAGCCAAGGTTGGGAAACGCGCAGCTTTCCATCGTGGCGGCATAGGCGCCCGGCTTGCGCCCCAGCACCAGGGGCGTGCGTCCCAGTTTGTCCCGCGCCGCATAGACTCCCTTGTCGGTGAGCAACAGCATCGAACAGGACCCCGCGATCGCGTTCTGAGCGATCTCGATCCCCTCGGCAAAAGTCGCGCCTTGGTTGATGTACAAAGCCGCCAGCTCCGTGGGGTTTATCTCCGTCCCGCTCATTTCCGAAAAATGCGCCGACCTGAGGCTGTAGGCCTTTCTGACCAGCTCGGCCGCGTTGGCAATCCGGCCCACCGTCACAATCGCATAATTGCCCAGGTGCGATCCAATGATCAGCGGTTGATCCTCGGTATCGCTGATGACCCCGATGCCCATCCGGCCTTTGAGTTTGAGCACGTCCTGCTCGAACTTGGACCGGAACTGGGCATTGGAGATGTCGTGAATGAACCGCGTGCAGCCCGCGCCGTCATGCACGGCCAGGCCGCCCCGGCGGGTGCCCAAGTGGGAATGATAATCCGTTCCGTAGAACAGATCGTTAACACAATCGTCTTTTGAAACGACACCAAAATAGCCGCCCATAAGAAATCAACGCTCTGGCGGATCACGCATCCGCGGCCGCCAGCTTGCGTTTGCCCGGCCGCGCGGTAAAGGGAAAAACTCGGCGGCGGGCGGCGGGGCGGGCGCGGGACGGGCCGCCTTCCTGAACCGGCCCTGGCGGGCACGCGCGCGGACGGCAACGAACGGTTTGCGGGACCTGGGGAGCGCGTTTGGCCCCCGCGCACTTTCCTCTTTGCTCAGGCGTTGCCAGACATACACTGGCCGCATGAGTTTGTTCGCAGCAGGCCGGTTTCCGGCTTATCGCCCACGGCGTTTGCGCCAGTCGCCCGTGCTCCGGGCGCTGGTGCGGGAAACCCAGCTCGACCCGGCGCACCTGGTGCTGCCGCTGTTTGTGCGTTCCGGGCGCAAGCTCCGGCGGCCCATCGGCGCCATGCCGGGCGTGTGTCAGTTGTCGCCGGATGAATTGGTCAAAGAGGCGGCGCAGGCGGCGGAAGCGGGGGTGCCGGCCGTGTTGTTATTCGGCATCCCGGACCGCAAGGACGCCAAAGCCTCGGGGGCCTATGCCCGCAACGGCATCGTCCAGCAGGCGGTGCGGTTGTTGAAGCAGGAGCTGCCCGGGTTGCTGGTCATCACCGACGTTTGCCTGTGCGAATACATGGACCATGGCCACTGCGGGCTGGTGCGGCGTGAGGCGCGCGGCGCCCGGATTTTGAACGATCCGACGCTCAAGTTGCTGGCCCGCACGGCGGCCAGCCACGCCGAGGCCGGCGCGGATGTGGTGGCGCCCAGCGACATGATGGACGGCCGGGTTCGCGCCATCCGCCAGGAATTGGACCGCCTGGGCTTTTCGGAAACGCCGATCATGTCCTATGCCGCGAAGTTCGCCTCCGCCTTCTACGGGCCGTTCCGCGAGGCGGCGGAATCCGCGCCGCGGTTCGGCGACCGGCGCAGTTACCAGATGGATGCGGCCAATGCCGCGGAAGCGTTGCGCGAGGTGGCGCTGGATATTGAGGAGGGGGCGGACATCGTGATGGTCAAACCCGCGCTGGCTTATCTGGACATTATCCACCGCGTCAAGACCCGGTTTGGGTATCCCACGGCGGCTTACGCCGTGAGCGCGGAACACGCGATGATCAAAGCCGCCGCCGCCCAGGGCTGGATTGATGAACAGGCGGTCACGCTCGAAAGCCTGCTGGCCATGCGGCGGGCGGGCGCCGACATCCTGATCACTTATGCGGCGACGGATGTGGCCCGCTGGCTGCGGAGAAAATAATCCGGCCGCGGGAGGGTTCCACGGCGCAGGTTGAACTCCGGCCGGGGGGAGCAGCCGGCGCGCGCGGCGCGCGAAGCCGGTCTATTTGCCGGCGATGGCAAAGACGTAAATCAAAAGCAGAACGATCACCACGCCCAGAATAATGCCCCCAATGGCGAACATCTTGTTGACCTTGTTTTCCTTCTTGGAAAAGCCCTTGCCCGCCGTGTCGAAGCCGGTGGTGCGCGTGCCTTGTTCGAGTTCGTTCAGGCTCACGCCGCGGGTCATGGCGAGCGTTTGATCCGCCACCTTTTTGGGTGGCGGGGGCGGCGGGGCCGGGGCAGCCCCGGGAGCGCCGGTTTCCAAGCGCATCTCGATTTGTCCCAGGCGCAGAGTCTGCCCGGGCTTGAGCACCTTCTCGGTAATTTTTTCCCCGTCAATGTAAGTGCCGTTGGTCGAATTCAGATCGCGCACCACGACCTCCTCGCCGCGCAACAACACTTCGCAGTGATGGCTCGAAACCGAAGGTTCCGGAATCTGAATCATGTTGTCCTCCAAACGCCCAACCGTGGTCTTTTCCACCGTCAGGTCGTACGTGCGTCCGGCCAGTCCCGCGCTCAGGAGAACAAGTTTCGCCATAATGACTTAGGTTTCGCGATTATCACTTTCAGCCGAATCAAGTCAACCGTAAACGTTGAATGCCCGGCCAATCAAGCCATTTGCACCGGAAAGTGGGTCCAGCCTTTCCGGCCGCCCACGCGAGGGTTCCCCGGGCGGGAAGGTGGGGACCGCGGAAGCCGGCGGGGACTCAAGCTTTGCAAATCAGCTCACGGAACCGCGCAAACAGGGGGGTTGAATCGTGAGGCCCGGGCGAGGCTTCGGGATGATACTGGACGCAGAAGATCGGCTTGCTCCGGTGCCGCATCCCCTCGACCGTCTGGTCATTGAGGTTAATCCGGTCCACCACCACCTCCGATGGCAGGGAGGCTGCATCCACCGCAAACCCGTGGTTTTGGGAGGTGATTTCAACCCGCCCCGATTCCAGGTCTTTGACCGGCTGGTTGCCGCCCCGATGTCCGAACTTGAGCTTGAAGGTCCTGCCGCCAAAGGCCTGGCCAAGGATTTGGTGTCCCAGGCAAATCCCGAAAATCGGCAGGCCGGTCTGAACCAGCTCGCGGACCGTGGAAACCGCATAGCCGAGCGCGGCCGGGTCGCCGGGCCCGTTCGACAGGAAAATTCCCGCGGGCTTGTGCCGGAGGGCATCGGCTGCCGAAGCGGTGGCCGGAAGGACCCGGACGCGAAACCCGTGCTGCCGCAAGCGGCGCAGGATGTTGTACTTCATCCCGTAATCGAACGCCACGATGGGAAGGTCAGCCGGCGGCAGGGCCGCGCGAACCTGGCGGGGGTCGCCAGCCAGGCCTTGCGTCAGGCGGAATTCCGCGCTCTGCTCATCGTTTTCGTCCCAGACGAAGGACTCGCGGTGGGTCACCTCTTTGACGTAATCCACCCCAATCAATCCCGGCCATGCCTTGGCGCGCCGCAAGGCTTCCTCGTCCGCGATGTCCTCGGTGGAAATGAACCCATTGAGCGCGCCGCGCACACGGAGCTTCTTGGTCAGCGCCCGTGTGTCCACCCCCTGGATGCCCGGAATCCCGTTCTGCTCCAGATACTCCGCCAGCGAGGCCTCGGCCCGCCAGTTGCTCACCACCGGCGACAACTCCCGGATTACAAACCCCGCCACGTGCGGGCGCCACGACTCGACGTCCTGCCGGCTCACGCCGTAATTGCCGATCAGGGGATAGGTCATGGTCACGATCTGCCACTTGTAGGACGGGTCGGTCAGGATTTCCTGATACCCCGTCATCGAAGTGTTAAAGCACACCTCGCCGCAGGCGGACGCGCGCGCGCCAAATCCTTCACCGCGGAACAGGGAACCGTCTTCCAGTGCCAATACAGCCTTCATTGCAAAAACCGACCGGCGGATGCTAGGCGAGCCCGCCCCCCGGTCAAGCGCAACCTACCACAGATTTTGCCGCCGCGCCCGCCCCGGTTTGAGTTTCGCAAAGATTCCTGACGGCCCGGCGCCCGCTTCGCGGGCAACGAGCGAGCCGCGGCGGGTCAATCAACGCCGGGATGGCCGGCGCGCGACATCAAGCGACGGAAGTGTGCGCGAGTTCGCAATACGCGGGTTTGGAATACTTGCCTTTGGTTTGAATCGCCTGGATACTTCAACGCCGTGCGGGACACCATCCATTTTGCCATCGTCGGCTGCGGCGGAATCACGTTGCAGAACCATTTGCCGGGTCTGGCCCTTTGCCCTCAGGCCCGCCTGAAAGCGTTGTGCGATGCGGACGGGGCCACGCTCGAGCGGGCGCGCCAGCAGACCGGGGTGGAGCTGGTTGCGACGGATTACCGGGAGGTCGTGCGCCGCGAGGACGTGGACGCGGTGATCATTGCCACGCCCAACCACACGCATGCGCCGATCGCGCTGGAAGCCATCGCGCACAGGAAACACGTTTTGTGCGAGAAGCCCCTCGCGCTCAATGCCGCGGACGCGCGGGCCATGGCGGCGGCGGCGGACCGCGCCGGCGTGCGGCACATGACGGCCTTCACGTACCGTTTTGTGCCGGCCATGCGCTACCTGACCGAGCTGGTCAGGCGAGGCGACCTGGGCCAGCCGTACCATTTCCGCTCCTGCCGGTTGCAGGACTGGGGCACGCGCGGGCTGGGCTGGCGTCAGGTCAAACGGCTGGCGGGCAGCGGCGAGCTGGGCGACATGCTGAGTCATCGAATTGATTTTGCCCACCTGCTGGTGGGGCCCATGAGCCGTCTGGTGGCCCACCTGGCGCAATGGCACCCGGTCCGCGGCGGGCAGCCCAACGAATTGGACGATTGGGTGGCAATCCTGGCCTGCTTCCGCTCCGGCGCCACCGGCGTGCTGGAAAGCAGCAAGCTCGCCAGCGGGCGCAACGAAAGCTGGCGCAGCCTGGATTATGTGGAAATCAACGGAAGCGAGGCGTCGTTTGTCTTCCGGACGGGCGAATGGGACCGTCTCCAGTTCGGCAAACGCGGCGGACCGGGGCTGGAAACCCTCCCGGTTCCCGAATCGTATTGGAAACTGCCCGGTTCACCCCGGGACCCGCGCCAGGGCGATCCGCTGGTGACTTTCCGCTACGATCAGATTTGGGAATTCGTCCAGGCGATCCGGGAGCAGCGGCCGTGTGTTCCGGATTTTCACGATGGCGCGCGGGCACAGGGGGTGATGGATGCCGCGCTGCAATCGGCTGAAAGCCGGCAATGGGTGGACCTTGCGGCGGAGGAACAGGATTGACCTTGAAACCAGCGATTATGAATCAAACTTGCATCGTAACGGGCGCCGGCAGCGGAGTGGGGCGGGCGGTGGTCTTGAAGCTGGCGGAGCGAGGCTGGCCAGTGGCCCTGGTGGGCCACCGCGCGGAAAACCTGCGGGAAACCGCCCGGCTGGCCGGCGAGGGGACCTCGCGGGTGCGGGCATACGCCTGCGACGTGGGGGATGCGGCGGCGGTCATGACCACCTGCCGGCAAATCGAGCAGGACCTCGGCCCGGTTGGGGTGCTGGTGAACAGCGCCGGCACCAACGTGCCCCGGCGGGCCTTGGCGGAGCTGTCGCTGGAGGATTACCACCGGATGATTGCCACCAACCTGCATGGGGCGTTTTACTTCGTCCAGGCCGTGCTGCCGGGAATGCGCGAGCGCGGCGAAGGCACCATCGTCAACATCGTCTCGGACGCCGGGAAACTCGCCTCGCCCAAGGCCGGCCCGGGCTATGTCATGAGCAAGTTCGGCCTGGCCGGCCTGACCCAAAGCATCAACGCCGAGGAACGCGCGCGCGGCATCCGGGCGTGCGCCATCTTCCCCGGCGACATTGACACGCCGCTGCTCGAGAAACGCCCCCAGCCCCCCGACGCGGCCGCGCGGCAACGCATGATGCGCGCCGAGGATGTGGCTGAATGTGTCCTGTTCTGCCTTCAGCTTCCTCCGCGGGTGATCGTCGAGGAAATGTTGGTGCGGCCGCGCTGAACCAGTCGAAACCGGTTGTCAGGCTCCGGGGAAGCCGGTTATGCTTGTCGCAGTTACCCCAGAACCGTATGGAAAACGAACTGCGCTACATCACCGGCGAGCCCGTCCATGCCGGGGATCGTGTCCAATACAACACCACCTACGCAACGGTGGTTTTCGTGAGTGACGGCACCAACGAAGAGTTCGAGCCCGGCTATGCCGAGTACAGCGGCAGTGAGCGGGGCATCATCATCTGCGACGACGATGGCGAGGTCACGACTCTGGGCGATCCGGACGAGCGCCTCACTTTCATAGATCGCGGCAGCGACTTTTCCTCCAACTCCGCTTAAAGCCGGTAGAGCCGGCTCAGAGCGTCCCGCGCCAGCTCGGCAATGCCGGACAGGGTGCGGGCGTCCCGCCGCTGCACCAGCAGCTCGACCCACTCGGAAAAAGCCGCCTCGCGGTCGGTTTCCGGTTCCGG
>JARKQH010000213.1 GCA_029974925.1 Verrucomicrobiota bacterium
GGACAGGTGCGCACCCACTCGGCGAAGAGTCCCCCGGCGGCCAGGAACTGGGCGAAGAAAACCAGTTGACCCAGTGGCGTGACCGGCGCGTGCGGATCCCACTCGACGTGGAAGCGGCGGCCCAGCGTATCCACCGTCAACGGATCGGAGAGCACCGCGCGGGCGGCGGCGGCGCGGGGATCGAGGACTTCACCTTGCGGGTGAACCTCTACGGACGCAATTTGCAGCGGCATGGCCCATGACACCAATTACTTGCCCCTGTTGGCAAGCTCCCCAACTGCCGTTTCAAGGGTAATGGGCCGCAAACGCCCTGGCATCGTCCAGGTCCACGTAAACGACGGGCAAGTCCGCCAGTTCGGCCGGGGGACGCTTGCCCTGCCAGTGTTTGAGGAAGTTGGCGGGGTGTCGGGGCCGGTAACCGCTGGCACGGAGGAAGTCGGCGAACTGGGCGTTGGTCACCAGGGTTTCATCCATCGCAAAGGCTTTGAACGATACCGTGCGGTGGAAGACCTGGGTTTGAAAGCGGTACGAGTCCGCGAGCCGGTGCCCCTCCGGCGGCGTGGACTCGTAGAACCCGCATTCGCGGACGCGCATTTCGATGCGCAGCTCGAGGGTGGCGGCAGGAATGGCCACCATGCCGGCCGGCACGGTGGTTTGAAGCCGGACCCTTGGCGCCGGGACCTGCAAGGTGGCGCGCGCCGGCCGGGCGATATCGAACGACCCCCTGGATTTCACCCGTGCCTGATGTTTGAGAAACTCGCCAAAACCCTTGCCCAGCGCCCGCGCGTGCCCCGCCATAAAACAGCCAATGCCCCGCGGGGGAAGGCTGCCGGACAGCAACACGCCGTCTCCCCGGCGTTCGGCGGCGGCTTTGCCCCCGGAAACCAGGTCAAAATAATCCTGCGGCGATTCGTCAGCCACTCGGAGCAGAGGACCGGCGACCGTATTTTCCGTCCGGTTCACCAGCGTCCAGAGCCGCAGGTTCCCGTCTGCCCACAGGGAAGCGAAGACCCCGGCGCATTCGACGGGCACCAGGGGAGTCCAGGCGCCGCCCACAAACAGGGAGGAGAACCGGCGCTGGATGGGAAGCATCGAGCGCAGAATCGAACGGTCCCGTGCGTTCCAAGGCATCCACGAGCCGAACACGTTTTCCCAGATCATCATGCCGCTGCCGTTCATCCAGGCGGCGTGCAGCTCGCCGGTGTGGTCGGTGTCCCAGCGCCGGATTTGGTGTTGGAGGTGGCGCGGCTCGAACCATTTGTGGCGCAGAACCCCGGGCGCATGGCTGTCGCCGAACCATTGGGCCCAGGAAGCGTGATGATCACACACATTCTCCAGCGGCACGGCCCCTTCGCTCTCCAGAATGACCCCGGACCGTGCGGCATCCAGTTTCGCGCGGAACCCGGCCGCGCCACGGTTCAGGGTGTCGAGGAAAATGCCATCCACCTCCAGCCTTCGCACGAGTTCAACAAGCGTCTCCAGATCGGGTCCTGCTTCCCGTCGGGTGCCCACGTCCCATGGGTTGTAGTCAAGGTAAACCCGGACGCCGCGGCGATGAAACCGCCGCACGGCATGGCGGACCCCCGCCAGTCCGCCCGGCATGTCGCGGTAGAAGTCAAACTGGTTGCGGGGATCAAAGCCCAGGCGCGGATAGGCGTGCCAGAGCACCACACTGTCGTAGCCGCCGAATTCCCGCACTCCTTCGTCGAGGACGTCGTCCACGCGAAACCGGCCGCGGCGGCGGTCGCAAAATCGCTCATCCCACATCATCAGGAAGCCGCAGGCATAATTGGAGGCGGCCCAGGCAAATTCGGGGCGCCGGTAGAGCTCGTCCCGATAAGCAAGCCGCGCGCGGGTCTCTGTCCGCCATTGTTCCAGCGCCGCCCGGAAGGCCGGCCACTGGGACGGGTCGTCCGGCGCCAGGAACACATTGCCTGACGCATCCGTTTTAAGGGCGGGAACCGCTTCGGCAGGCAGTCGCCATCCGCTCAGCACCGGCAGGAAGGCTGCGCCCGCCTGCAAAAATCGGCGGCGAGTCGTCTTCATCAGGATCGGCCTATTTCCATAACCCAAAGCCACTTGAACGCAAGCGCTGAGTATTCCTTCCCGCTGAACGGCCCGTGGTTTGTTGCCACCCCGCCCCAGGTTGCCGCTGCTTCAATCTTGACTGCGGCGTCCCCGCAGGACAGCATGGGGCCATACTGCGTGAATGCGCATCAGCACAAGTCGGGGGTCTGGCGTTGGGTTTTGCTCCTCGGGGTGGCGGGGGGGCTGGGGCAGCCGGCCCTGGCCGGGGCTGCGACGAATCTAAGCGTTTGGGCGTTTCCGGGTGCAGGTGGCCGGGTCTTAAGGCAGCCGGACACCTTGGGCAACCGCGTGCTGGATTATTCCGGCGCGGGGTTCCGGGGCGGCACGTCGTCGATCCCCGACGTGCCGGTCAAAATCACGATCTCCCCCGTGCCCGGCGACAACGGCGCGAACATCCAGAACGCCATTAATGCCGTCAAAGCGCTCCCGCTGGATGCCAGCGGCTTCCGCGGGGCGGTCCTGCTTGCCGCCGGCGAATACCCCATCTCCAACTCCATCACCATCAACGCCAGCGGCATCGTGCTGCGCGGGGCCGGAAACGGCCCGGACGGAACAATTCTCCGGGCCGCAGGCGCCGGCCAGCGAACGCTGGTTTTGATTACCGGCTCGGGCTCGCCCTCGACCGTCAGCGGCACAACCCACAATATCACCGACCTTTATGTGCCGGTGGGAGCGCGCAGTTTCACCGTGGACAGCACGGCCGGACTGGCGGTGGGGGACCGGGTGTTCGTGCGGCGCATCGCGACGACCAACTGGATTCACGACCTGGGGATGGACCTCCTCTGCTGTCCGCCGGATGTCAATCCCTGGACCCCGAGCGGCTACAACATAGATTTCGACCGCGTCATTACGCGGCTCGAGGGCAATCGCGTTACGTTGGATGCGCCCATCACGTGCGCCATAGACCAGTATTACGGGGGCGGCACCATCCGCAAGTACACCTGGAGCGGGCGCATCCAGAATTGCGGCGTCGAGGACCTCCGCGGTGTTTCGGACTTCAACCCCTCCGTCACCTCCACCACGGGCGCATCCAGCGCTTATTATGCCGACGAAGACCATGGCTGGACGTTCATTCAATTCAACTCGATCGAGCAGGCGTGGGCGCGGCGCGTCACCTCGCAGTATTTCGGTTATTCCTGTGTGGCGCTCCAGAGTGGCGCCAAGTGGGTGACGGTCGCCGATTGCAGTTCCCTGGACCCGGTTTCGATCATTACGGGGGGCCGGCGTTACGCATTTGTGATGGACGATTGCCAGCTTTGCCTCGTGCAGAACTGCTACACGCGCAAGGACCGCCACCAATTTGTCACGCAGTCGCTCACGACCGGGCCCAACGTCTTTGTGGATGGCCTGAGCGACACGGCTTACTCGGATGCCGGCCCCCACCATCGCTGGGGCACCGGCGCCCTGTGGGACAACGTGACCGTCAATGGCAACAGTCTCAACGTCCAGAACCGCGGCAACCTGGGCAGCGGCCATGGGTGGGCGGGCGCCAACGAGGTCGTGTGGAATTCCGACGCGGATGGGGGGTTCGTGGTCCAGAACCCGCCCACGGCGCGGAACTGGCTCATCGGCAGCATCGGTCCGATCAAGAATGGCACGGTGTATGTCGGGCCGCATGACCCGGGCACTTATGATTCGCATGGCCGCAATGTGTTTCCCCAGAGCCTCTACCAGGCGCAACTTCAAGACCGGCTCGCCGCCCCGGCCCTGCAGACGCGTGAATACTGGCTGGGCGACATTGACCAGTTCAATCCCACCAGCCCAACGGGGGATGGGGTGGCCGTGGACGCGGCCTGGCGCGGTGCCGTGCAAGCGGCCGCCGGGACTGCCGCGGTCAATGGCTTTGACGTGGTGACCACCAATCAATGGGTGCCGTGGACTTTCGCTTTTTCCCTTGCGTCAACCGACCGCGTCGTCGGCGCCACCCTGGCCCTGGCGATGCGCTCGGCAGCCGGCGGCGCGACAAACCCGGTTCTGTATCTTGATTCTCTCGCCAACAGCCGCTCCTTCAGCAGCCTGGACTGGCTGCCGGTCGGCGCCGGAACCAACACGACGGTCCGGGTGTTGGACCTGGACAGCGAGTTGGGTCTCCTGGCCGACGGCAAATTGAACCTCGCGGTGGCCGATGGCGTGGGCTTGGATTGGGCTCTGCTGGAAATTCAGGTTGCCCCGGCCATGGCGGGCTTCACAAACCTGGTTTCGCCGGTGGCCGATGCCTTCGTTCGCGGTGGAGTCAACGCCTCGGTCAACTACGGCACCCACGCGACGCTGGACGTCAAGGCCGACAGTTCGGCCGATACTCGACGCCAGGCATATATCCGCTGGCACCTCCCCCTCACCCCGGCAGCCGTGGTCCACGCTCGCGTACGGCTGACGCCGGTCAGCGTCGGAACCAATGGTTTGGAGCATGGGGTCGCCCGGGCGGCCAGCGACACTTGGAGCGAAACCGGCATCACGTGGAACAACCAGCCGGGCGGCGGTAAACGGTTTGCCTCCTGGATTCCCGCCGCCAACATCCCGGTCGAATTCGTCGTCACCCCGCAAGTGCAAGCCGCCCTGGCGGGTGATGGCCGGTTGTCGCTCGAGTTGTTGTCGCTGATGGATGTCGGCGCCCCCGGCCTGGCCAGTTATGCCTCGCGGGAGGACCCGGACCCCGAGCGACGGCCCCAATTGTTGCTGGTCACGACCAACCCCATCCCGTCCATTTCCAGCTTCGAGGACTTGGCTGTTGGCATGGATGCCGCCGTCGGCCCGATCCCCTTCACCATTGGGGACGCCCTCTACCCCGCAAGCGCGCTGGCCGTGGGCGCGGCCTCGTCGAATCCCGCCCTGGTCCCGCAGAGCGGCTTGGTCCTGGGTGGGGCCCTCTCCAACCGCACCTTGACGGTCACACCCGCGTCCGGCCAGACCGGCAGCGCCCTCATTACCGTGACGGCAACCAATCCGGCCGGCGGCAGCGTCGCCTCGCGATTCACCCTGACAGTGACCAACACCGGCGGCACGATGGGGCCGGTGTCGGGTTCCTGGGCATCGGATGCCAGCGGCCGGTGGAGCGATCCGGCGAACTGGGTCGGCGGCTTGGTGGCCACGGGGGCGAACCAGACGGCAACCTTCAGCCTGGATGTAACCGCGGCTCGCTATGTGGACAACGATTCACCCCGAGTCCTCGGCCACCTGACCTTTGGAGACGCCAACCCCCTGAGCCCGGGGGAGTGGGCAATCACCAACCAGCCCATCACCTTGCAGGTCAGCAACGGCGCGCCGCTCATCACCGTGAGCGAAGGGGAGGCGGCGGTGGCCGTGTCCCTGGCGGGCACGCAGGGCTTCACCAAGCAAGGTGAGGGCCGGCTGCTGCTGCCAGGCGCCAACCCCTTCAGCGGGACCGTCAACATTAATGCCGGCGCCTTGTGCGCGGCCCACAGCAATGCCTTGGGGGATGCCGGCGGACGCACCGTCATTAACAACGGCGCCAGCGCGCGGCTGGAATTGACGGGCAATGTTATCCTGACCGAGCCGCTGACCGTGGCCTGCAAGGGGTCGGCCCTCGGCCCTGTGCCGGCGGTGGTCAACACCGGCGGCACGAACACGCTGGCCGGGGCCCTCACCCTCACGACCGGGGGGAGCTATTGGACCTTCGAAGCGCAAGCCGGCCGGTTGATGGTGACCGGTTCCCCCACCAACAGCACCACCACCAACGTCCGCACCCTTTGGCTGCGGGGAGCCGCGCAAGGCGAGTGGCGAAGCGCCATCGGCGACAGCGCCGCCGCGCTGGCCACGGTCGTGCGCAAGGATGACGCCGGGACCTGGACCCTGGCCGGCGCCAACACCTACTCCGGCAATACGGTGATTAGCAACGGCGCCCTCCTCGTCAACGGGATCATTGCCAGTGGAACGGTGACGGTAGCCGGCGGGACGCTCGGCGGCACGGGCCTCATCAAGGCTCCTGTGACTGTTCTTCCAGGTGCAAGCTTGTCGCCGGGAGGCTCGATCGGGGTGTTGACGATCAGCAATTCGCTCACTCTGGCAGCCGGCAGCACCACGGTGGCGGAGATCAATGCGCAGACGCTGAGTTCTGACCAGGTACGCGGCCTAACCAGCGTCGTTTACCACGGCACTTTGGTGGTGACCAACCTCGCAGGCACCGTCGCGGCCGGCCAAAGTTACCCGTTGTTCATCGCGGGTGCTGCTTCCGGCAACTTCTCCGCCATCTCGCCCCCCGGCCCCGGTCCGGGCCTGGTCTGGAACTTTGACCCCAACACCGGCAGGTTGTCTGCCGGCGTCGTGGCCCCGCCGCGGATTCTCAGCTTCGAATCCGACGTGGAGACCGGGTTCAGAATGTCAGGAACGGGCCCGGCCGGCCAGCCCTACCGGGTGTTGGCCGCGACCAATATCGCCCTGCCGATGAGCGCCTGGACGGTGCTGGCCACCGGCTGGTTCGAGGGCGGAGCCTTCACCTTTGCTGACCCGCCGGCGGCGGGCCGCGCCTTCCGGTGTTACCGGGTTGTCACCCCGTAGAATGAGGCGGCCCGGATGATTCGTTTAATCGTTTTGGACTTGGACCAAACGGTCATGGGCAGCGACCTGACGATTTCGCCACGGGTCAAGACCGCCATCCGCCAGGCGCAAGCGCGCGGGATTGTGCTCACCCTCGCCACCGGGCGCGAAGCCCAACTGGCCGCCCGCTTTGCCCGCGAGTTGAGCATTACGGCGCCGATTATTTGCGCCCAGGGCGGCTGCATTTACGACCCTCAAACCAACCAGGTGTTGCACGAAGTCCGGCTGCCGCGGGCGGTCCTGCCGGTGGTGATCGCGAGTGCCACCCGGCACGGCTGGAACATTCACTTTGAAACGGCGGACCGGCTTTATTTTCCCCCCGAATCCCGCCATCCGGAGGCCATTTTTGAGCTGCTGCGTTATTCCAACTGGGCGCGGGTGGGGGACCTGCTGCAAGACATGCCCGAGGAGCCGCACAAATTCATTGTCACGCTGGACCGGTTGGAGGACCGGGAGCGCGTGCTGCGCGAAATGCGCGAGAGTCTGGGCGGCCAGGTGACGGCCGTGCCGTCGCACCCCCACCTCATCGAGGGCGTGCCGGCGGGGGTCAACAAAGCGCACGGACTGGCCTGGCTGGGTCGGCACTTGGGCATCGGGCGGGAGGAAGCCCTGGCGATCGGAGACAGTGAGTCGGACATTCCCATGCTTGAATGGGCGGGAATTGGCGTGGCCATGGGCAACAGCTCCCCAGCCGTCAAGGCGGTGGCCGACTGGGTCGCGCCGACGCTGGCTGAGGACGGCGCGGCGGTGGCGATTGAAAAATTCGCCCACCGTCGGGAATAAGGTGGTCCACGCGCCTTCCCCAATCATTCCGGGAAAAAAGTCGCCTCCCTCCCCCGGTTCTGGCAGGATAAGTCAAATTGTTTGAAACTTGTCATTGTCCATAATCATTACCGGCCCGGCGGCGTCCGGCGCGTTATCGAGCTGGCAACCCCATGGCTCGTCCGGGGCTTGCGCCCGCCCATCCGCGAAATCGTGCTGGCCGGGGGCGAACCGCCACCAGCCTGCTGGCAGCGCCATTTTCAAGCGCAGGTGGATCCCGTGCCGGTCCATTGCCGCAGCGAGCCCGCGTTCGGTTACCTGGCCGAGCAAACCGGCCGGACCACCTCGCTCGCCAAACGCATTGCCCTTTTCCTCGAAAGCCTCCTCCAGTCCATGGAGGATGGACCGGTGGTCATTTGGGCCCACAACCAGGGGCTCGGGCGCAACCTCCTCCTCACTCGGGAACTGACCCGGGCCGCCGGCCGTGAGGGGGTGCGCCTTGTGTTCCATCACCACGACTGGTGGTTCGACAACCGCTGGCAGCGCTGGCCCGAAATGCGCCGCCACGGCACCCGCACCCTCCACCAGGCCGCCCGAATCATCTTTCCCCCAAGCCCCCACGTCCGCCACCTCGCCATCAACCATGCCGACGCGAAAGTGCTTGCCCGGCATTTTCACGCCCGCTCCGCCTGGGTTCCCAATCCAGGAACAAAAAACTCCCGGCCTTCCAGACAGGCTCTCGCACGAACCCGCCACTGGCTGCGCCGGGAAATCCGCCACGACGGTCCGGTCTGGTTGATGCCTTGCCGCCTCCTCCGGCGCAAGAACATCGCCGAAGCTCTCCTGCTGACGCGCTGGCTGCGTCCCGAGGCGTGGCTCGTCACGACCGGCGGCGTTACCTCGAGAGAGGAGCAAAACTACGCCGAGCGCCTAAGGGAAGCCGCCCGAGTGCACCGCTGGCCCCTGCGTCTCGCCCTTCTGCACCAACGGGAGGCGCGCGCCCCCAGCCTGGACGAACTGCTCGGCGCCAGCGAAGCCATCCTGTTGACCTCGCTCCAGGAGGGCTTCGGTCTTCCTTACCTCGAGGCTGCCGCGGCGGGCGTGCCCCTCATCGCCCGCGAACTCCCCAACATCGCTCCGGACTTGCGGCAGGCCGGCCTGCGTTTCCCCCAAAGCTACCGCGAGGTGTCGGTTGACTCTGCCCTGTTTGACTGGGACGGCGAAACCCACCGGCAGCGGCGCCTGTTCCAGCAATGGCGGGTCGGCTTACCGGAACCCTGCCGCCTTCAGGCGGGTCTGCCCCTGCTGCTGGCCGGCGGGTCCCAGCCACGCCCCGTCCCCTTCAGCCGGCTGACTTTGACGGCGCAACTGGAAGTCCTGGCGCATCCCCCCGAAGCCTCGTTTGCCGCCTGCGCGCCGCTCAACCCGTGGCTGCTCTCCTGGCGCCGGCGGGCGGCCTCCCGCACGCTCCGGGTTTCAGCCTGGCCCGCCCGCGCCGACCGCTGGTTCGGCGCAGCCGCCTTCGTCCGCCGCTTCTCAAAAGTGCTTGGAGCCGGCGGCTCCCGTCTGCTAAACAGCTCCGGCGGAGAGCAAGCTCAGGCCGAGTTCATCCGGCAGAAGCTCCGCTCGGAAAACCTTTATCCGCTGACATGGAGACCGCAAACCTGAAACCGCGCGCTGTCATTTTTGATGTCTATGGAACGTTGCTCGAAGTCGGGCCCCCCAGCCACGACGCCGAGACCCTCTGGCATCATCTCTGGCGTGAAATGTTCGGCGTCGCCCCCCGCTTGCGGCGCCTGGACTTCGCCGTGGCCTGCAGCCGGGCGATTTCCCTTCGCCACGACGCCGCCCGCGCGCTCGGCATCACCTGGCCGGAAGTCCACTGGCCCTCGGTGGTGATGGAGGTCGTGCCCGAGCTGGGGCTCCTGCCCCCCGCCCGCCGCGAAGAGTTTATCTACCGCCAGATTCAGACCGGGCACTCGACGCGCCTGGCCCGCGGCGTCGCCGAATTGTTGCCCCGCCTGCGCGGCGCCGGCCTGCTGCTCGGCATCGCCTCCAACGCCCAGGCTTACACGCTCCGCGAACTCCGCCAGCACCTCCAGAATGCAAAGCTTGATTTCGCCCTCTTCCAGCCCGAACTCTGCTTCTGGTCTTTCGAACACGGTTTCAGCAAACCGGATCCCCACGTTTTCCGCATCCTTTCCGCCCGCCTGGAAAACCATCGCATTACCCCCGCCGAAACCCTCATGGTCGGCGACCGCGCGGATAACGACACCGATCCCGCCCGGCGCCACGGCTGGCAAACCTGGCTCCTGACCGCCGCCGACGCCTCGGGCCATGACACCGGCTCCTGGACCCAACTCGCCCGACACCTCCTCTGACCCCGCGACCCCTCCGGGCCTCAGTTAAAGGACACGCGCCGGGCCCGCGCGACGCGCCCCTCAAAATACAGCGCGTTCTTGCCCGCCCAAACGCCGCTGGCGGGGTGGAAGGCCTCGGCATCCCCCAGCAACGGCGTGTTGAGCCGCCCCCCGAATATCGTCTCCACAATCACTTGCGTCTCCGGCAGCCAATCCTGCGGGCGGTCGTACGACGCGCCGTTCAGGAACATGTTCCATTCGTAGCTGGTCTGTTCCTTCTCAAATAGGGTATGGTCGGCCGGGCACTTGAAAACTTGTTTGGGACCCAGATAAGGCGCCAGGGTAATGCTGATGGACTTCAGATTGGTGTTCGCGCTCGGGATCATCGCGCAGTAAGGCAGGCGATGCTCATTGTCTTCCACGTAAAGCTGCAGGGCCAGACCGATCTGGTGGAGGTTGCTGATGCAGGCCGTTGCGTGGGCGCTGCGTTTGGCCCGGCCCAAGGCCGGCAGCAGCAGGCTGGCTAGGAGGGCGATCACGGCGATCACCACCAGCAGCTCCAGGAGCGTGAAGCCCGCGTCCCCCGCCCGCCTTTCACCGCCTGGACCTGAATGCTTCATCATGGGCGGTTCAGGGTTCCTGCGCCGCCGCGACGGTCATCATCAGTTCGCGGATGACCGGCGCGGTGTGGGCGCGGTAATGCACGTCCTGGGCCAGATACCGCGAGGTGGCCTGCCGCAACCGGGCGCGCCCCGCCTCCGACTTGAAATAGGCTCCCAGCGCGGCTTTTTCTTCCGGGGTCATGGTCCGGCGGTAATTGGCCACCCATTCCGCCATGGCGAGGGTGTTGCTGGCTTTCATGTGGTCGGGCGTGTGCCGGACAATAATCTGAAGGCCCTCAATATGACCGGGATTGAAAAAGTCGAGAAAGGCTTTCCGCCGGTTGGCCGGGTCGGCCATCGAACCATAGCGCAACTCAAGAAATCGCGCCACGGGCTGGGGCGCGTCTCGCGCCGCAACCGCCGCCCGCAGGTCCGCGCGCACCTCGGCCGGCGTGTAGCGTCCAAAACGGTACAGCCAATAGCCGGCGGCAATCGCCACGACAATCAGCGCGACGGCTCCTGTCCCTAACAGCATTCGGACACTTTTTTTCATGCTCCGGAATCCACCCGCCACCCGCGCGCCTTGTTCCGCGCGCGCCGGCTCCTGCCCCGCACCCTCGTTTCGCGCTGGCGCCCGCCCGCCGCGATGCCCCCGCTAAAATCCCTTGGGCGGCGGGCCGGCGGGGGCGGTCACGCGGCGATACTTGATTTCGCGCAGCGCGGCGGCGGTTTGCCAGGCGCAAATGCCCAGCGGCTGGGAGAGCTCAATCTCGCCGGGACGAACTGAAATCTTGCGTCCCGTGGTGACGCAGTTGATGAGCTTGTCGTCGTCAATCCATGCTTCAATGCGGCTCTCGGTGACGCGGACGCGAATGCGATACCAGCGCTGCCGCTCGAACTCGCAATACTTCGTCGTTTCATTTTCCGAGGCGTCCAGGCTGTCCAGCGAGGAAATCCCCACCAACGAGCCGCCCCACCCGCCCACCACCAGGCTGCAGCAATTCGTGCCCACCGGCACCGTCAGCCCGCAAAAAAAGTCGGTCCCCATCACGCGCATGGCTTCCAGCGCGATCTCGTAATTCATTTTCGGAAATTCGTTCGTCCAGTTGATGCCCGTAAACGGGTCGCCCATGTTCAACAGGATGAGCCCGGACACCAACTCCACCTCGCCGCGCCCGGCAAATTCCGTCGGCCGCCAGCCCTTCAGGCTGCTGCCGTCGAACATCGCCTGCCATCCCTCCCCATCGGGCGCCACGGCGGGCTTGGCGGCCGCCGCTTTCAAAACCTGGGCAAAAGCCGGCTCCGGCGCTGGCTCCGGCGCTGGCGCAACCTTGGGGGGCGTCGCGGGCGACGGCGCCGCGGGCGGCGGCGGCGCAGTCCGCACGTCCGAGGCGCAGCCTGCGATCAACAGGAAGGCCAGTGCCCCCACAAAGTGACCATGCATGGGATAATCAATTGCCAGGAAATCCGCCCGCCGCAAGCGCGGAATTGACGCCGCCTGGCCGGCGTGGAACAGGCCGTTCGAACCCGGTCATGGGGCGGGACGGAAGCGGCGCGGCCGAATGGCGGGAAAAAGGTTCCCTTCGGCAAGGAGTGGGACGGGACGGCTTATGCCAACGGGCAGGTGCGGTGGGAGCATAATAATAGTTTGCATTAAATCCGCGAATCTGCGATGGTGGTTGCACCAGATGCATTGACCTATGTCACTCGAGTTTGAACTGCAGAGATTTCCGAAGGAAATCACCCTCAAAGACGGCTCCCTCTGCAAGCTGCGTCCGTTGCAGCGGGAGGACGAAAAGGCCTTTCACGAATTCTTCCGCGCGGTGCCCGAGCGGGAGCGAATGTTCATCAAACACCGGGTCGGGGATGCGCAGGTCATTCGGGACTGGTGCCGGAATATTGACCTGGGGCGGAACCTGCCGCTGCTGGCGTTCATAGACGGGAAGATTGCCGGCGACGCCACACTGCACCAGCAACTGGGCGGCTGGAAGCGGCACATCGGCCGGGTGAGTGTCCTGGTGCTGCCCCAATACCGCGGGCGGGGCTTGGCCCGCGCGCTGGTAACCGAAATCGTCGCCATCGCCCGCGGCGTGGGCCTGGAGAAAGTGGAAGCCGAATTCATCGGTGAGCAGACCGCCGCGATCAAAATGTTCGCCCTCCTGGGTTTCAGCAACCTGGTGCGCCTCCCCGAATACGTCAAGGATATGCAGGCGGTCCGCCACGACTACGTCCTCATGGGCTTGAACCTCAAGACGGACGAGGAATACGCCGGGGTCGGTTGAGCCCGTGCGCCTGAGCCGGCGGGCCGCGGATCGCAACTCTGTCCCTCAACAATGCTCCCCCGCCAGCAAATCGGCGGCGGGGAGGTTCAGGCGGAACGGATGCAACGGCAGCGGTTCGTCGTGATTGAGAAATTCCTCGCAGAGGCGGAAGAAGTCGGCGCGGCTGGCAACCCGGCGGATGCCGTGCAGGAACCGGCCGCTCGGTTCCACCGCCAGGGCCAGGTAGTTCATGTATTTCTTCATCCGCTGCACCTGCGAACGCTCGGCAATTTGCGGGTCACAGGCGGTGGCATAGAGGTCGTGGACATAGGCCAGCACGTCGCGTCCGGTCGGCAGGGTCGGTGTTTCGCCGCGTTCCTGCTGTCGGATTTGCTCGAAGAGCCAGGGATTCCGAATCGCCGCCCGGCCAATCATCAGCCCTCGCGCGCCGGTGAGGTCGAGGACTTCCCGCGCCTTTTGCGGCGAGTAGATGTTGCCGTTGGCCAGGACGGGGCAGCGGACTTCGGCAACAGCCCGGGCGATGTATTCGTAATGGACCTCGCTGTGATAGCCCTCGCGGACCGTTCGGCCATGAACCGTCAGGAGGTCCAGGCGGTGCCGGGCAAAGACCGCCAACAGCTTCTCAAAAACCGCCGGTGAGTCGAAGCCCAGGCGCGTTTTCACGCTGAGGCGGGTGGTCACCGCTTCCCGCAGCGCGCCCAGAATCGCGTCAACCAGGGCCGGATGCCGAAGCAGTCCGCCGCCCGCGCTCTTGCGGTAAACGACCGGGGCGGGACACCCCAGATTCAGGTCCACGGCGGCAATCGGGTATTGCTGCAACTCGCGGGCGGTGCGGACCAAAGCCGGAATGTCGTTGCCGATCATCTGGGCGACGACCGGCCAGCCGGTGGGATTTTGGAGGATGGACTTGAGGACGTGCTTGTTGAGCACCGACCCTGGGTAAACCCGGAAATACTCGGTGAAATAGAGGTCCGCGCCGCCGTAGCGGCGGATCAGCCGCCAAAACCCGAGATCGGTCACGTCTTGCATCGGCGCCAGAGCCAGCAGCGGTCCCGGCCGTGCCAACAGCGCCTCCCATGTCACCGGATTTTCCATGCTGTCGTCAGCCGAATTGCGGATGTTGCAGCAGATGCTCCCACGTGGCCTTCGATAACGGCGCCTGGCGGTAAACCGCTGTTTCCAGCGGCTCGGCGCTGGTGGACCGCCGGGCCCGTTCGAGCCATCGCCGGTCCAAAGGTTCCCGAACCAGCGCCGGCGAGTTGGCGGCGATGGTCGTCTGTTCTTTCTCGCCGGTCGCGTGACCGACGCCCACAAAAAAACCGGCCAGCAGCAACGTCACCCGCAGCAAGGTGCTCCGCGAATAGGTGGGCAGCGCGCAGGGCCGGTCCGGGTCAAGCAATTGGAAAAGCCGCGCAAACAGCGGGCGGGTCCACATCGCCGGGTTTTTCGCCGGCGAAAACGCGTCGAACATGATGACGTGCGGTTTGGGCCAGGTCGCGGCCTCGGCTTGCTGGACGAGCGAGGGAAAGTCGTGGACGCGGACGCTCCATTCGACGCGCGGACCGCCGGGGTTGAACACGGCATGGTGTTCCCGCACGAGCCGGTGAAGCGGCTCCTCGTAACCCCGGAGGTAGTCGAGATGCTCCACGTGGCGCAGCGCAAACTCCAGCGGCTCGAGCGTGTGGTCAAAGCTCAGCACCCGGATGCGGCCCGGCGCCTCCGCCACCGCCCGCAGAAAGGTGACCGGATTGGCCGCCGCGCCGAGCCCGACATCCCAAACCACGAACTCCTCTTTCGCCTCTCGAAAACGCCGCACCAGGTCCAACTGGCGCACGTAAAGCGCCTCCGCCTCGGCCACGGGCCCGACCACGGGGTGAAAGGTCTCCGCCTCCGCCAGCGAATGCACGCTGTGGGCGCCGCTGACCAGCCGCACAATCCGATAACCGCGGTTGACGCGCGAACCGCTGCTCACTGCGCCACCAACTTCAGCCGCACGGCTTTCACGTTCACCGGCTGCCACCCCTCCTTCACCGCCCGAACCGCAATACTGACCTTGCCGGGCGCGGCGATTTGGAGGGTGCCAAGCTTGACCACTCGGAATTTGCCGTAATCGCCGGTGGAATTGATTGTTCCCTGCACTTTCTGCCCTTGCGCCGAGATTTCCAGTTGGCTCCGGGCCACCGCCGCCGCCTCGACACTCACCTCGAATGTTCCCGGCCGGCTGACCTTCACTTCCCAATCCGCCCAATCCGCCGGGTTGGTCCAGAACCCGAGGTTGTCCCGTTGATGGCCGGACTCATACCGGATGTCGTTCCCATGCAGGTTGGCCTCGCTGGCCGCCAGCACCATCGAGCCGTCATAATCCTGGACCAACGCCGTCGGCTCGACTTCCACGGGGCCCTTGACCTTGACCACGACCGTCGAGGAGACCGGATCGGGCGCCTGGGCCGGAACGTTCAACATCACACCCTCCGCGCAAGGCTCAAACCGCAGGCGCGTCTTCGAAGCCAGCAGATAGGCCTGAGTGACCGGGCTCTTGAGCCCCGGCACCAGCAACCGGCCGTCCGCGGGCCAATTGAAGACGTGCAGGTACAGCGTGGCCCCCGCGCGGGTCACCTGCTTGGTGCACCGGCCCCAGGGGAGCCGTTTGAAGGGACTGGCCGTCGTGGCGTAAATGGCCTCGCCGTTGACGTCCATCCATTTGCCGATCTCCTTGAGGCGTTCAACCGACGGCTCGGGAATCAGCCCCTCGGCGGTCGGCCCGACATTCAGCAGGTAATTGCCGCCCTTGCTCGCGATGTCCACCAGGTTCCGGATCAGGGTGGCGGTGCTCTTCCAGTTGTGATCGTAACTCTTGTATCCCCACGTGTCGTTCATCGTCATGCACGTCTCCCAGTCCCGCCCCGGATACCCGGTCGCGGGGATGTATTGCTCGGGCGTCTCGGTATCGCCCCGGTAACCGCCCCCCAGCCGGTTGTTGTGAATGATGCCCGGCTGCAGCCGCAGCAGCGGCAGGAGCTTTTCCGCCCGCTCCTTGTTCATGTCCACCGGTGTGTCCCACCACAGCACCCCCAGGGGCCCGTAATTGCTGAGAATCTCCCGCACCTGAGGCACCGCAACCTTGGCGATGTAATCATCCATGTCGCGTTCCTGGGCCGGATCCCACTTTCCCCCCGCCGCCGAACCGCCGTTCACCCAATCCTGCGCCTGGGAATAGTAAAAGCCCAGCTTCAGGCCGTGCTTCCGGCAGGCCGCCGCCAGTTCCTTCAACGGGTCCCGCCCGAAGGGCGAGGCTTTGGTAATCGTCCAGTCGCTCGCCTGCGAATCGAACATTGCAAATCCGTCGTGGTGTTTCGAGGTGATGACGATGTACTTCATGCCGGCAGCCTTGGCCAGCCGCACCCATTCCTCGGCGTTGTACTTCACCGGGTTGAACTGCCGCGCATACTGGCGGTATTCGGCCACGGGAATCTTGCCCCGGTTCATGATCCATTCACCAATCCCCGGGATTTGTTTGCCGTTGTAGGTCCCGGCGGGAACCGAATAAACACCCCAATGAATGAACATCCCGAACCGCGCCTCGCGCCACCATTTCATCCGGGCATCCCGTTGCTCGGGCGTTTCGTCCGCGTAGGGGTCGGGCTTGATGATGCGGGGCTTGCCCCGGATGTCCAGCGCCACCACGGTGGCATGCGGGTTGGAGGCGGTCGCCGGCAGCGCGATGGTGACCTGGTTGTCGGCGCTCGAAATCTCCAAAGGCTTTTTGCCGTCCAGCAGAAAGGCTTTGACCGGTTTGTTGGCCAGGCCGGGCAGAACCAGTTTGCCGCCCGACGGCCACTCAAACACGTGCAGATAAAGCCGGGTCATTCCCCCGCTCATTGGCTTTTGGGTGCAGCGGCCCCACGCCAGGCTTTCGAACGGGCTGGCCTGGGTGCCGTAGATGGACTCGCTGTTGCCTTTCATCCATTTCCCAATTTCCGCCAGGCGCTCGACACTGGCGTCCGGGAAAAGGCCCTCGGCCGTCGGCCCGATGTTCAACAGGTAATTGCCGCCTTTGCTGGCGCAGTCCACCAGATTTCGAATCAGCGTGGTGGCGCTCTTCCAGTTCTGGTCGTGCTTGTTGTAGCCCCAATGGTTGTTCATCGTCATGCACGATTCCCAATCCACCCCCGGCCCAAATCCCGTGGCCGGAATCTCCTGCTCCGGCGTCCCATAATCGCCAACGGCACCCTCCCCCTTGTCCATGCCGGCCATGCCCGCCCGCCCTTTGCCAACCCGGTTGTTGATGATGATGTCCGGTTGCAGGCTGCGCACGTAATCATACAGGTCCCGGCCCCGCTCGGGCGTCCACGGCGACTCCCATTCGCCGTCAAACCAGAGAATGCCCAGCGGCCCGTAATGGGTGATGAGCTCCTTGAGCTGCCCTTTCATGAAGGCCACATAACGGTCCATGTCCGGCTTGCCGCTGGCCTTGTCATGCCAGGCCCGGCGGGTGCCCCAGTCGGGATGATGCCAGTCCATGATGGAATAATAGAAGCACAGCCGGATGCCCGCCTCGCGGCACGCCTCCGCCAGCTCCTTCAGCGGGTCGTGCTGGAAGGGCGTGGACTTGATGCACCAGTCGGTCAGTTGCGACGGGTAAATCGCAAAACCATCGTGATGCTTCGAAGTGATGACGATGTATTTCATGCCCGCCTCCTTCGCCATCCGCACCCACTCCCGGGCGTTGAACCGGACCGGGTTGAATTGCCGGGCGAATTGCTCGTACTGCGACACCGGCATCTTGGTTTCCTCCATGAACCACTCCCCGTAGTTGGTTTTCCCCTCCCATTCCCCGGCCGGCACGGCGTAAACGCCCCAGTGAATAAACATGCCGAACCGGGCCTCGCGGAACCATTTCATCCGCTGATCTTTTTCCTTTTGCGACTCCGCAGCCAAGGCGGAGCTGGAGACACCCGGCAGGGTTGCGGCCACCAGGCTTGCGACGAGAAGAGTTGCGAGCTGTTTCATAGGTCAAAATTCCGCTAAATGAAATCGTTGCCTAACGCTGCCAGCCCTGCCGTCGCCTGAAAAGCCAAAAACGGCCCGCCCTCCAACCTCCCCCGCGCCCGAAACCAGCAAACCCTGTTTGGGGCGGCGACGTCTCGTCGCCGTCATGCCGTCGGCGGTCCTGTTAGCTTAAGCGCATCCCCTGCCAGCCCGGTCACCGAACGGCTGCTCGATTCCGGTTCCCCGGGCCGGCAAATGCTGAACCCTGGAGACGAGACGTCTCCACCCCCAATCCACTATCCGGAGCGGCGACGTCTCGTCGCCCCGCCCCCCCTCGCAACCCAAAACTTTCTGGGACGAGACGTCCCAGCCCCCATCCAGACCCACATTTACTTCGGGGGCGGCGACGTCTCGTCGCCGTCATGCCGTCGGCGGTCCTGTTAGCTTAAGCGTATCCCCTGCCAGCCTGGTCACCGAACGGCTGCTCGATTCCGGTTCCCCGGGCCGGCAAATGCTCAACCTTGGAGACGAGACGTCTCCACCCCCAATCCACTATTCGGAGCGGCGACGTCCCGTCGCCCCGCCCCCCCCTCGCAACCCAAAACTTTCTGGGACGAGACGTCCCAGCCCCCATCCAGAGCCTTAATTACTTCGCAGCTCGTCATCAGTTCGGGACTTCCCCTTTTGCCCATTCCCCAACCCGTCTTCAAAACCCTGAAAGGGTTTCAGACAGTAGCCGGGGGTAAGGCCGCCAGGCCGCCACCCCCGGTCTCCCGTCCCCAAAACGTCCAGCCCCCTCCGCTTGCGGAGGGGGCTGGGGGTGGTGGCACCCCGGAGTCTCCGCCAGCCGTGAGTCCCGATGCATCGCGATGCTCCGCGATACCACGGCGGCGAAAGAAAGCTCATCGAGGGAGCCTCCCCCGGGCGAACGTACTCTGTGCGGGCCAAGGCCCTGCCCAGTTCTGCGTCTTTCTGCGTGGTCTGCGGGCCTGCGCTCCCTGCCACGAAACTAAAGGCTGAAGTGCGGCGCGCCGAGCCCAATAAGGATGCCCTACGCGTGACCGGCCAAAGAACCGACCGCGGATTTCGCGGATTTCGCGGATGAGCGAGACGGCGCACAGGGCGGGCGAAGTCGCTTGGGCCGGACACCACCCTCCTTGCCGCCATGCTCTCCCGCTATTTCCTATCGTGCCATCCGCGGTCAAATCCACCCCCTCGGGGAGGCGACGTCTCGTCGCCACTGCCCACCCCCTCGCAACC
>JARKQH010000222.1 GCA_029974925.1 Verrucomicrobiota bacterium
AAAGAACCTGACTTTGCCCGCCTGTTTGAGGCTCGTAAAAGCTTCGGCCACCTCGTCGGGGTCAGCCAGGTAGTCCGGCCGGTGCAAGAGATACACGTCAATGGTTTCGATGCCCAGCCGTCGCAACGAGCCCTCGCAGGATTGGAGGATGTGGGCGGCGGAAAAGTCGTAACGTTGGGGCGAATCGGGCCGGGGACTGCCGGCAAAACGGATGCCGCACTTGGTCACCACCACGACCTTTTCCCGCATGCCGCTGACCGAACGCAGCGTCTCGCCCAGAATCCGCTCGGCTTCTCCGCCGCAGTAAATATCCGCGTTGTCGAACACGGTGTAGCCCGCCTCGTAAGCAGCCGTGATGGCCCGTTGTCCAGCGGCCCGCGATGCGTCGGTGACTTCCGCCGGATTCCAAGTGCCCGCCACACGCCAGCATCCGTACGCCAGGCGGCTCCCGTACAGCGAACTGACTCCCAAGGGTATTTGTTGCATGACTTCGAGTTTCTGCCCGCCAGCTTACGTCACCTCGCGAACAGCGCAAATTTTTTATGGGAGCAAACGCCGGCGTGGCGTTCGCCCTTCGCCGGCCGGCTTAGAATTCTTCATCGGCCCGCTCGAGCACCTGCAAAATCTTGCTGAATGAGTCCCGCAGCTCACCGTAACTGCGCACATCCACTGTGAACCGCGCCTCGCGGTTGGGCCGTGAGAGGGCGTGCGCATCCGAAAACAACAGGCCGACGGATTGCTGCCGGTGATGCGTGCTGGGCAGGACATTGAAAACCGCGACTTCGGGAGGGCACAGGAACTGGGCGTCAATGGCCAGCGCGCGAATGGGCCGGCCCTGCCGGTTCCGGCCGAGGTTCTCGAGCAGAATGTGTTCAGCGGCGGGCGGCTGCGTGGGATCGTCAAACAGCAACGTATTGCCCCCATGGCGATAGTAGTAACTGCCCTGCGCCTGCCGCACGCCCACCTTGGCCAGTTCGGCTTCCGCATTGAGACGCTGGTCCGAGCCCGGGCAAAACAGGACGCGGGGCTGCCGGGAGAGATAATTTTCCAGCAGCAGGCCCAAGCCGACCGGCGCGGCATTGTAAAGCGAAATCAGGCTCGTGGGCGCCCCCGTCGAGGGATAGAAGTTTGCCGGACTGGTAAAGGGTCCCGCCGGGGGACCGTGGGGAATTTTGCCGTGGTGGTCGGCCGCATAGCCATGAATGGCGATGCCGATCTGGCGGAGGTTGGACAAACACGCGGTCCGTTGGGCCGCCTCCTTCGAGCGGGACAACGAAGGCAGCAACAAAGCGGCCAGAATCGCCAGGATGGTGATGACCACCAGCAATTCGATGAGCGTAAAGGCGGAGGAGCACCCTACCGGCCCGCCGCAACGCGTTCCGCCGCGGGTTGAATCATCCGCCGGCGGGTCCCGGGGTGCGGCGGTCGGGCTCATTGCATTACATCGGCTTGCGGCTGGTTTAAGGCAACTGCCGGGCGCGATAAAAACGGGTGCCAGGAGCCGGCGCCGGCTCCGTGAACCGGACCATGCCGCTGGCGTTGGTGACGGTTCCCAGACTGGTCCACTGGGCCAACGGCAGGCTCGGATTCGTAGTCGCAAGAATCTCAAAACGCAGTCCCGGCTCGCTGTCAATGGAGAATCCGAAGCGGTTGTCGAGAAAGCCCGGTTGAACCAGGGCCGCGGCCTTTGCCGTCAGGCGCACGTTGTCCAGGTCCCAATATCCCCCGGCCAGCTCGAAACCCACGGTGGAAAGGAGCTGGATGCCGATGTGCTGGCCGGCCCAGGGATCGGCCGCCTGCACCGTGGGCACCTGCAATTCGATATCCACGAGGTTCGTGGCATTGGGAAACTGCGCGCGGGTGTAAACGATGTTGGTTGCCGCCACGACTACCCGGTTGCTGGCGGCATCCCGGTAGTAGAGGCTGGCCTGGAGGGAAACGCCTTCCCTCATCCCGCCGGTGCCGCCAATCACTCCCACCGTCAGTTGGTAGGATTTGCCCACCTCAAAGCGCGCGTTAAACGCATGCGTCGGCGCCGCGTCATCCCAGTCCACCGTCTCGTAATCCTGGAACAACCCAACCTCGGGAACCGCAAAGAGCCAGATGGCCTGGTCCCCATCGCAGTTGTGGATGTGATCCGGACTGCCCGGGTCGGTGTTCTTGAACAAGCCGGTCAACTGGTCCCACAGTCCCTGTGTCTCGTCGTACCAAACAGGCTTGGGCGTCTTCTGCCACGAGTCAATCCGAGTATCAACAAAAGCCGTTGCCGGCGATTCGAATGAGCCGTTGGGAATGGGGATTGTCTCGGTGACGGCCGACGCAGTCCACACCGCCGCCACAGTCCAGCCCAGGCACCCTGCCCCGAGAACCCGGCGAAAGAAACCCCGGGAACGTTGGACAATCATCGAGAAAGACCAGCCGGCGCCGAACCCGCAAACCGTCCAGGAACACTTGCTTTTCATTGGAATCATTATTGCAACAGAATCCCGCGTATTTTGCGAAATTCGGGCTCCCGCCGCCAGCAGGAAAAATGCGCGCGGATGGGTTCAGTGCAACAGCGCTTTTCAAACAACCGGAGCACGTCCGAGCTTCGCTCGGGGACCCGTTAATCCTGAGGCGCGGCGGGTTGGTGAGGCTGCGGAAAACGCCGAAGAGGCGGACGTTGAATGATTGAATGAATATGAGCCGCCCTCACGGGACGCGGAGGCGGTAGAAGCGGCTGGTGGCGCCGGGGGGCAAAGGGTCCTCGCAGAGGAACCAACGATTGGTGGCCGCTGAGGCGGGATTGGTCAGGTCCGCCCAGGGGCCCGCGTTGAAATCCTGGCGGTATTCCAGAACGTAAGCGCGGTTGGAGCCCGCCGGAAAGCCGAGCCGGACCGCATGGTCCCGCGCCTCAATGTGAACCTTGAGGACACTGCGGGAATCGCGCGGGTCGGTCCCTCCTCGAAATTCCTCCGTGTTCGAAACGCCGTCGCCATCCGGGTCAGCCTCGGGACCCGAGATGGCCGGGTCGAGGAGTTCGGGCGCGGTGAAGAAGAGGAACCGCCAGGCATCAAACGGTTTATCCAGAATCCGGACAACGCAGTTGCTGAGGGGGCCGACGCGGTAACTGGCATCGGGTTGGAGCGTGAGGGTCAAGAGCTTGTCGCCCTCAGCGGTTTCGTCGTCCACCGCCCGAATGACAAGGTTTGTGAAGGCGGCGCCGGGCGCAAAGGTCACAGTTCCGGGCAGGGCGGCAATATCCACTCCGTTACTGGCGGTGCCGCCGAGCTGGTACCGAACGGTCAGGGAAACATCGGCCTGGTCCGCCGGCCGGGCGAAAGTCACCTTGGCGGTTTTCCCGGTTTCGCCAGCCACGGGGTCCGTGGCGACGAGCTGAACGAGGGGAGGCGGGGCGGTCAGCGACACCCAGCGTGCGGCATCGGCCACGACATAGCCGGTCGTGCTGCCGTTTCGGAGCACCAGCCGGCCGTTGGTGCCTGCATTGAAATTGGCGGTGAGCAAATGGACCCAGACGCCGTTGCTGACCGTTTGGTTGACGGTGAAGGTTTGCGTGCCGGCGGCGTGGACGATGTCCACGGGCGCATTGGTCGCGCGATTCGAGTGGGCGGTCCAGCGCAAGTACACCTTGTAGGCCCCGGCCTCCGGCAGGTCGGGGGTAAACGTGACGCTCTTGGCGCCTTTGCCCGTGTTGAGGTCGTGCAGGTAGTTGGTCCCCCAATAACCGGCCACGGAAGCGCTGGACTCCCATGCGCCGACGATTGCGGCGCCGGCATCGGCGTTATCCACAATAACCCCGTTGGTTTCACCGGCGCTTCCCCAATAGAGCACCTGGCCATCCGCCGCGAGCTGGAGGCCGAGCTTGGCGTAATTCACCTGCTGAACCGGCACATCATCGTCAATCGCAAAGGCGGCGGCGGTGGCGGCGGAATGACTCGCCATCATGAACACCGGTTCCATGCGGGTGGACCCGAAAGCGATGTGGCTGGCGGAAATGGCGAAGGTGACGAACAGGTTTTCACATTCGCCCACGCGGGGCACAATGGACCGGTAGGAGATGGGGTAGGGCCGCGGAACGCTCACTTGCACGTCGCCCTCGTTGCGAACGTAACCGTTCTGGACGATGCGCTGGCAGTTGTGCGAATCCATGTTGTAGGACCCGAGGCAGACGGGGTCCGGCGCCATGCGGGCGCTCTGACAATCGGCTTGTGTCATGACGTAATCACTCACCATTCGCCGCGCCTCGCGCACGTAGAGCTGGGGGGAATACCCGCCGGTTTCGGGCCACTCGTCGCGCGTGGGCCCCCAGCTCAGGACTTCGGCGCGAAGACTCGGCGGTGAGCGCGGGCTGGTGGCGAGGTATTGAATGAGGCCCTGAATGTATTCGAGGTGCTCCCTTTCCATCTGCGCGCGAGCCGCGTAGGTGTTGGTGGGGTAGGCATGGTTCTGCCCGATGTAATCGGTCGAAAACGCCCCGTTGTTGTTCATGTCCGTCTTGCCATTGGGCATTGAGGAAATGTTGAAGAAGGAACTCATGGTCAGGGTGTGGCCGGCGGCCAGGCGCGCGTCAATCAGCCGGCCCAACAGTTCGTAACGGGCGGG
>JARKQH010000232.1 GCA_029974925.1 Verrucomicrobiota bacterium
GTGGACTTTCAGTTGGTGGATCGCGGCGGCTTGGGCCATGAAGCCTTGATGGCTGCCCGCAACCAGTTTCTCGCCATGGCCGCCAAGGACCCCCGCCTCACCAATGTCCGCCCCAACGGGATGGAGGATGTCCCTCAATTCCGCGTGGACGTGGATTGGGAGAAGGCGGGGGCTTTGGGGTTGCCCATCAGTTCCATTCACAGCACGCTTTCCGCGGCGTTCGGCAGCACCTACGTCAACAACTTCATTCAGGCCGGCCGGGTCAAACGCGTCTATGTCCAGGCCGACGCTCCGCATCGCCGGCTGCCGGCTGACTTGGAAAAAATTTACGTCCGCAACACCGCGGGCAAAATGGTCCCGTTTGCCTCGTTCGCTTCCACGCGCTGGACCAGCGGGTCGCCCCGCCTGGAGCGCTTTAATGGATTCCCGAGCCTCAACATTCAGGGCGAGCCGGCGCCGGGCCGGAGTACCGGCGAGGCCATGCGGGCGTTCGAGGAAATTGTCGCGAAACTGCCCCAAGGCATTGGCCATGACTACACCGGCGTCTCCTACCAGGAACGCATGGCCAGCACGCAGACCGCTCCGCTGTATGCCTTTTCCATCCTCGTGATTTTTCTGTGCCTGGCCGCCCTTTACGAAAGCTGGCCCATCCCCCTGTCCATCCTGTTGGTGCTGCCGCTCGGCGTCCTGGGGGGTGTCATCGCCTCGACGTTGCGCGGCCTGCCCAACGATGTTTACTTCCAAATCGGCCTGCTGACCACGCTGGGCTTGACTACCAAGAACGCCATTCTCATTGTTCAATTCGCCAAGGCGCGCGTCGAGCAAGGCATGGGTCTCGTCGAGGCCACCCTCGAAGGCACGCGCCTCCGCTTCCGCCCCATCGTCATGACCTCGCTGGCGTTCGGCTTCGGCGTGCTGCCGCTGGCAGTGGCGACCGGCGCCGGCGCCGGCGCCATGACCGCCATCGGCACCGCCGTGCTGGGCGGCATGATTTCCGGCACCCTGCTGGTGCTTCTGTTTTCGCCGCTGTTCTTCGTGCTGATTGAGAAGGCCTTTGGTCGGCGAAAAACGTCCGTCGCCGCTGCCGCCGCCTTGAGTGCCACTGCTGGACACTAATGCCATGAAACCTCACCTCTTTCCTTCCTTGGTCGCCCTCGCCGGCCTTGCCGCCGGTTGCACTCTCGCTCCGAAATACTCGAGGCCGGCCGCACCGGTGCCGCCTGCCTGGCCTTCCGGCCCCGCCTATGCCGCCGGGATGCCCACCCATGCGGTTCCCGCTCCCGACCTGGATTGGCGCGAGTTTTTCACTGACGAACGCCTGCGTCACCTGGTCGGCCTGGCCTTGACCAACAACCGTGACCTGCGGCTCGCCCTCCAGAACGTGGAGCGTGCGCGTGCGCTCTATGGAATTCAACGCGCCGGCCTGTTCCCGGTGGCCGAGGCCACCGGCAGTGCCAGCCGGCAGCGCGTGCCGGCCGATCTGTCCAGCTCGGGAAGCCGGCAGACCCTCTCCCGCTACGACGCCAAACTGGGCATCGCCTCCTGGGAACTCGACTTCTTCGGCCGCATTCGCAGCCTCAAGGACCGGGCCCTGGAGGAATTCCTGGCCACCGACCAAGCGCGCCGCGGCGCGCAGATTCTTCTGGTCTCCTCGGTCGCCAACGCGTGGCTGGCCCTTGCCGCCGACCGGGAGGCGCTTGAGCTGGCCCAAACCACCCTTGAAGCCCAGCAGGCGGCTTATGACCTCATCAAACGCCGCTACGACCTTGGCTTGGTGCCGGAGCTGGACTTGTTCCGCGCCCAAAGCCCCCTCGAGACTGCGCGCCGGGATGTGGCGATTTACACTCAGCAGGTCGCGAAAGACCGGAACGCGCTCGATCTACTGGCCGGCCTGCCCGT
>JARKQH010000270.1 GCA_029974925.1 Verrucomicrobiota bacterium
GACAGCAACTGGAGGCCGCGCTGGCGGAGAACCGGGAGGCGCAAACGCACTTGCGCGAGCAGGCGCAAGCCACCGAGGATCGGTTGCGAGCCCTGCAAGAGAGGTCCCAGGCCGAGCAAACCCGGCTTGAAGCCGGCATCGGGCAGTTGGAGGAGGCGAAAGCGCAACTTGAGCAGCGGCTGAAGCAACTGGCCGAAACGCTGGCCGGTGAAAGGCAACGCCGCGAAACCGCCGAGGGGCGGATCGGCGAACTCGACCGCCGTCGAAGCGAGTTGGAAGGTGCGCTGGCAAACCACCAGCAGGCCCTTGCCGCGTTGCAGCGCAATCTCGTTGAAGCCGAGGAGCAACTTGAGCGGCAGCGGGCGGATTACGCCGCACTGCAATCGGAGGCCGAAGCATGGGAGCGGCGAGCCGGGGAATGGAAGGCTGAGCTTGCGGAGCGGGCTGCCGGGGAAACCCGGCTGCGCCAGCACACCGCCGAACTCGAACAGCGCATCCGCCAGCAAAGGGATGAACTCGCCGCCTGGGCCAAGGCCGACGCGGCGCAAAAGGCGGACCTCCAGCGTCTCCAAGCCACGATCGAGGAGCTGCGGATCATCCAGACCGCGCTGTGTTTGCGGGTGCGGGATTTGACCGCCGAACAGGAGCGCGCCGCCGACCGCATCCGGCAATTGACCGATGATTCGCGAGAGGCGGCTCGCACGCAGCAGGCCAGCGAACAGGAACTGGCCGGCTTGCGCCACGCCGTGTTCGAAGCCGCGAGGATCGGGGCAAATATCGGCCGGGAGCGCCGGCGCGCCCAAGCCCAGGTCGTGGACGGCTGGAGGAGCATGATCACCACGTTGCTTGATACACCCCTGTCAATCACCCAGCGGGGGCTGCTTGGAGAGATCATCCGCGCCCTGGACGGGTGGAGAAAGGAAAGTGAGGATGCCCGGGGTGACTATCACTACCCAGTGGAGCCGCCGGACTTCCTTACGTCGGGATTTAATTGCGCCGAGGTCATCAACTGCGCTTTGGAGGCTGTGCGGGAGAACGCGTGCGAAACCAACCGGCAGGTGCGGACTGAAATCGTGGGTCCCATCCCTGAGCGAGCCCAGGGCAGTTCTGCGCAGCTTCACCAGCTCATAACGTTGCTGGCCGCATCGCTGCCGGCCATCGGGCAGACCGATCAGTTGGAAATCAATGTTTCGTTC